>JBKHDI010000011.1:0-72720 GCA_046541415.1 Phycisphaerae bacterium | reverse complement strand
CGACGACGGCGACGCAGCATCGCCAGGCCGCCCAGGCCCAGCAGGCCCATCGTCGCCGGTTCGGGAACAACACTGACGCTCAGCGGGGCCGAGACGGGCAACTGCTGGCCGTACAGGCCGGCCAGGATACCCAGGTCGCCGATGGTGACGTTACCATCGCCATTGAAGTCGCCCATATCCCAGGTCGCTCCGCCGAGCGTGCCGTAATTGCCGGCCAGGATACCCAGGTCGCCAATGCTGACGGCCCCGTCCAGATTCGCGTCCCCCTTGAGGGTGAGCATCAGCAGGGACGGGTCGGCGTCGGTCAGTTGCTTCAGGCCGACTGCCAGATTGGCGTCGCCGGAGGTGTTGACGAACACGCTGCCCAACAGGGCGTTGAGTTCTGCCTCGGTGTAGTCGTCGGCGGAATCTGCGATGCTGAGCATCGTACCGGCGGCGGCGAAGGCGATCTGCGAATCGGTGCCAAGGCTCAGCGAATCGATGCTGTTGGCGTTTTCGACCAGCAGTTCCAGCGTGGCGTTGTCGCCGAGGCTCAGGCCCAGCTGCTCCAACAGTTCGACCGAGAGGGTCGAGCCGGCATTGAGGTTGGTCTGGCCAAGGCCTTCAGTGGCTGCGGTAACGGCAGGCGTGGCCTTGCTGCCGCTGACGGTGAAGGTGCCGTCGTTGATCACGGTGACGTTGTTGACCCCGTCGGTCAGCGTGTTGACGCTGCCGCCGATCAGGGCCGATCCGCCATCGTTGATCTGCAGCGTCGAGTCGGCTGCGACACTGACCGTGCCGCCGGAACGCTTCAGCTCAAAGGTGTTGCCCGTGACCACGACCGTTCCGTTCCACGTCGTGTCGCCACTGCCGTAGACATTCAGGTCCGCGATCTGCGGAGCCACGGTCAACGCATCGCCATCATCCAGCGTCAGAGCGCCGGAAACGCCCTGGCTGCTCTCGGTGATCTTGCCACCCAGAACATTCAGCGTAAATCCGCTGGTCAAGGGGAACCTGGGCTTGGCCAAGCCCAGTGCCTTGAAGTGACCCGACTGGATCGTCAGGGTCCCTTCGCTATCGGAGGACCAACCGAGACCTGCAGTCGAATCGTTGATCCGGAAGACGCCCCAGTCATCGGCACCGGCTGAGGTTTCGTTGGCACCGGCGAAGACGATTTCGCCTTTCCAGGAATTGAAGGGGCTGTTCAGCCCGCCGGTAATCTGCAGCAGGCCTCCATTCTCAACGGAAACCGTGGAACTGGTTGCCTCTTTGACGACCATGCCGAGGAAGCCATAGTCAACGTCGCCTTCGCCAGCTCCGGCGGAGGTCAAACCACTGGCAGCGAGCATGGTCAGGTCGCCACCTTCCAGAATCAGTGCGCCATTGAAGCCTTCGCCTCCGTTGGGAAGCTGATTCAGCTGCACTTGGCCGGCCTGAATCCGGAGACCCCAGCCCTTGTTGGCAGCACTGACATTGGCAATGCCATCCAGAACAAGAGTGCCCTCGCCTGTCTTGTTCAGACGGGCAGACGGAACCTGTGTAGTCAGATCAGCGTTCAAGGTAGCTGTTGCGCCGGCGTCCACTTCAATGGTTGCCTCGCGGCTGCCTTCGGAGATCCGGGCACCTTGAGCCAGATCGATCCGGCTGCCCGTCCAGTTCATCGTACCGGTCAAACGGAGGGTGGCGGGCGAAGTGTTGTCAAAGGCCTGGGCATAGAGGGCCAGACGATTCGAGGACAGTTGGTTGCCATTGTCGACCAGCACATCGCCAGCGTAGATGAAAGTCTGCTGGGTATAGGTGTTGGCCGAACCACGCAGGTCGAGTGTACTGTCGCTACCGCGCTTGATCAGAAGCGTAGCGTTGCCGTCGACGTCGGTGATGTCCACCGCCGAGGCATCCACCGTGCCGCTGTCACCATTAAAGCCAATACCGACGATGCTGACACCACCCAGGTTCTGGATGACACCGAGCTGATCGAGACTGGTCAGTGTGAACCCGCCTACGAAACCGACCTGGCCGCCGGCCAGCTCGATCTCGTAACCGCGATTGATGCTGGCACCATGCTGACCATTGGCATAGAGAAGTCCCTTGGGCGGGTTGGCATCGCTAAAGGACCAATCCAACGTCACGACTTTCTTGGCAGACGGACTGCCGCCGATAGCCAGATCGCTGCCGATACCCAAGCCGCCGGCAGTGAAGTCGAGGCTGCCGGTCGAAGCACTGTTGTCGCCGGTCAGAATCGTCACCCCAGGCCCCTGAATGGTAACGTCGTCAGCACCCCAGGAACCGTCGACAAACAGAACGCCTCCGGCTCCACCGAACTGATAGCCTAGGCCGGCGTTGGGGGTGATGTTGGCGAAGTCGACGGTGACGTTGTCGCTACCGGGTTTCCAACTGTGCAGCCAGAGGTTCTCGCTGCTGAAATCGATGGTTCCGCCGTAGCTTCCGCCAAGGGCGAAGATCCCTTCCCCGGTTACCCGGGCTACGTCTGCAGCGCTGGGGTTCGGACCATTGGCGTAGATGGCGCCGGCATCGACGGTAATCGTTCCGGAGCTACCGATGGAGTCGGACTTGGCTGCGATAAGCGAACCTTGCTTGACATGAACGTCACCGCTGAATCCAACGTTGGAATCAGCGATAAACAGCGTACCGCGACCATCCTTGACAAGCGTGCCTGTTCCGGCAAGCTGACCAGCCGTGTTCAGGTTCAGCTGCCCGATCGTGTATTCCTCTATCACGGCCAGCGGCGCCGGAGGCTGACTGATATTCGGGTTCACATCGCCATTCACAACAGCCGACTGGAACGCGTACTTGCTGGTCAGGGCTGTCGTCGAACCGGAGTTGTAGTAGTTCGTGCCGTAATCGAGGTAGATCTCGCCGCCGCCGGGACCGATGGTAATTGATCGGGTAGACTGCAGGTCTGCCTCCTGGCCGTTGCCACCGGCGCGGAAGGCCAATGTGCCGTTGTCGAGGATAATGTCATTTTCGGCATCGCCCAGAACGTCCTGGGTGTTGGTCGCAGCGGAATCGCCGAACAGGTCGGGACGGAGAACTGCGCCGCCTGTAACGTTCCAGGTGCCCCGAACGGTATTTTCGTTGTTGGTGACAATGACGATGCCCGGGCCCGTCACGTCGATCATGCTCGACGGGGCCCCGCCTGTAAGTTTGGCATTGAGGCTCATCATGCCGCTCTGGCCCAGACTGTACTTGTCTCTCTTGATACCGCTGGTGGTCCGGATTTCCATGTCTCCGGCCAGGTTAACCGTGTCAAGATCCGTGCCGAACGAGTGCTGGCGAGGGTTGCCGCTGTTATAGGTCGTATCGGCGCCGATGCCCGCCCAGGGGCCCGACGAGCCGGTACCGACTTCCAGTGTCACCGGGGTTCCGGTATTACCGCTGCCTTCACCGTAAGTGTCGCCACGGATCCCGTAGATGAACTGCGGCGTCATGCCGAGGTTCTGGATGGTGTTCGTGCCGCTGGCGTCGAGATCGCTGTGAGCGATCATCGCTCCGGCGCCGAGTGTGGCGTTGGTGCCCAGAGTAAACGAAGAGAGGAAGGCATCGCCGGCTGAGATCGTCCCGCCGGACTGGACCGTCAGGCTGTTGATCGTCGTCGCGCCGTTCTTGCGATACGTCACATTCTCGCCGATAACCAGCGAATCGATGGTTACGTCACCATCCTGGATGACGGTCGTCGCCGCGTCGGCCGTGAAGCTCATCGCGTTGGTCCCCA
The DNA here is from genome assembly GCA_046541415.1 of Phycisphaerae bacterium. Taxonomy (GTDB): domain Bacteria; phylum Planctomycetota; class Phycisphaerae; order SM23-33; family SM23-33; genus CAZOVB01. Next base: position 69,008 of record JBKHDI010000011.1, on the reverse strand, counting down.
GATCCGTGATATTGCCGTCCAGCTGCAGATAGCGGCGGGAATCGTCATTGTTGATCGTCACGGCCAGGTTGTCATTCAGTACGACATCGCCGGCGATGAGCACGTCTGCTACCTGCTGGGCAACGCCGGAAAAGGTATAGGCGTTCAGGGCGCCGGTCTGCTGGATCAGCATGGTCGCGCCGCTGCCGCCGTTGTCGAAGGTGATTTCCGAGTCGGTCAGCGAGAAGTTCGCCTGGTACTGGCTCCCGGTGATCTGCAGATCGCCGAGCGTGACAGGAAGGCTCAGGGCGACTTCCACGGGTGAGCTTACATCCAGGCCGCTGAACTGGGCTGAGGCCCCGGCAGCGTCCGGAACCGCAGCCGGGCTCCAGTTGCCCGACGTGTTATAATCGGCCGTGCCGGTCTCGGCTCCGACCCAAGTCTGCGCGGACGCCACAGAAGCCGTCGCCATCAGGGCGATCAGCAATGTGAGCATCCAACTTCGTTGCAGGATTCTCATGTCTATTCCTCTTTCTTCATGTGAGATTTTCTGTGCGCTTCGCAACCGCTGCGGGTTGCCATGAATCGCTGCGGTCCGCGCTCCAAGCGCGGTTTTCTGATTGTTGATGGTTCACTCGAGAAACTGCCAGGTGGGCTTGAATCAGCCAGATCCGGGCCGCCTGGATGAGGCGACCCGGACCAGGCCAGTTACAAGAAGCCGGACGGCCTGTACAGGCCGCCCGGCTGATTACTGCATTTCTAACTGTAGGGCGGCCTTCTCATCCCTTTGAGTTTAAAGGATGCTATCTGGTCTTCCCTTATTTGCGACGACGGCGACGCAGGACGGCCAGGCCACCGAGGCCCAGCAGGCTCATCGTGGCCGGCTCGGGGACAACATCGTAGATCGCCAGGTTGTCCATCGTGTAAGCCGGGCCAGGGCCCCAGCTGGCGGACATGAAACCGGTCGAAGCGTCGTAGAGCGAGCTGCTGTTGGTCGCATCGGGGGTGTCGACGGAGAAGTCCTTGTTCAGCCACAGTGAAGCCTCGTTGTCGACGTGGCCGAACGCAACGGTGACGGTGTCGCCGGCTTTGAAGGTCAGGCCGCTCCAGGCGTAGTCCTGGTCAGTGGCATCGTACAGGCCGAGTTCCATCGTGTTTCCAGTGATGGCGTTCTCAACGAATTGGACCGACAAATTCACCTGACCGTCGCCGAAGCTGCCCTTCAGGTTGCCGAAGATCTTCGGCTTGGGGTTATTCCCGAACGCACTCAGGTCGTCGATCGTCAGGTCAAACTCCATGATGTACGTAGAAAGGGCGCCGTGGACGTTGGCGCCACCGGTGCCGAGCTTCAGCCAGACGTTGTCCGGTTCCTGGCCCGCTGGGGCGTACTTGACCGCGCCGCTCTGAATCACCGGAGCGTATTCCCGGGCCTTGCCATTCTCCAGCGTCCAGTCACCATTCCCGGCCAAGGTCGTGCCATCAGCGTAACCGTCGAAATTGTCGGTGTAGATCGGAGCCGGCTTGGCGGCCAAGGCCGGAACGGCGATCGCTGTGACTGCAAGAACAATCAATGCCTTCTTCATGTGAATCTCCTCTGCCCTCCTCTGGGCAAAAAAATGTGATGCGGGGCTGATGTACGTGATTTGCCAGACCCGCAGGTTGTTCAGTGCACTACATACATCTCACTGAACTATTGCTGCCGGGTTCCACACCCGAGCTTTGAGACAAATAAAAATGCACCTCCCAGTCAGAATGGACCCCGCAGGGTCCGGTACTACTGGTTGCCAGGATAGACTTCAGGCGGAACAATCCATTCAGGACGGGGGACGACATCTTCACGAAGTACTGCGACCTCTCTTGATCAGACTTCCCTGCTCAACCCGATTGTCAACTGGCTCGCCATTCCGGGAGCCTTCTTTGCTCCCATCACGACAATGGACATAATACCGGATTCCCACAGAATGTCAAGGCCAAATCCACCCCTTAAACCACCGACAAAGCCCTTTTTCCCGAAAGCACAACGATCGCAAGAGTTTGTAAATTCAACTTTTATGCGTTATGTCCCAGCAGTTTCGCACAACTGAGGACAAGCCAGGCCAGTTATATGACATTGACTGGTCAAAACTCCCGAACTGCTCCACAAGACATATCTGTGCCGCCCACTGCCACGGGTGCCCATGCAGGGTCACGATCCAGACTGTCAACTCCCGGCAGCCAAGGCGACTGAAGCGAGATGCTTGCTGAATCCTGCTTCTCTCGGACCGCCACCCGATAGAGAGGCTGTTGCCACAGCTGACATCCTGGAAATGCAGGAGCGGATGGCCGGGTAAACCGGCCATCCGCTCAGATGGTTCGTCCGCCCCTGACCGGGGAGACTTCCGAGGGCAGTTGAGTCACCCTCTCTCAGGCTTTCTTTCAGGCGTGGCGACGGCGGCGAATCACGTACAGGCAGCCGCCAGCCAGCAGGCCCATGGTGGCCGGCTCGGGAATGGCCTGGATGTCGAGCACGCCGGTGGTATTGTCATAGGCACCGACGAATCCGCCGAGGTCCACAACGGCGAAACTGCCTGTGAACGTGCCGGCGTCGAACAGGTCGTACTGCCCCACACCGAGGTTGCCGGCATTGGTGATCTTCAGCGTGCCGTTCTGGCTGAACATGCCGTCGATAAGGACCTGGAAGTCATCGCTGAGGTCGTCGGCCCCGAGGACGATTTCCAGCACGGCCGAGGCGGTCAGGGCCACGTCCTGTTTCACGTACAGTTTCGCGTCGTTGGCAGCGGCTGTCTCGGCGGGCAGGTTGTTCGCCTGGGTCTGGGTCAGCCCGCCAACCAGGATATAGCCGCCGGCGGTAATCGACTTGATGCGGTGGGTGTTGTCGGTACCGTAATCGTCAACGCTGGGCGTGCCGTACTGGCTGGCAGCCCAGTTGGTATCGTACGGCCAGGTGTAGCTGTGGAACTTGACCGCTGCGCCGTCGGCGACCAGGATCTCCAGGTTCTGCCCGGAAGCAGCGTTGGTGTAGTAGTGCTGGTCGGGCTGGCCCGGGTCGGAGTTGAACTCGACGGTACCGGCCTGGATATCCATCCTGTCGCCGTCGATGTAGCCCTGGATTCCGCCGCGGGCGATGATCAGTTCACCCTGGCCGATCTTGGTCAGCACCGCGCCGGCAGTCGCGCCGCGATAGGTTCCGAAATGCACATGTGGGCCGACGACGGACTGCTCGTAGGCCGTGTCGCTGAGCACGGAGAGGCCATCTGCGATATCCAGCGTCCAGGCACCGTCCCAACTGATCCCGCCGTCATAGACCACCGACTCATTTCGGACCTGCCAGGTCGGGCTGCTGCCGTTGGTGTTCTTGAAGGTCAGCAGGCCGTGATGCGTCTTGTGCTTTTGGTTGGTCTTGTCCATCGTGTACTTCCAGATCGACGGGAGGTTCTGGTTGGCGTTGGTGACGTAGGTCGCCCCATCTGCGACCACCAGCGTTGAAAGCCCTCCGACGGGGTTGACCTCGCTGCCGAGGTCGGCATTGTAGCCTGCCAGAAGCTCAAACGTTCCGTCACCGGCGACGACGAAGTCCCGGGCATTGATCAGGTCGCTCTGGTTGTTGTTGATCCGGGCGGATGAATTCAGCAGGATGCTGGCGCCGTTGTACAGATTCCAGAAAGTCTTCGCGCCGGAATACCCGCTTTCCCACTTGCTGCCGATGGTCAGCTGGGCACCGAAGACATCCAGGGTGCCCGTGCCCGTACTGCCGTAATCGACATCGTCGCCTGGCGAAGTCCAGACGTCATCGGCGGTAACGTCTATGTCGATACTTCCTGCCGCAGCAGGCAAGGCGGAAAGGGCAAGGGAAAACGCGAGAACGAGGTACTTCTTCATCGATCAGCCTCCACTGAATTCCTCCTCCCATGTTCATAACACAGGTACGACTCTGACCGGGCCTCGAAAGCCAGAATCGCAATAATGCGAGACTGGTGCTCCTCTTTCAAGCCGGCGATGGCTACCGCCATCTGCGTCGTCAGTCTACCATCCTCCGGATAATCCGTAAATCGGAATACCGCTACCTATGGAGGTTTTGTCCGGGACCATATCGGCCAGAATCACCCCCTCCAAGAGCACGTTCCCCATAAGTTTCCGGTTGCCCTGGCTACTCGGACGAATCGGCCTGGTCGTCGCGGGCTTTGGCGACAGTGGCGCTTTCGGGATCCTGCCACGTCGCGGCGATGTGATCCAGGAGCATGTCGCCGGGGCAGGAGGTGTGGGTTTCGGGGGCCTGGCAGTGGCCGATGATGCGGGAAGGAGGGATCTTGAACCGCCAGGAGAGGTACTCGACCAGGCGCGTCAGGGCCAGTGATTGCTTATCGCTGGGTCGAGCGCGGGTGAAGTCGCCGACCAAGCAGACGCCGATGCCCAGTTCATTGTATTCGTTTTCGGGTGTCCCGCCGGTGTGGGCGCCGTGCTTCTGCTTGACCCATCGCGAGCCGACCTCGACCTGCCCGTCTGCGCCGCCGGAGCCGTTGTTGATGACGAAATGGTATCCCAGTTCGTCCCAGCCGCGTCCCCGGTGGGCGGCGTCGAAAGCCTTGGCGTTTCCCGCGTCGGTGGCGGAATGGTGGATGACGATGTACTTCCAGGGCCTGGGGTTCTCGGCGAGCCACTGCTTGTCGTGGGACGGTGCCTTGGCCAGGCGGCCGCGGAGAATGGGCTGGGGCAAGGGCTCTACGCCGATCGAGGGGGTGACCAGGCGGGCCAGGGGCTCAGGGTCGGTCTGGGCGCAACCTGAGGCCAAGGCGGCCGCTGCCACTGCTGAAAGCAACATCCGTGTTGTTCTGCGAGGCACGTTGAATCTCCCGGGGCTCAGGTTCTTCTGCGTCGGCAGGCCATCATGTTACCGTCCTGGGGAAGCTGAATCCAGCGTTTCTGCCAACCGTTCGAGCGAGTCGGCCAACCGGATCGACTCGGGCAGCGGCCCCTCTGGGGAGGAGGCCAGCAGGACGACCTTGTATTTCAGTCGGTCCCAAGCGCGGGCTTGTGCAGGTTGATCGGTTACGAAGATGGCATTGTGGAAGTTCCGCCGTTCGGCCACGTTGATCAGGTTCCTGTAGTTCAGCGGCCATCTGCCGTCGGGGTCCTGGACGAACAGGACAGGCAGGTCAGGCATGTGCTGGTCTATAGAACGCTTCTGCCGATCGAGCTGCTGGGCGGCTGCCGGACAGATCGCTGCCAGATTCCGCCTGTCGTCCTGCTGCCCGACCCACCGGGCCCATTTCTCTGAATCGCCGGCGAGCATGTCCGAGTGCAGCAGTAAGAGCGGCTGATTCCTGGGTATCCTGCGGATTCCGGAGGCAGCACGGGAAAGGGCCAGACGCGTGTAAGGCGGGCCGAGGAAAGGAACACTCTGCTGTTGGCCCGGCATGGGCTTGGCCAGCAGCAGGAAACTCCCCGGGGCATAGGATTTCAGCAACCGGACGCTCTGGCCTTCAAGACGGGCCATACCCAAAGGCCCCTTGGCCAGGGGCGGATCTGCCGCGATGCCGAAATAGAGGCTCTCTTTGCGGGGATCCAGGATGTAGTCGCCTGCGGCGAAAGCCTGTTCGCCCAGCAGCGGAGCCTGTTCGAGACTGGCGAGGATGGCCCAGCCTGTAGTCAGGACGAAGAGGCCTGCCAGGGTCAGCAGCATCCAGCGGCAGACCTGACCGAGATCATCGGTGAAGTTGTGGGACATGTTGGGAGTATCGGCAAACGCCCTGTCAGGACTGTGGGCAAAACGGGCGGCCGGTTCAGCAGTTCTCGGTTCGGACCGCTGCGTCGGGGAATTCGTGGACGGGTTTGAGTTTCATCGCGCGGGCCAGCAGGCCGTGGATCTTCCTCTCGCGGAGGTCGTTGTAGGATCGGACGCGACTGTTGTAGTCGTCGGCGGCCAGGCCGATGCGGTTCTCGGCAGAGCGGAGTTCCTCTCGCAGGCGGGCGAATTCGGTGTGGCTTTTGAGCCCGGGGTATCGCTCGGCCAGGTCGAAGAGGCCGGCCAGGGCCTCGACCAGTCGCGTCTCGGCCTGTCCCCTCGCCTGGACGCCCCGGGCCTGGGAGGCTTCCTTGCGCGCGGCGCGGACTTCGCGGCAGACGTCCTGTCCGGCTGCGGCGTATTCCTCGGCCAGTTGGAGCAGATGGGGCACGAGGGCGAGTCGGCCTTTCAGTACGCCGGTCAACTGCGTCCAGGACTCCTGGCAGGCCAGGCGGGCCTGGACAAGGCTGTGGTGCAGTACGGCCAGGGCGGCGATCGGCAGCACCAGCAGGATCAGCACGGTCCAGAGTATCAGTTGCGTCATGGTTTCGTGTCCACGCCGACGGGGCGGCTACTCTTCCCCGTCTTCCAGGACGGCCATGAAGGCCTTCTGGGGGATTTCCACCGATCCGACCATCTTCATCCGGCGCTTGCCTTCCTTCTGCTTCTCCAGCAGCTTGCGTTTCCGCGAGACGTCGCCGCCGTAGCACTTGGCGGTCACGTTCTTGCGCAGGGCCTTGATCGACTCGCGTGCGATAATCCTCGTGCCGATGGCGGCCTGGAGCGGGATCTCGAACTGGTGTCGCTCGATCTCCTTGCGTAGTTTCCGGATGACGGCCCGGCCTCGCGGGTCGGCCTTGGAGCGGTGGCAGATCACCGACAGGGCGTCGACCTTCTGGCCGTTGACGAGGATATCCAGTTTGACCAGGTCGTTGGGGTAGTAGCCGATGACTTCGTAGTCCATCGTGCCATAGCCGCGCGTGGCGGATTTGAGCTTGTCGTAGAAGTCGTAGATCAGTTCGGCCAGGGGGAACTCGTAGGTCAGGATCACCCGGTCGGCAGAGAGGTGCTCCTGCTTCTGATAGACGGCCCGGCGGTCCTCGGCCAACTGCATGACGCTTCCGATCGCCTCTGTGGTGACGATCAGGTCGACGCGGCACATCGGCTCGCGGATTTCCTCGATGTAGTTCGGGTCGGGCATGTCCCCGGCAGAATCGACTTCCATGACCTCGCCATCGGTTTTCAGCACGTGGTACGGGACGGTCGGGGCTGTCTGGACCACCTCGATGTCGAACTCGCGTTCGAGGCGTTCCTGGATGATCTCCAGGTGCAGCATGCCCAGAAAGCCGCAGCGGAAGCCGAAGCCCAGGGCGTCGGAACTGATGGGCTGGAAGATCAGCGAGGAGTCATTGAGCTGGAGCTTCTCGAGCGCCTCGCGCATCTCCGGGAATTGCGTGGTGGGCCCGGGGAAGAAGTCCGAGAAGACCATCTGCTGCGGGGGGCGGTAGCCGGGCAGGGGTTTGTCGGCCGGGGCAGAGGCCAGGGTGATCGTGTCTCCAACGTGGATCGACTGGACCGAACGGATGGCTGCGACGAGATAGCCGACCTCGCCGGCGTCCATCTGTTTGACCTGCTTGGGCCGCGGGCAGAACTTGCCCATTTCCGTGATCTGGTAAACTTCCTCCGTGCCCAGCGTGCGGATCTTGTCGCCAACTTTCAGCGAACCGTCGACCAGGCGGAAGTAGACCACCACGCCACGGTAATCGTCGTACGTGCTGTCGAAGATCAGTGCCCGCGTCTTACCCGACGGATCGCCGACGGGGCTGGGCAGCTTCTCGACGATCGCCGCCATCAGCTCGGGTATGCCCTCGCCGGTCTTGGCGGAGGTGAAGATACAGTCCTCTGCCGGGTAGTCCATCAGGCGTTCGACTTCCATGGCCGCATCTTCGGGCATCGCCGAGGGCAGGTCGATCTTGTTGATCACCGGCACGAGGCCCAGATCGGACCGCTGGGCCAGGTGGACATTGGCGACGGTCTGGGCCTCGACGCCCTGGGCAGCATCGACGACCAGAAGTCCGCCCTCGCAGGCGGCCAGGGCGCGGGAGACTTCGTAGTGGAAATCCACGTGGCCGGGGGTATCGATGAGATTGAGCATGTAGGTCTGTCCCTTGTGCTCGTACTCGATGGTCACCGCCGAGGCCTTGATGGTGATCCCCCGCTCGCGTTCCAGGTCCATGTCGTCGAGCAGTTGCTCGCGGAACTCGCGCGGGGAAATCGCCCCGGCCAGCAGCAGGATGCGGTCGGCCAGGGTGCTCTTGCCGTGGTCAATGTGGGCAATGATACTGAAGTTGCGAATGTACTTCTGGTCCATCCCGGTGATTGTACAGCATTGCAGCTACCAGACAAGGCAGCAACTGCGGGCAATGGGGTTTGATTTACGCCCGGACCTTCTGCCCGGCCTGACAGCGGGTCAGAACAGAATCCCCAGGATCACGAGGAACAGCACGATCGCCCCGATGACCATCGCCGCAACCAGCCCCAGCAGGACCAGCCCGGCGGTCCGGGAGGTCTTGGCAGCCTTGGGGTAGCCCAAAGCGCCCAGCCCCAGCGAGAGAACCAACAGGAGAATTGCCCAGACTATCATCGTCAACTCCTTTTCCAACCGAAACGTTCAGTTCAGGCTGTCTGGAGTATCCTATCGCTTCTGCAGTCCGGATCTTGCCATAGGGCTCAGGGCAGGACGATGCTCCTGTCCTTTAGAAGATAGCTTCTCTGCCCGATCCGGAGGGTGTCTCCGTCCAGTTCCACGGTCGGGGCCCGGCCCTGGGTCAGGGCCCAGCCCCGCGGGCGCCGCTTCGACTCGGCCAGGAGAGTCTGCTGCCAGATCGCAGCCCGGTTACCGGCGGCGATGCGGGCGGCCTTGCCCGGCTTGGCCCCGTATCGCATGTACAACCACGCGTGGCCGGGCAGGTATCGAGGCCTCAGTCGGAAAGGGAGGTCCGCAGGTTCTCGACGGCAGGGAGCAGATCGAACAGCTCCTGCTTGCTGAACAACCCGGTCAGCAGACGGGGCCTGTCGTCTCCCGGGACGAAAACGGCCGTCAGAGGCGGGGCCTTGCCCGGGAACGCCTTGCTCATGAAGTTCGATCCCGGGGAGCCTTTATCGGTCACGTCGGCCCTGAGCACCAGCGCGTTGGTGGTCGCGAAACGTTGCTGGACTTCCGGGCTGTCGTAGATCCGGGTCTGGACGACTTTGCATTCGAGGCACCAGCTGGCGGTGAATTTCACGACCACCGGCTGACCCGAAGACCAGGCGCTCTGGATCTGCTGCATCGGATCGCTGGAAAGCGGCTGGGCGTGGCCTCCGGCTGGCCGCTCCTGCCGCCCGTCGGAATCTGCAGGCGGGTCTGCAACGATTGCCTGTCCTGCCGGGGCAGGGATGGCGAGTTTGTCCGGCTGGAGCATCCAGATCCCGGCTGCGACAACCAGGAGCACGGCCACGGCACGGACGATGACCTTTTTCTTTGTCGGGTCGGAGTACTTGACCCACTGGCCCCACATCCAGAGCCCGAAGCAGAGGACCACGCCGAAGGCGACCGTCCAGGCCACGGCCGAGCCGCCGGGCGTGATGGTATCCAGCAGCCAGGCGACCACCAGAAGCAGCACGAAGCCCATGGACTGCTTGAACCATTCCATCCACACGCCGGGCTTGGGCATCTTGCGGATCAAGCCGGGAAAGGCCACCAGCAGCGCATGCGGCAGGGCCATGCCCAGCCCCAGCAGCAGGAAGACCAGCGTGGCGATCCAGAGCGGCTGGATCTGCGCCCAGGCCATCACCATCGCCAGCACGGGTCCCGTGCAGGGCGTCGAGAGGATCGCCATCATCAACCCCATGCCCACCGAAGCCAGATGGCCCGAGCGTTTCTGCAAGGCCCCGCTGGCCTCGATCTGGTTGATCTTCCGAGGTACCTGGAAGGTGAACAGGCCGAACATGCTGGCCGCCAGGGCCACCAGAACGAATATCATCCCGAGACGCACCGACCGGTACTGCCACATCTCGGACCACGAGTAGGCCTGGCCGCGGACGAGCGTCACGCCGATATTCACAAACGCGATCGCGGCAAAGAACAACACGATCCCCAGCGCGAACGACAGGCCCAGGGTAACCATCCGCCGGCGTTTCTCCTTGGCCATCTCGACGATACTGTAAATCCGCATCGGTACGATCGGCAGGACGCAGGGCATGATGTTGAAGCTCAGACCCGCCAGGACTGCCAGGAAAAGGAACCAGAGAGTCCCGCCCTGTTCGGTCTGGCCGACGACGACGGCCTGGCCGAAGTCCAACTGGGCTCCGTTGCCGCTCTCGGGCCCAGAAGACAGCTGATCGGCCTTTACCGCTGTCTCCAGCCCGTCATCGACGTCGTTCCACGCTTCATTGGGCGTCGAGGGACCGACGGTTACCGCAGTCGAGGCAGAGATGGCGTTGTCACCTTCGAGGTTTACGCAGGCCCCGGCCCGGCAGACCTGTTTCTCGACATGGAAGGTCATACTGATCTTGCTGCCGGCCTCGGCGTCGGCAGGAATCCGCACAGGCACGTAGACCACGGTGCGTCCCTTGTAAGCGCGATTGGTGAAATCCAGACCCTCGGTCTGGTACTCCTGGTCTTGCGGCCAAAGAGTGGGCCCGGCCCGGAGGGTTTCCGGGTCGACAAGGATCTCTGCCGGCAGGGCCGCCTCGCCCGGATGCGGGGAATACCAGGCCCAGCCCTCGGCGACTACGACCTCGAGCGCTACGGTAAACTCTTGTCCCGGAAGGGCCTGCTGCAGCGAGGCGACAGCACGAACTTCCATGGCCTGCGAGGCCGGAGAGGGCTCGTCCAGGCCCGGAATGCCGCCGAATCCGCTGTCGTCCAGGCCGAAGCCCTGGCCAGCGGCCAATGGCACGAACAGGCAGATAACGGCGAAACTGGCGAATCTGTGCATGACGTTCTCCTGCAAACAGGGCGGGTGCTTACGGACGCATAAACGGTTCACGTCGCCAAAATCGTTCCAGCCCGGCCGCTGCGGGGCCGATTCGACAAGAACTGGGAACATTTGTAAACGAAACCCGTTATATTCATTGTAGCCTTTGTTCAACCGGGAGCCGCTCATGAAACGTTCAGTTGCATCTGTTCTGGTCGTACTGGCCCTGTCCTGGACCCTGCAGGCCGACACCGTCTACCTGCTGGGGGGTAGACAGGTCAATGGCAAGATCAGCAAACAGGGCGACCGCGTGATCGTCACCGCGCCGGACGGATCCAAGCAGACGTTCGAGGCCCGCGACGTGCTCTACATCGCCGAGGGCGACGCCCCGGCCTCCACCAGCGGCAGGACGAATACCGGCAGCGGCGCGGGCACCGCGACTGAAGGCGGCGGCACCGACATCGGTCCTCTGCCCAAGGTTTCTGGCAGGGCGAGGGTCGACGAGAGCCTCCAGCCCGACTTCACCGAGAAAGCTCCTCCCCTGAGCATCAACGACGTCCGCAGGCCCGAGTCTGCCGCCTTCCTGCTGATGCGGTCCGGATCGCTGGGCGACGGCGACAGCGAGATCCTGGCCTCCCAGATCCGCAAGTACCAGGTCCAGGCCAAGGACCGACGGCGCAACACCGGGCGACACTGGATTCAACCCGAGGACTTCATCCGCATCCGCAAGCAGGTCGAGGCTGAATTTGAGGCCGCCGAAGACGACTATCGCGGCATCCGCCGTGACCACAGCCGGCGATATTCCGGCAGCAACCGTTCCCGCGTGCCCGATCCGGACTTCACCCCGGCCTACCAGCGAATGAAACGGGCGGGGATGCTCTGGCCCGACGCGGTGATCCGCGACTTCCTGGTCGGGGTGGCCTGTTTGAAAGCTGAGCAGTACAAACAGGCCGACCTGCACTTCCAGCGGGCCTGCCGAGAGGCCCCGCTGGTCGCCGCCTTCCACCAGGGACGAGGCATGGCGGCGATGGGCTCCGACCACCCTGTCCAGGCGTTGGAGCACTTCATGACCTGCCTCAAGCTCCAGCCCGAAAGCACCTACGCGGTCGCCCTGCTGCGATGGGCGGTTACGGAAGTGCCCGGCACGCAACTGCAGAACCCGCAGTATCAAAAAGCCAAGACCCTGCTGGAGACCTACCCGCAGACGGCCCGGCCGCCTCGACCGCCGAGCAACCGCGCAGAACGCATCACCTGGCTGTTGCCCGGTCGCGAAGAGAAAGTCGCCGATTGGCAGATGCCCCTGCCCTTCTACGACCGCATTGACACCTTCCAGGCCCTGGCTGTACCCATCGACGACGACACGCTGCTGGTCGACTCGCACGCCGTCGAGCAGGCCCACGAAGTCTTCGTACGCATCGCCCCGGACGTCTTCCTGCCCGCCGAGCCGCGGCGACGGACCAACTACAACCCCGACCAGCAGCCCCTGCCCGACCTGGTGAGTCTGGAGGTTGAGGGCGTCAAGTTCCAGCCGCTGAAGTTCGACAAGGACGTGCTCTTCCAGCCCGGCGACGATCTGGCCGTGGCCCGTCTGAGCTTCCACGCCCCGATGCAACTGGCCCCGGAAGTCCACGGCGTGCGGGTCTTGCGCCTCGATGAGTCCGCCCAGCCGGTGATCGAACTGCAAGCCCAGCCGGGCGATGCAGCCAGCCCCGTCCTGGCCGCAGACGGCAGGCTGGCAGGCTTCCTGGCCGCCAGAAACCAGGTTCTGGCCGACAACGGCGGGCCCCACCGTTTCTACGGGCTGAAGCACCTCGAACCGATCCTCCGGCGCGTGGGCCGATCCAGCTATCCCACCTACGGCCGGGCCAAACGGACGGACGTCGAGCCGATCCAGACCGAGCGCAAGTACTTCGTTGTCTACGGCACGTTCGGAGAACGGTTCACCGACCAGAAGCCCTGAATTCGCCCCACCGATCGACATACAATACCTGCAGCCCGTCGGCAGGCTGAAGCGCCCTTGTCAGCCGGGCCGGGGGGGTGTACACTGCTCCGATCGGTCGGCCCTGCCGGTTCGACCGCCAAACCTGACCCCCGCCCTGAGCACCTGCAGGAGACCCGGATGAACGTCCTGTCCAAAACCGACCCGCAACTGGCTGGCCTGATCGAGCAGGAAGTCCAGAGACAGTCCAATACCCTCGAGCTGATCGCCTCGGAGAACCATACGTCCCCGGGTGTCATCGAGGCGATGGGTACGCTGCTGACCGACAAGTACGCCGAGGGCTATCCCCGCAAGCGATGGTACGAAGGGTGCATCAACGCCGACGAGGTCGAACAGCTGGCCATCGACCGCTGCAAGGAGCTCTTCGGGGTCGAGCATGCCAACGTCCAGCCGCACAGTGGGACCAGTGCGAATACGGCCGTCTACCTCGCCGCCCTGCAGCCCGGGGCCAAAATCATGGGCCTGAACCTGGCTCACGGCGGACACCTGTCACACGGCTACGATGTCAACATCTCGGGCAAGTTCTACCAGGCGGTGAATTACGGCGTGGACAAGGAAACCGAGCTGCTGGACATGGACCAGGTCCGCCAGCAGGCGTTGCAGGAAAAGCCTGACCTGCTGGTGGTGGGCGCTTCGGCCTATCCGCGGAAGATCGACTTCGAGGCCTTCGGATCGATCGCCAGAGAGATCGGCTGTCCAATGCTCTCGGACATCGCCCACATCGCCGGGCTGGTCGCTGCCAAGGTCCATCCGGACCCGGCTGCCCACAGCGATTTCATCACCACCACGACGCACAAGACCCTGCGAGGCCCGCGAGGCGGGGTGGTCATGTGCACGGAGCAGTGGGCCAAGAAGATCGACTCGGCCGTCTTCCCCGGCACGCAGGGCGGGCCTTTGGTTCATGTCATCGCCGCCAAGGCCACCGCGTTCCACGAGGCGTTGCAGCCGGCTTTCCGGGACTACAGCCAGAAGGTCATCGACAACTGCAAGATCCTGGCCGAGGCCCTGCTGGAAATGGGCTGGCGCCTGGTTTCCGGCGGCACGGACAACCACCTGCTGCTGATCGACCTGCGCAGCCGCTTCGAAGAGCTGACCGGCAAGGACGCTGCGGCGTGGCTGAGCTCGGCGAGCATCATCGCCAACAAGAACACCGTGCCCTTCGAGACGCGTTCGCCCTTCAAGGCCAGCGGCGTGCGGATCGGGACGCCCGCGGCGACCAGTCGCGGCATGGGCGGCGAGGAGATGAAAAAGATCGCCGCCTGGGTCGACACGGTCTTGACCTCCGGCGGCGACGAAGCCATTCTCCAGAAGGTGGGCCAGGAAGTCCAGGCCACCTGCAAACAATTCCCCCTGCCGGCACTGCAGGGCTGACCGGGCCCGGCAGCCCGAGAGGAGTGGACCATGCGTGAGGTATACCGGATACTCGATGCGAATCTCAACCGCGCCCGCGAGGCGTTGCGCGTCAGTGAAGACTGCGGCCGTTTCGCCCTGAACGACCCGGCCATCACCGCGATGGCCAAGAACCTGCGCAGCGACCTGAAGGAAGTTCTCGACGATCTGCCCGTCGAGGAGATGCTCATCTCCCGCGACACGCCGGGCGATCTGGGCACGGAAATCACCAGCCCCTCCGAGCCTCGCCGAAAAGACCTGGCCGACGTGGCCGTCGCCGCCTGCAAGCGGCTGACCGAGGCCCTGCGGACCGTCGAGGAGTACTGCAAGTTCGTCGCTCCCCAGCAGGTGCTCAAGATCGAGCGGATGCGCTACAACGCCTACACCCTCGAGCAGCGCCTGGTCAGCCGGCTGTACACCGGGCGGAAGCTCGAATCCTGCCGCCTCTACGGTCTGCTGACCAGCATCATGTGCACCGGCTGCATCCGCGACAAGACGCGGGCGGCCATCTCCGGCGGGGCCGACCTCATCCAACTGCGGGAGAAGAACGTCGGCGACGCCTTCTTCCTGGCCCTGGCGGCCGAACTCCGCGAAATGACCGACGAGACGGGGCGGATCTTCATCGTCAACGACCGGCCGGACATCGCCGCCCTCGTAGGCGCCGACGGCGTGCACCTCGGACAGGACGACATTCCCGTCGTCGAGGCCCGCAAACTGCTGAGGCCCGGGGCGGTTGTCGGCAAGAGCACGCACAGCTATGAACATGCCCTGGCCGCGGTCAACGAAGGGGCCGACTACATCGCCATCGGGCCCCTGTTCGACACCAACACGAAAAAGGCCGGCCCCCAGGTCTCCCCGGAGGTCGTCCGGAAGATCACCGAGGATGTGACGGTTCCGATTTTCGGCATCGGCGGGATCACGGCCGACAACATGGACAAGGTCGTCGCGATGGGCCTGAAGCGCGTCGCGGTCAGCAGTGGAATCTGCCAGGCTGAAGACCCCGCCGCTGCAGCTGCTGCCATCCGCGGGGCCCTGGCCTGGCAGCAGCAGAACGCCCAGGAGGAGTGATTCCCCCGGGTGGAAATCTTCTGCAGGACCCTATGAAAACCGCCGGCGAGAGCAAATCCCGCCGGCGGTCCTGTTTCCGTGCTTTCGGTCAGGCAATCAGGGCAGGAAGGTCAGCACGGGTCCGACGTTCTCGTGCAGGCTGACGACAATGATCGTCGCGGCCACCGCTTCGGTGCCGTTGCCCTTCTCCTGCAGCCAGGCACCGTGCAGGACGCGGGAGATGTGGAGTCCCGAGTCGCTGGCGATGCTGGTAAAGTCCGCTGCCTTGGAGAACGCCTCGGTCAGCTTCATCTCTTCCAGAACGGCCTGGAGGTCCAGCTGGCTCAGCAGCCCGCGGGCCAGGGGGACCTGCTGCGAAACCTCGCGCCAGCTCGGATCGCCGGCGTCCTGTTCGGCAGGTTCATCCGGCTCCATCGTCAGAAACAGCACCAGCGAAAGCGGCTGGGGCGATTCCTGCGACTCTTCATCCGACTGGTCGGCATCGGGCGTCTGCGTCTCGGCCATCGGGGCCGGATCGACCTGCAGGCGAACGGTGTTGATAATGACGAACTGGGTGTACTCGTCGATCAGACCGGGGCGGAAGATCTCTTCCAGCCGCCCTGCCCCGTTGTCTTTCAGCCATCTGGCCATCTGGCGTTTTGCGCTGGAGGCATTGGTCAGGAAATCCAGCCGCTTGAGCGACGCGCCGTAGTAGGTCTCGAGCAGTTGGAGATACTCGTCTCCGATCTCCGCGTTGCTCTGGCCGAACACGGCGTTGCGGACGTCCACGCGGTAGCCCTGGCGGCGGGCGTCTGCCTGAAGTCCCTGGACGGCCTGGGAGAGGCCTTCGTGCATCCCGGCGGGCTGATCCATCTGGAGGGCTCGGGCGATCTGCCCGGCGGTCATGCCCTGTGCTCCGCCTTCGAGCATGGCCAGAGCTTCATAGATGCTGCACGGGGAGAAACAGATGTCGCGACGGTTCTGGCTGAGACGCTGATAGAGCTGCAAGGCAAAGAGGTTGTTCGATTCGACCACGCGGGTCATCTGCTGGTCGTCGGTATCGGCTGCCCCCTCCATCGGTGCCGCCCAAGCGCCGGCAGAGATAACCAGGATTCCTGCTATCGAGGCTATCAGAACTCGCAACATCGTCGGCAGCCTTCCTTTCCTGCGATCCGTCAGACCCGGGGTCCCCATGGTCGTGGTTTCAAGACTACTTACTATACGGAGGTTCTGCAAGCTGAATCCAGTGGACATGTCATTTGTTGCACAATCGTTACTTTCCATCTGCCTCGCATTGCCCCCTGCATCGGCTGCCCTGTCCGGTTTGCGACGGGGCAGAGGGGTTTGCCACGATCGCCGGGCTGTTTACTTTCCGAAACATCCGGTGATATTTCTTTCAAACCTTTTAAATATAGGACTTTAGGTATCTATTACCACGTAGTTGTGTTTCGCAGATACAACGCGGGCTGCGGACAGGCGGGAGGGCCGCATCCCGGCCTCAGCCGAATATGGATATATAAGCGCATACTTCACAACGAGTTACGGAGGACTGGGCGTTTGCTGCGTTTCAGCGGGGGAAAATGGCATATTGCTTGCAAGTTACAACCATACCCAGGGCGATTGCCCTGAAAAGGAGGGCTGGGCTGCAGAGCTGTATTGGAGGGAACGTAGTCCACTGGAGGGCCGGGTCGATGGGAATGCCAGCCAACATCGACCCGGTTTTTTTATGCGCCCAGCCTGGCCGACTGGGCGATGAGAAAAAAACGGCCGGGCGTCGTGCCATCTGCACAACGCCCGGCGGGGTGTCGGCCAATTTCAAGAGCCCAACGCAATCTATCGGTCGAGGGCCTTTTCTCTGCGAGCCTTGATGATATCCACGTTGCAGTGGGGACAGGTGGGTCGGTAGCCTTCCGGCAGTCGTGACAGGCCGGCGCCCTGCCCGTACTGATACTCCAATTTCATTTCTTCACTGACATAGTACTTTTCACAGGCGGGGCATCGCGTCATGGAAACGGCAGCGTCCGGCGCGTTACAGACCTGACACTCAATGGGAGCGCCCTCAAAATCGTACTGGTTGGGGTGCTCGTCCATCAACGCCTGCAACTGCTCGTTGGAGAGGGTGAATTCCTTGTTGCAGCGCATGCACTGGAAATGGCGTTCGGCGTCCGAACTGTCGCTGCCGGGTTGGTTAAAGAAGGTCATGTAAATGGTAAGGCCCAAGGCAAGAGCGATGATGGCAACCAGGCCGGCAGCAAAAAGCATGTCGCCGCGGTTTTCCATGCTGAAGTCCAGGGCCTGGTGTCGCTGCTTACGAAACATGGCGTGTCTCCTCGAGCTACTGCTGGAATTGGAAATTGAGTCGGATCGTAGTGAACTGAACAGTACTGCTATTTGGTACACCTATTGTACAGCTTTTGTTCAAACAAGCCAATGCATTTGAGCCTGGGCGGGGCAGCTCAAGAAACGGTTTTCGTCTTCGGGGAATCGGGCTTGGCTCCCAGCACGGCCGCCATGACGTCGTCGGCTGTCTTGACCCAGATGAATTCCAGATCGTTCCGTGCTTCGGCGGGAATTTCCTCGAGGTCCTTCCGGTTCTGGTCGGGCAGCAGAACCGTGCGAATTCCCGCCCGACGCGCAGCCAGAACCTTGGCCCGGACCCCCCCGACCGGAAGAACCAGGCCGCGAAGCGTGATCTCGCCGGTCATGGCGATCTCAGGAGAAACCGCCCTGCCGGTAAACAGGCTCATCAGGGCTGAGAGGATGGAAATGCCCGCAGAAGGTCCGTCTTTCGGGATCGCCCCGGCCGGGACATGCAGGTGCACGTCGGCCTGGGCCAACTGCTCGGCCGACAGGCCCAGCCCCTCGCCCTTGGACTTGACCAGGCTGAAGGCAGCCTGTGCGCTTTCCCGCATGACATCGCCGATCTGGCCGGTCAGGATCAGTTGTCCCTTGCCCGGGTACACGGCCGCCTCGATGAACAGGATCGTCCCGCCGACAGGCGTCTGGGCCAACCCGGTCACCACGCCGGGAACAGAGGTCCTGCCTGCCAGTTCAGAGATGTACTTGACCGGCCCGAGCGCCTCGGCGATCAGTCTGCCGTTGACCGTGCGCGACCGCGCCTTGCCGCGGGCAATCAGGGCCGCAACGTGCCTGCAGACCGACCCGATCTGCCGTTCCAGTTCACGCACGCCGGCCTCGCGGGTGTAATCTTCGATAACCTTCTGGAGGGCCTGGGGCTTCCATTTGCACTTCGACTCGGTCAGGCCGTTGGTTTCCAGCTGTCGTGGAACGAGGAAACGCTGGGCGATCTGCAGCTTCTCCTTCAGACTGTAGCCGGGCAGTTCGATGACCTCCATCCGGTCGCGCAGGGCTGCGGGAACGGGCGAGAGATAGTTCGCCGTTGCGATAAACAGCACGCGGGACAGATCGAACGGCAGGGCCAGGTAGTGGTCCTGGAACGAGTGGTTCTGGGCCGGGTCGAGCACTTCCAGCAAGGCGCTGGTCGGGTCGCCGCGGAAGTCCTGGCCGACCTTGTCCAGCTCGTCGAGCATGAAGACGGGATTGGCCGTGCCCGCCTTGCGGAGTTCCTGGATGATCCGTCCGGGCATGGCTCCGACGTAGGTGCGGCGGTGTCCTCGCAGCTCGGCCTCGTCGCGCACGCCGCCCAGCGACATCCGGATGAACTGCCTGCCCATCGCCCGGGCGATCGACTGGCCCAGGGAGGTCTTGCCCACGCCCGGCGGGCCGACGAAACAGAGGATCGGACCGGGCAATCCCGGGGCCAGCTTCCGCACGGCCAGGAACTCCAGGATGCGTCGCTTGATCTTCTCCAGGTCGTAGTGGTCCTCATTGAGGATCCGCTCGGCCCGGGCCACGTCGAGATTGTCCTGGCTCAGCGATGCCCAGGGCAGTTCCGAGAGCGTTTCGATGTAGCTCCGCAGGATTCCATACTCCGGGCTGATGCTCGGGACTCGCTGCATGCGGTCGAGCTGTCGCTCGGCCTCGCGGCGGACCTTTTCGCCCATGCCCGCCTGCTCGACCGCCGATCGCAGCTGCTGGATGTCCTCGCCCTTCTCGTCCAAGGCACCCAGTTCATTCTGGATCGCCCGGAGCTGTTCGTGAAGGAAATGCTCGCGATGGTCCTTGGCCATCTTGTTCCGCACGTCCTGCTGGATCTTCTCAGTCAGCTCGACCAGGTCCAGCTGCCTCTGCAACTCGACGGCCAATTGTTCCAGTCGCTTGCGGACATCCTTCTGGGCCAGAAACTGCTGCTTGGCCTCGATGGACATCTTGAGGTTCGAGACCAGGAAATCGGCCAGCATACCCGGATGGTCGATGTTGGCAAGGACCTCTGCGGCCTCGTCGGGCACGTCGGGGTTGGCTTGGATGATCCTGCGGGCCTGGTCGCGGATACTCGATTCCAGGGCCTGGATGACCTTGCCCTTGGGGTGGGTTTGCGGGATCGGCTCGATCTTCGCCTGCAGGAACGGCTCGGTCTGGGTGTACTGGCCGATCCGAACCCGCTGAAGTCCGTGGACGATGATCGTCTGCGTGCCGTCATCCCGCCGCAGCAGCTTCAGCAGCATTGCAGCCGTGCCTATCTCGTGGAGATGCTCGGGGGAGGGCTCTTCGGCGAGGGAATCTTTTCTTGCAACGAAGGTGACGATCTGCTGGGACGGCAGGGCTGCCGAGACCAGTTCGCGGTCGGCGGGGTTCTCCAGGGGCAGGGGCACGATCGTCCCCGGGAAGAGCACCATCTCCCGCAGGACCATCACGGGTGTCTGTGACGGGATCGGGTGTTCTGTAGCCTGGGCGGGACGGCTGGGGGCGCTGCGCCTTGTCGGGACGCTGGCGGCGGAGCTATCGTGATCGACGGATTGACCGGGACGTTTGGGTTTGGCCATGTTTCGGATCACACTTCCCGGGGCAGTTCGACAACGAGAAGCCCGGCCCGGTAGACCGCCTGGATTGAATCGACCTGGACGTCGCCGGGCAGCGTAACCCGGCGGCAGAATTCGCCCTGATCGATTTCCATCGAGTGGACGATACAGTTGGGCTGCTCGGGCATGGCCGGGGCCAGGCGCTTGCCCGTCAGGTGCAGCACGCCTTTGTCGACGTAGAGATCGATATCGCCCGGGTCGATCCCCGCCAGGTCGAATACCGCGTGGTAGGAGGTGGGACTTTCGTAGAGGTTTGCTGCCGGCGACCAGGTGCGGTCGGAGCAGAATTTGTGGTACGGCTTGCCCAGCAGCGAGTCGACCCAGCGGGTCAGATTCCCCAGCTGCGATTCGCCTCGACGGGAATGGTCTGTAAGATCTGCCATCTCGGATCCCTAACTGACGAAATGATCGCATGCAGACGGGACCTGCCCGCCCGACACGCCTGTTATTGTAACATGGCCCTGCATCGATGGTAAGACTTGTGACAAATTATGGTCGAAGCAGTACGAACCTTTGCTGGCCGACCGGGTTGCGGACTTTCAGCCGCACGCCGCGCCGCGGATCGGCCCGGTCCAGCGCTTGGACGAAGGCTTCCGGACTTTCCAGGACAGTGCCGTCGGCGTGGGTGATTACCTCCCCGCTGCGCAGCCCGGCCCGCCAGGCGGCAGAGCCGGCCCGGACATCGACCACCAGCAGCCCCGCCTGATCGGCCGGGTAGCCCCACCTGCGAGCCAGAGGCCCGTCCAGCGTCTCCAGCGAGAGCCCCGACCCGCCCTCCTGCCGCGGGCGCCGCGGGATCATCGCCCGGGACATATCCTCGGGCTGTCGACCCAACCGGACCTCGATGGACTGCTGCTCGCCCTGCCTGTACACCACAATCCGGGCCACATGACCGGGGCTCAGGCTGGCGATGATGGTCCGCACGTCGTCGCTGCCCCGGACATCCCTTCCGTCGATTTCGGTGACGAAGTCGCCCTCCTGCAGGCCGGCCTGCTCGGCCGGGCCGCCCGGAGCCACCTGCGCCACCAACACGCCCCGCGTGTGAGGCAGGGAGAAGCTCTCGGCCAGGTCATCATCAACCGGCTGCATGCCAATGCCCAGATACCCCCTTGCGACCTGGCCTGTCTCGATCAGCTGCCGGGCGATGGGCCAGGCCATGTTCGCCGGGATCGCGAATCCGATGCCTTCGTACCCGCCGCTGCGGGAATGGATCGCCGTGTTGATCCCGATCACTTCGCCGCGAAGATTGACAAGGGGCCCGCCGGAATTGCCCTTGTTGATCGCCGCGTCGGTCTGCATGAAGTCGCGATAGCTGTCGGTCGAGCCCACCGCGGTCCGGCCGATCGCCGAGATGATCCCACTGGTGACCGACTGGCTCAGACCGTCCGGGGCACCGATGGCCAGCACCAGGTCGCCGACCTCCACCTCGGCCGAGTCGCCCAGCGGGGCTGCAACCAGCCGGGCAGGGGCGATCTTCAGCACTGCCAGGTCCGTCGCCTCATCCGAGCGGGACCATTCGGCCGTCAGTCGCCGGCCATCCTGAAGGACCACCTCCAGCCGGTCTGCATCGGCGATAACGTGATGATTGGTCAGCACGTAGCCGAAATCGGCGTCGATGATCACCCCGCTGCCCAGCCCGTACTGGACCTGCCTTCCGGCCCGTACGCTGCCCGAGCCGCCGTAGACATGAATCTCTACAACCGCCGGGGCCACCGCATCGACCGTCAGGCGGAACATCTGCGACAGGTGGCCGTACTCGCGGCTGAGCTTGGCCAACTCGGACCGCGCCGCCTGGCTGCGCCCGAGGGTAATCGAGTAGGAAATCTCGCGGGCAAGCATCGGGGCAAGACCGGCCGAGATGGCCACGATCACCAACGCCACTGCCAGCGGAAGGAATGTCTTCCAGTCACGCATGCTGCACCTTATTGAACCGTTCGGGCCCGGGACAAGCGGGCGGTTGATGAATTCTACGGCATCGCACCCGCTGCGTCCGCTATTTTCATGCCCGCTAGCGACGGATTACCCCGCTTCGCCGAAGCGTACCCAGCACGAGCTTCTCAAACGGCACGTCGCAGGGGGCACGGACGTAGTCGGCCCCGGCTGTTGTGGCCAGCCTCTCCATGCTGCCCGCCCACTGGCGCCAAGCCGCCCGGTACGCCTCGACCAACTGCTCGGAGGCGTCGAGTTTCAGCTCTTGGCCGCTTTCGGCACACTGCAGCTGGACCGGACCCCGGGCCTGGGGGGATGCATCTTCGGGGCTGTAGAGGTGGATTACCGTGCTCGGGCAGCGGGCCGCGGAAAGGCGCCGAAGCAGCGGGCCCATCGCTTCGCCCTGCTCCAGAAGGTCGCTGATCAGCAGACAATGGGTTGTCTCGTGTCGGGTCCGGGCCCATCGGCTGACGGGGTCCAGCAGATCCGTAGGACCGGCCGGGGCCAGCGAGGCCAGCATCTCCAGCAGGGCGCCGAGCCGGGCCTGACCTCGCCCCACGGACAAGCCAGGCCCCTCGGCCGGCAGGGCCAGGACCTCCAGGCGGTCCATAGCGCCCATGGCGATGGCGCCCAGGGCTGCGGCGGTCTGCAGAGCGTAGATGAACTTCCGGTCGTCCGCCCCGGCCGGTCCCATCGAGCCGGAGACGTCCAGCAGGATCGTCACGCGAGAGTCCCCCTGCCGGTGAAACAGGCGGATCAGGAGCTTTTCCATGCGGGCGTAGTAGGGCCAGTCGACGAACCGCACGTCGTCGCCGGGGCTGTAGTCGCGGTGGTCGGCAAACTCCAGGCCGTCGCCGATGCGTCGGCTGCGGCGCTGACCGCCGGGCGTACCTTCGGCGATCCGCCGGGCCATCAGTTCCAGCCCCTTGAGCCTCCTGTGGAAGCCTGCATCGAAAATCTTTTCTTTGCGATCGCTCACGCTTGCCCCCCTGCTGGGGTATCAGTTGAGAAGGGATTCCTCGCATTCCAGGAGCATCTGGCGGAGTTGATCGGGATGCTCGGCCGAGATGAACCGATCGACGGCCTGGTCTTCGTGAAGCATCCTGGCCAGGCGAGCCAGCACGTGCAGGTGGGTCTTCTCGTCCTTGCAGCAGATCATGAAGAACAGGCGCGTCAGCGAGCCGTCCTCCGCGCCGTAGGGGATGCCGCTGTGGGTCAGCCCCACCAGCACGAAGCTCTCGGCAATGTCGTAGGGCAGCGGGTGTCGGGGGTGGGGCATGGCCACGCCGGGCATCAGCGCGGTCGAGCAGAGCTGCTCCCGCTGGCGGAGTTCGTCGAGCACCTCTCCTGGAACGTAGACCATGCCCACCTTCTCTCCCAGTTCGACGAGCTTGCGCAGGGCGGCATCGCCGGTGCGGGCATCGAGGGGCACGGCCAGGCCGTCTTCCGGGATCAGCGGGCTCAGCAGCAGCTGCTCGTGCTCGTGGCCGTGATGGCTGGACACGCCCTTCTCGAGCCCGGCCAGGTCGTGGCGGTCCATTTTGCCGAAGCGTTCGAAGGCCCAGTGGTCGACCTCGACCTTGGTGAAAATGAACTCCCCGCCGACACGTCGGCATGGGATCTGGCCACGGGAGGCCAGCTTTTGGATCTCCCGCAGGTCTATGTTCAGGTAGGCGGCCACCTTTTTTTCGCTCATCTGTTCGCGGGGCATGTGCGTCTACTCTTGGGGAAGGGAATCAGCGGCTGAGCGCCAATAGTACCCTCGGGCTGCCTTGGCGACAAGCCCCCGGCTGAGCCGGGTCTTCGCTCATCCGGGTGGGAAATCCGTGACAAACACCAACTCTACAGCATAGTATGGATTAGCACATCTCTACAGGGTCTGGAACCGAAACTGGTAAGGAGTTTTACAATGGCTGACGGTCTCGGGAAAAACGGGTGGCTCACGCGGTGCGCGTCGGTTGCGGTGGTATTCTCTGTCCTGGCTGCCCTTGCGATGCTGGGGGCGGGCGTCACTTTTGTCGTTCTGGGGGTCCAGAGTTCCAATGCTGCGATGACAGCGGTCGGAATCCTGCTGGGCCTCAGTGCCATCGCATTGACAGGCTGGGAGTTCGTGGCCCTGGGGCTGGTCAAGTCTCTGCTGGCCGGAAGCGAGGATACCCACCAGCTTTCCGGGCGGATGGCACGGGTCGAATCTCTCCTGTCCAGTCAGGAAGAATCTCTGCGGACGCTGATCGACCTGTCGACCCTCTCGGACAAGGCCAAGAGCCTCGTCTACCGCGAGCGGGAACTGGAGGCCTTTCTGGAGACCATCCATTCCGACCTGGCCCAGCAGGATTACGCCTCGGCTGAGACGCTGATTGAAAAGGTCGAGCAGTCCGGCTACGGCGATGTCGCCCAGCGGATGCGGAACGAACTGGCCCAGACGAAGCGGGCCTCCAACGATGGGCAGGTCGAGGCAGCCATCGCCCGCGTCGAGGAGTCGGTGCGGCGACAGGACTGGCCCCGCGCCCGGCGTGAGGCCCAGCGCCTCCTGCCGGTCTTCCCTGATCACGAGAAGGTCCAGCAATTGCCCCGTCGAATCGAACAGGCCCGCAACAAGGTCAAACGCGACCTGCTCCAACGCTATGGCGAGGCCGTCCGCAAGAATGACATCGAGGCCGGCATCGAGCTGCTCAGACAGCTGGACAGCTACCTGACGCCCCAGGAAGCTGCCGCCCTGAGCGACTCTGCCCGCGGGGTCTTCCGCGCCAAGCTTCACCAGCTCGGCGTGCAGTTCGCGATCTGCGTAACCGACCAACGCTGGGCCGAGGCCGTCGAAACCGGCGAGCAGATCATGCAGGATTACCCCAACACCCGCATGGCCCACGAGGTCCGCGAGAAGATCGACATCCTCCGCTCCCGCGCCGGCGGGCAGGAAGTCCACTGAACCGGCTGGACCGAGGCAGGCTGTATCAGGGCTGCTGACCTTTCTGATCCTCGGGCAGCAGGTCGGGCGCGGCCAGGTCAAACGGGACCGCGACATCCAGGTACCTGTCGACCTGGATCAACTCCAGCCGCAGCGGATTGCCCCAGAACCTGCCGCTGCCGCCAAAAAACATCCCCGCGTCGAGCATCGCCAGCCGCTTGCCCGTCGCGTCGTAGGCCCGGATGGCCGCGTACTGCTGGTCAAAGGAAGGGCTATCCGGCTGCTGCCAGCCCTCGATCCGCACCCGGTTGCCCTGGAAGGTCGCCTTGATGTCTCCTGCCGTCGGCTGCTGCCTGGTCAGCACCACCCGACGGACCACGGCCGGGTAGCGGATCTGGATCTGCCCGACGGCCCGGGCGAACTGGACGGGGCCCTCTGCATCGTCGGCCGGATTGAAGCGGATCTCGTTGCCGAACCCGCCCCCGTTCGTGCCGAATACGCCCAGCTCGATCTCGCAAGCCACGGATTGGCCTGCCTGGTCGCGAAGGATCTGCTGCTTCTGCTCCTTGCTGCCGAAGTCGATTTCGGCAAAGGCACTGTTGTCCACGGCCGGCAGGTAGACCCGGACCTCCGGCTGATTGAAGCCGAACATCGCATGGTTCCGCGTCATCAGCACCTTCGTCCGGCTGCGGAGCTCCTCGGCCGTCATCTCCTCGAAGGCCAGTTCGAATCCCTCGGCCTGGTACCGCGGGTTGGGCACGGCAGGTCCGTCGGCCCGCCCGAAGGCCTCGTCATCCGGCTCGTCCAGGGCCACGACCTCCCGCACCGCCTTGTGCTGCATGTACGGCACGTAAACATCCACACTGGCCACCCTGCCCGCTGCCTGAGCATGGATCGTACCGCCCATGCGCATCGACTTGCGCCCGACAAGCCGCCTGCCCGTATCGTCACGGGCGAAGAAGACCATCGCATCGGGCTTGGCGACACCGGAGACCTGCAGCGAATAGCGGTTGCCTTCGCAGGCTGTCAGTTCGGCCACAAGCGAACCGTCCTTGACCGACTTGCCCACATCCCCTGCCGACAGCTGCACGTGGTTCCACTTGAACGGCACGTCCAGTTGGAGCAATCCCGTCGCGCGGATCGGTTCGAGATCTTCGCCTTTCAGGGCAATTTCCAGGGAGGTGAACTTCGGTTCGCGGATCTGGCCCTGCTGGTCATCGGCGCCGATGACCGACTTGCCCTGGGCGTCGAAGCAATCCTTCCATCGAACCCGGCCGCGGATATAGGCACCGTTGGGCAGGGCCGAGAGATCCCAGTCCACGCGCGCCTCCTGCGCCCAAGAATGGGCCAGGAACAGCAGGCTGTCGCCGTACGTCTCCATGGCAGCATCGATCTGCCCCGCCGTCACCTCCTGCGGCGCGGGCGTCGGATCGTATTGCGGATACAGAGGCCGGCTGAGGCCTTCGGTTCCCCGCGTTTCCTTGTTGTCCTGCTGCGAACCGTCCTGCCGCTGCTCGGTTGAGCGACCCGGGTCTTCCGACTCTTCAGAACAGCCGCTCGACAGGACAAGCCCCATCACCAGCGTCGCGGCAACAGCGAGAAATCGGCGGATGTTCGCAGGAACCATTATCTGGCAAGACATTTTTCAACCTTCCCTTGTTGAGAGTTTCCTTCGGCGACAGCATCGGACCGGCTGGGTTGTACCTTATCAGCCGAAGTGCCCCCTTGCCAACCCTGACCTGCCGGCGCAGAACAAACCGGGCAGCCGGTTTGACCCAGCCACCCGGTTCGGGATGCTCAAACTGTCTCAAGCGATCGGATCGATCAGTTGTCCTTGGCGTACTTGACGCTGCAGCCGTAGGGCTTGTTCTCGTCGTTGGGCACGGCCTTGCCGGCCAGCAGGGCATCCAGGGCCTGCTCGACGTGGTTGACCGTCTCATCCTTGGACTTGTTGCCGCGCGGGTCGTTGTCGATCGCCCCGTCATAGGCGATATTCCCGCTGCGGTCGATGATGACCATGTGCGGCGTGGTCTTGGCGGAGTAGGCCTTGCCGACCTTGCCGTCCGAGTCGCTCAGCACGTGGTAGGAAAGGTTGTACTTGTCGACGTGGGCGACATCGGCCTTGCTGTCGGCGTAGTGGGTGGAGTTGATCCCCAACCAGACCACGTCCTTGCCTGCGTACTTGCCTGCCAGGCGGTTCATGGTTCCCGCCTTCTTGTGACGGACCACGAAGGGACAATCCCAGTTGATCCATTCGAGCACAACGATCTTACCGGCCAGGTCGTCCAGGGCGACCGTCCGGCCGTTCTCGGTCTGGAGGGCGAACGAGGGGGCCTTCTTCGTCTCGGCGTACTTGACGCTGCAGCCGTAGGGCTTGGTCTCGGCCTTGGCTACCGGTCGGCCGGGCAGTACCGAGTCCAGCGCATCGGCGACGTAGTGCGTCCGGTCCTTGGCGTTCTTCTTGCCGCGCGGGTCGTCATCGATCGCGCCGTCGTAGGCGATCAGCCCTGCCGGGTCGATGATCACCATGTGCGGCGTGGTCTTGGCGTCGTACAGCCTGCCGACCCGGCCGGTGTGGTCATCCAGCACGGCGTAGGGCAGTTCATACTTCTGGATGTGCTTTGCATTGGCGGCCTGGTCGGCGTACTTGGTGGAGTTGATCCCCAGCCAGACCACGTCCTTGTCGTCGTACTTCTCGGCCAGTTGCTTCATCGTCTTCTCGCCGTGGTGACGCTTGACGAAGGGGCAGTCCCAGTTGATCCACTCCAGCACGACCGTCTTGCCCCGGTAGTCGCTCAGCTGCACCGGGTCGCCCTTGTGGTCGATCAGTGCGAAATCCGGCGCCACGGCCGGTGTCCTGGTCTGCCACGTGGCGAAGAGCTTCTCGTTGGCCGGGCTGGACTTACCCACAGCCAGCGTCTCGGACAGCTTGGCGCTGCCTGGGATGCACTTGTCCTTGCACCCGAGCCACTCGACGTGGGCCGAGATCTTCACCTTCTCCGATTCGATCTTCGCCGGGGCCTGGACCTTCGCGGTCAGCAGGACCTGATCGGAATAGCCGTAACCGTCGATATCACCGGGCTGGGTGAACGTCTCGGGCCTCGGCCAGTGCAGCTTGGAGACGCTGAAGCCCTCGGGCAGGTCGAACTGCACCGACGTGGCCAGGCCCGCGTCACCGGGGTTCTTCCAATAGGTGTGCCACCCCTCGCCCATTTTCAGGTGGATACCCAGCGTGAACGTACGGCCCGGCTGGATTTTGTCCACATCGGCCAGGAGCTTGGCCTCCACGTCGGATTTTCCCGCCTGGTCCAATCCGTCTCCTGCCCAGACTGTCGTTACAGCCAAGGTCAGTACAACCATGCTCGCCAGTAAGTGTTTCATCGCGAAGTCTCCTGTGAGAATGCAAGGTACATTGGATCGCCCCGCCACGGCCTGTCGCCGAGGCCTGTCTCTGGCCGACCCCCGCACCGGCAGCACGACATTCTAGGCTCGCCGGATGCAAAGCCCGAAAATTCCTGCAACTGGACCTGCCCTCCGGCCCGGGTGACGGTATAATCTCCGCCTCAACCACCACCCCCCTGTCTTGTAAGGACAACCCCATGCCCCCCCGATTCGTGATGGAAATGCAGCAGGTCTCCAAGAGCTACGGCCAGAAGACCGTGCTGCGCGATATCAGCCTGTCGTTTTTCTACGGCGCCAAGATCGGCGTGGTCGGCCCAAACGGTGCGGGGAAGAGCACGCTGCTGAAGATCATGGCTGGACTGGACAGTGACATCGACGGCGAGATCGGCTGGGCCAAAGGGATGAGCGTCCGCTATGTCGCCCAAGAGCCCCAGCTGGACCTGGACAAGACCGTCCGCGAGAACCTGCTGACCGCGATGGGCCCGACGCAGAAGCTTCTGGACCGCTACAACGAGATCGGCGACCTGCTGGCGGCCGACATCGATGCCGACCAGATGGAGAAACTCATCGAGGAAATGGGGCGTCTCCAGGAGCAGATCGATGCGGCCGACGCATGGGAACTGGACCGCCAGATCGACATCGCCTCCGACGCGATGGTCCTGCCGCCCGATGACATGCCCGTCAGCGTGCTCTCCGGCGGAGAGCGACGCCGGGTGGCGCTCTGCATGGCCCTGCTGGAAAAGCCCGACCTGCTCCTGCTGGACGAGCCGACCAACCACCTCGACGCCGAAACCGTCGCCTGGCTGGAGGGACAGCTCCGGGACTACCCGGGCACGGTGATCATCGTCACCCACGACCGCTACTTCCTGGACCACATCACCCGGTGGATACTGGAGCTTGAAGACGGGCGAGGCCTGCCGTTCGAGGGCAACTACTCGCAGTGGCTGGAGCAGAAGATCACCCTCCTGCGCCACATCGAGAAAAAGGAAACGGCTCGCCAGCGATCGCTGATGAGCGAGTTGGCGTGGATCCGCTCGACCCAATCCGACCGACTGGCAGAGAGTCGCAAGCACATCAGCAAGTACGACGTGCTGGCCGGGGCCAGCTTCCAGCCGGAAAAGAGCGACTTCTACATCCAGATCGCCCCGGGCCCTGCCCTGGGAGACAAGGTCCTAAGCCTCGATGGCGTGACCAAGTGCTACAACGGCGTGGAGCTGCTGAAAGCCGTCTCCTTCGACCTGCCGCGCGGGGCCATTGTCGGCCTGGTCGGCCCCAACGGGTCGGGCAAGACCACGCTGTTTCGCCTGATCGCCGGGCAGGAGACGCCCGACGCCGGGCAGATCGACATCGGCGAGTCGGTCAGCCTCAGTTATGTCGACCAGCACCGCGACGCGCTGGACGCGACGCGGACGATCTTCGAGGAAATCACCGACGGGGCCGACCGCGTCCAGCTCGGGCCGGTCTCGATGAACAGCCGCGCCTACGTCGCCCGGTTCAACTTCACAGGCACGCAGCAGCAGAAGACGGTGGGCGACCTCTCCGGCGGCGAGCGCAACCGCGTGCACCTGGCCAAGCTGCTGCGGCGCGGCGGTAACCTCCTGCTGCTCGACGAGCCGACCAACGATCTGGACGTGGCCACCATGCGATCGCTGGAACACGCGATCTGCCAGTTCCCCGGCAGCGTGATGGTCATCAGCCACGATCGGTTCTTCCTCGACCGCGTCTGCACGCACCTGCTGATCCTCGAAGGACAGGGACGGGTCCGCTGGTTCGAGGGCAACTTCCAGGCCTACGAGGAACACCTGGCCGCCACGGGCAGCGACCGCCTGGCCCATCGCCGGGGCAAGTACCGCCGCCTGAGCCTGCGATAGCAGCGGCAACGGTCTGGAAAGTCGCGCCACGCGTCTCTCGATCTCCAGCCGGCGATGGCGGACGGCTTGTGACGGGTCAGAACTCGTCCATCAGTTCGAGGTTGGCTTTGGCCAGGACGAGTTTCTTCCTGCCCCATTGGCGGAACAGGACTTCGGCGCGGGTTTCCGGCCAGGTGCCCGAGAGCTTGATGACCTTGCCCTGGCCGAACTGGCCGTGGTAGACCAGGCAGCCGGGGCGGAGGTGCTCATACTCGGGGGGGACGGGCATGGCCATCGGGTCGGCCTGCTCGATCCGCTCGCGTATGTAGGTGTCGTCGTAGAATCCCCCGCGGCGGTTCAGTTGCCCGATCGACCGGCTGGGCTGGGTCTGGTCGTCGACGCTAACGCCTTCGGTGCCGAGTTCATCGAGGAATGGCGAGGCGGTCTGGGACAGCGTCCGGCCGCGGACCATGCGGCGGCGGGCGGCAGAGAGCGTCAATTGGTTCTGGGCCCGGGTCATGCCCACAAAGGCCAGGCGACGCTCCTCTTCCATGTGGGCCGGGTCGATGCCCGTATTAAAGCCCGAGCGGTCGGGGCGGACAAACGGCAGGAGCCCCTCCTCGCAGCCGATGACGAAGACAACGGGGAACTCCAGGCCCTTTGCGGCGTGCAGGGTCATCAGCGTCACGGCCCCGGCGGCCCCTTCGAGATGGTCGACGTCGCTGACCAGGCTGATCTGGTGAAGGTAGTCTGCCAGGGTTCCCTCAGGCTGGTTGGCGTCGAAGTCGGCGGCGGTGTTGACCAGTTCGTCGATATTGGCCCGGTCCTGGAGGTTCTCTTCGCTGTCTTCGCTGAGGGCGTCCTGGATGGTGGACTTCTTGACGACGTCTTCCATGATCTGCTGGCAGGGCCGGTCCAAGTCGGCGGCCAAGGAATCTATGAGTCTGGCGAAGCGCGTAACCGCCTTTCCGGCCCGTCCAGAGAGGCCGGCCAGGTCCGGCTGGCGGCAGACTTCCAGGATGCTGGTGTTGGTCCGGTCGGCGGTGTCGGTGAGTTTGTTGATCGTCGCGGCCCCGATCCCGCGGGTGGGCGTGTTGATGATCCGCAGGCAGGACAGGTCGTCAGCGGGGTTGACCAGCGTTCGCAGGTAGGCCAAAACGTCTTTGACGATCCGCCGGTTGTAGAACTCCGTGCCGCGGGCGATCCGATATGGGATGCCCGCCCGCAGCAGCTTCTCCTCCAGCAGGCGAGAGAGGGAGTTGACGCGGTAGAAGATGGCCACGTCGTCGCCGTTGCCGCCGGAGTGGGTGTACTGGCGGATCTTGTCGCAGACCAGCTGGGCCTCGGCATGTTCGTCGTCGGTGTAGACGACGGCCACGTTCTGGCCCCCCTCTCGCCGGGTGAACAGGGCCTTGTCCTTGCGCTGGGTGTTGTGGGCGATCAGCGAAGAGGCCGCCTGGAGGATCGGCTGGCTCGAGCGGTAATTCTCTTCCAGTCGGATGGTTACGCAGTTGGGGTAGTCGGCCTCGAACTCCAGGATGTTCCGGATATCGGCCCCGCGCCAGGCGTAAATGCTCTGGTCCGGGTCGCCGGTTACGCAGATGTTCTCGTGGTCCATCGCGATCCCGTGGGCCAGGATGTACTGTGCGCGGTTGGTGTCCTGGTATTCGTCGACGAGGATGTAGCGGAACCGGGCTGACAGCTCGGCCCGGATATCGGGGCGGTCCCGCATGAGAAAGGCCATCTTCATCAGCAGGTCGTCGAAGTCCATGGCGTTGTTCTCGGCCAGGCCCTTCTGGTACCTCTTATAGACTTCCGCCACGGCACGATGGTATCGGGAGTGGCCGGCCTCGGCGGCGAAATCGGCCGGGGTCTTCAGATCGTTTTTGGCGTTGGAGATCGTCCCGTGCAACTGGGCAGGGGAGTACTCGCTGAACTGCATCGAATCGACGATGCCCTTGGTCAGGCGGAGCTGGTCGTCGCGGTCATAGATCGAGTAGTTCGGCTGCATGCCCGCTTCGACGGCGTACTGGCGCAGCAAGCGGGCGCAGAGGGAGTGGAAGGTGCAGACCACCGGTCCGCGCCCGACACCGAGGACCTCGATGCGTTCGGCCATCTCTCCGGCGGCCTTGTTGGTGAAGGTAATCGCCAGGATTTGCCAGGGCTTCACGCCGTTTTCGACCAGCCAGGCCACGCGCCGGGTAATTACGCGGGTCTTTCCCGAGCCGGCCCCGGCCAGGATCAGCAGGGGCCCGTCTTTGTGTATAACCGCCTGTTTCTGCGGTTCGTTAAGGTCTTTGAGGAGATCCACGCTGCCTCCGGTGGGTCTGTAGGGATAAAACCCCATCATACTGCGGATTCCGGCCGGATCAAACGCCTTGACTGGCGCAGCTTTGCGGGGCGGGGGGAAAATTCCGTCTGCAGCGGCGGCGCAACTAAAGCGGCCGACTGGTTACCCGATATAGGAACTGGGTGCGATACGTCCCAAACATCGCGAGAGAAACCATGACGCAACAAATCAGCAAAGATGTACTGACCACCGGCGAAGTGGCCAAGATCTGCCACGTGGCGCCCCGAACCGTCAGCAAATGGTTCGATACGGGCAAACTGCGTGGGTACCGCATCCCCGGCAGCCGCGACCGTCGCATCCCTGTCCAGCAGTTGGTGGCCTTCATGAAGCAGCACGGCATGCCGCTGGACGGCCTGGACCTGGGCACGACCCGCCTGTTGATCGTCTCGGCCGAGGCCAACGACCAGCTGGCCGAGCAACTCGAAGCCAAGGGCAGCTACGAGGTCCGCACGGCCGATTCGATCTTCGATGCGGGCATAGCAGCCCAGCAGTTCGGCCCGCAGATCATCGTGCTGGACTGGGACAACGCCGACGAGGCCGCCCAACTGGCCCGCCACATCAAGGACAACGCCGAACTGGCGACGGCCTGGGTGGTCCTGGCAGTCGACGAGGCCGACCCGATAGGCGTCGAATCAGCCGACTGCGATGCCACCGTCTCCCGCCCGGTAACCGCCGAGGCGCTGCTGGAGGCGCTGGAAACCGCAGCCGTGGCATAACCGCTTACCTGCGGATCCGACCCGCGCCGGTCCCGCTCGGAGGGCCACGGCGTGTGCAACCGCGGCGAGCGGGCCGGCTCCTTTTCTTTGTGCAGCGGACAGTTCCGGACCACTCCGGCCCGGAACAACAGACAAGCCGGATGGGACCTGGGCAACCAGATCTCGCCCGGCTTGTTCTGTGCGCCATACCGGCAGATCCGGCGGCCGAGTCAGCCCGGTGTCTATTGGCCCTTTACGCGTTGCCGCTGTATGCTGGTGTCATGGCCGATGATCTCCGCGACATTCTCAGCAGAACCGAACGCCGCCTGCTGGAGGCGCCTGACGGGATCTGCCTGGACCGCCTCGAGGCGGTAACCCGGATCTGGAAGACCCGGGGCGATCAGCCCCGGCCGATCCTGCGCAGCTTGGCACTGGGTGAGACGCTGCGTACAATGCGTCTGGACCTTCAGACAAACCCGGTCTTCGCGGGCAACACCTCCAGCGGCCCGCGGAGGCGGATGCTGGTCTGCGAGACAGGCTTCGGCGATGACGCCCAGGTTGCCATTGAGCATCCCGACCTGGCGGGGCTGGCCGAGGCCGCCGTCGATGAAGAGACCCGGCAGTTCTGGGCCAAGGCCGCCCTGGGCGACGACTACTCCGGCTGCGGAGGGATCGGACATCTCTGCTGCGATTACGGGATGGTCGTTCAGCGCGGCCTTGAGTGGGTCATCGAACGGATCGACGAGACCCACGGCGGCGGGGAACCGGCCGAACGCTACCGCAAGGCGATGCGCATCGCCTGCCAGGCAGTGATCGACTGGGCCGGTCGGTACGCCGAGCAGGCCGGGCAACTGGCCGAACGGAGCGAGGATCCGGCCCTGATCGTCTGCTACCGGCGGATCGCCTCGGCCTGCCGCCAAGTTCCGGCCCGGCCCGCCCGCGATCTCTTCGAGGGCCTCCAGGCGATTCTGCTGGTGCACCTGGCGATCCAGATCGAGGGCCAGGGCATGAGCGTTTCGATCGGCGGGCTGGACCACATTCTCACCCGCTTCGACTCCGAAGCCAGGCAAGACCCGATGTGGGCGGCGCAGCTGGCAGGGGCTTTCCTGCTGGGCGTCTCGGCCAACGGTTTCCTCGGCCGGGCCTCCAAGACCCAGGCGATCACCCTTGGCGGGGCCGACGCCAACGGCCAAGATCGCTGCAACAGCCTGACCGAGGCTTTCCTGGACGCCCTGGAGCTGTGCCCTTCGATCGGCGACCCGCACGTGTATCTGCGCTGGCACGAAGGTCTTTGCCCGAAGGTCCGCGACCGGGCGATGGACCTGCTGGCGGCGGGCCGTTCAATGCCCCTGCTGATCAACGACCACGCAGTGGTCCCGGGCCTGGAGCGGATCGGGATCGCAGGGCAAGACGCCTGGGACTATGCGATTATCGGCTGCAATGAGGTCGGCGTGCCCGGGCGATGCTGCCAGACCGGTTTTTCGACGATGCTGGGCTATAACGAACTGGAACTGCTGGATCAGGTCATGCGCACCGACCCGGAAGGGTTCGAGTCGGCCGGTCAGGTTCTGGACGCTTGGTCCCGAGAGGTCTTTCGGCAGACGGTGGCGAGGATTCCCGCGCGGTGGCAGCGAATGGACTGGCTGGTCGAGAACCTGCCCATGCCCCTTTCCAGTGCCTGTTTTACCGGTTGCATCGAAGCCGGGGACGACCTGCTTCGGGCGAGACCTTACGCGCGGATTCCGGGACTTTTCCTGCGAGGGACTACCAACGCAACCAACGCCCTGGCCGCTGTGGATCGGCTCGTGTACCGGGAGAAACGCTGGTCCCTGGGCGATCTGCTGGCCGGGATCGACCGCCGGGACGCAGCCGTGCTGGAGGCTGTCGCTGGCTGCCCCAAGTGGGGGCGGGACGATCCGGAAGCCGACGCCTGGATGCAGCGAATCTGCTCCAGCCGGACAGAGGCACTGACCCGGGCCGCCAAACGCCACGGACTTGCCGGTATCGCTATCTGCCATGTGGTCCGGTCGCTGCACCACCTCGACGGCCTGGGCATAGGTCCGACGGCGGATGGCCGCTCTGCCGGCCAGCCCGTGGCCGACAGCCTCGGACCTGCAGCCGGCACGGAGCCGGTAAGCCCCGTGGAGACATTGACAAGTCTGATGAAGCTCGATGCGGCTGGCGACTTCCCGGGGATTTACAACCTGAATCTCACCCTGCCTTCCCGCCAGGCAAGCCGAACCGTGGTAGCCAGCCTGGTCGAGACGTTCTTCCGCGGCGGCGGACAGCAACTCCAATTGGCCAGCCTCTCGAGTCGGCGCCTGCGCCAGGCGATGGCCGAGCCGGAAGCCCATCGTCAGATCGTGGTCCGGGTCGCCGGGTTCAATGCGCGTTTTGTCGAGCTCTCCCAAGCCGAGAAGCGGGAAATTCTCGACCGGGCCACCGCGGCCGAGAACACCCGGACCTGAGCCCATACCAGCAACTGCCATTGTCGGCACCGGTCGCCGGAAGCGGCCCGGCCCCGTCTCGGAAAATTCCGCCAGCTCACATAATCCGGACTTGCCCCGCCAATTGGCCCGCTCGTACAATCCAGGCAGTACGAGCATGTGTCCATCGATTTCTGAGGGACCAGCCATGGCCGAGACCGACCCGAACAGACTCAACAACGTAGATCGCCTGATCCGGATCAATGAGCTTCGTGAGTCGGCCAGGGAAATCGGTTGCCCCGAGGCCTGGCTGATCGAAGATGATGATGAATTCGCCGAGGCGATGGGCATGGACGAGGACGGTCAGTACGTCATTGATGATCTCGACGCCTGGGACGACGACGAG
This sequence comes from Phycisphaerae bacterium, assembly GCA_046541415.1. GTDB lineage: Bacteria > Planctomycetota > Phycisphaerae > SM23-33 > SM23-33 > CAZOVB01. Next base: position 32,948 of record JBKHDI010000011.1, on the reverse strand, counting down.
GAAGATGACTTCGACTCCGACGAGGAGTTCTTCGAGACCTGGACCACAGCCCGCGACCAACTGCTCGGCAAGGGTGTGCTGCTCGTGCCGCCGGAGAACCTGGACCCCCCGGCCCTGGCTCGTCAGCTCCAGAATCTCTTTGCCTGCCTGGCCGAGATCCACACGTACATCTCCAACACCAATCACCTCTCGGACCGCGAACTCTACGAGCAGCTCTATTACGAGACGCTGGAGGAGCCCTTACCCCTGATCGAGTCCGGCGGACACTGTCAGGCCAGCGGGTTCAGCTTCATCGACATGGTCGGCTCGGGCTCGGAGGAAGACAACGAGATCTACCTGATGTACTACGCCGATGAGTCCGAACGCCAGGAATGGCTGGCCGATGGGGCGATCGATCACCTGCCGCCCCGCTGCCAGCCGCCCTACGACCGCGACCGTCACCTGCCCAAACCGCCGGGCGGCTTCTAACGCGACGATCCGCGACCCATCGGAACCATTGTCCAGAGCCTTCTGACCCTGCGATCAGCTTTTCTCACCCCGATGCCCGGCGACCGCGCTTTTAACGGAATCACAAACTTCCCAGCGATTCGCCCAGTTCCTGGATCAGTGGCTGGACGTGTTTGGTCCGTCCACCGGCTTCGGCGATGCGGACGCGGTCACCGTCGACGTAAATGGCCATCAGGTAGGTGAAGTCCACCCCGCGGATGGTGCGTGTCAGGTGGAGCTTTCGACCGGTCCGGCCGGTGCGGCTGGTCAGGGGCTCGGAAGAGACCAGTTGGTAGCCCTTGTCTTTTGTCATCTTGTCGGTGATCGCCTGCGTCCAGAATGCCAGTGTACCGGACTTGGGGTTGGCCTGCTGGCGCAGGGCAACGACGACCCCATCGGCAGATACCGCCCGGGCCTGGTAGGGCCTGGCCTGGGCTTCCGAGAGCTCCACGAACGAATCCGGAACCCGCAGTTTGCCCGGCTGGGGGTCACAACCGACCAGCAGGGTCAGGCAAATCAGCAACGCGAATGTCGCGATACGCATCTCAGTACCCCTTTCCGTCAAATTGCAGCAGGTTCTCGAGCCCCAGTTGATCCAACCAGTAGAAGGGCAGCTTCGTGCGGATTTCCTCCGGTGCCTGACTGGTGGGCTTGAACCGCAGGCCGATGGTCGCCAGGGAGATGCGGTTTTTCATCGCTCGCATCTGCCCTTCCAACTGCTCGACCTGCAGCGTCACATCCGACAGCTCTCGCTGCACGGCCAGGGTCTGCTCGAGCGTGTTGGCCTGGTTGAGCATCTCGCGGAGACGGTCGGCCAGGGCGCGGGCGTTGGCCAGTCGCAGTTGAAGGTCGGTGTACTGCTCGGTCACGTCGCGGGCCTCGATTTTCCGGTCGGTGACAATGCCCAGCTTCGAGAACCGCTCGATGGCCGGGTCGAACTTCTCGGCCGGGACACGCAGGACGATGGAATCCCCGCCCAGCGACTGCATGTGCCCGCCGAGGTCCTCGGCGATCCTGCGGCTGGCGACCAGAGCCGATTCGACATCCCCAACCAGCATGCCCAGTTGGCCGGTGTAGATGACTTTCCGGTCGGCAAAGGCCCCTGCGGTCAAGACCATCTCTTCCGGCGCTGCCCCGCTCGTCGGCTGGGGCGCCTTGAGATCGGAGCCATATTCGGTCTGCTCGCGGGCCATGGCGTACCCGGCGTTGCCGCACCCGGCAGCCAGGCCAGCCAGCGCCACAGCCAGCAGGATCATCGTAAATTTCTGTCGCATGGGCATCCCACGTTCGAAAAGAGAAACAAAGGCGGGCGTTTTCTTCGCGCCCGATATCCCCCCACCTGTACCCACCATCAGGACCTCTGCGCAGCAAAAAACGGAATCTGCTTGCTTCAACCCGCCTTTGCGACGAGTATACTGTTAGGAAAGGAACCGCGCATGACCGCCTCCGGCAACAATCTGGCCCTGCTACTACATGGTCGGCTGCTGCTGCGCTGAGGCGATCGCGAACCCGTTTCCCTGCCCGAAAACGAAACCGACTCCGCGATCCGGCGTTGATCGCGGAGTTTTTTTGTGGACACTGTAAGGCCGATGGAATGATCAGACTCATGAACCAACAATCAGAAAGCTGGAAGGTCAACCGCCCCACCGCAGCGCCGTTTGCGCGCTGCCGGGGCGGCGTGCTGAGATCCTGACGATCCGCGACTGACGTATCGATAGAATCCACCGCACACCCAACCGGAGCCAACCGAAATGACCCAGACCAACGTACCGAAATATGCACACCCGGCCGGCGTGAATCTGCCCGATCGCACCTGGCCTGCCAAACAGCTCACCGGCGCCCCGCAGTGGTGCAGCGTCGACCTGCGCGACGGCAACCAGGCCCTGCCCAATCCCTTGGGCCCCAAGGCCAAACTCGAATACTTCCAGCTGCTCTGCGACGTGGGCTTCAAGCACATCGAGGTAGCCTTCCCCTCGGCCAGCCAGGATGACTTCGAGTTCACCCGCCAGTTGATCGACGAGGGGCTGGTCCCCGACGACGTCTTCATCATGGGTCTGACCCAGTGTCGCTCACACCTGATCGACAAGACCTTCGAGGCCCTCAAAGGCGCCAAGCAGGCGATCGTCCATGCGTACGTGGCCACCAGCGACCTGCACATCGAGCAGGTCTTCGGGCGCAGCCGCGAAGGCTGCATCGAGATGGCCGTGGCCGGGGCCAAGCAGATCCGCCAGCTGGCTGAGGCGAATCCCGAAACAGACTGGCGCTTCGAGTTCAGCCCCGAGGAATTCACCGATTCGGACATCGACTTCGTCCTCCAGCTCTGCCAGGCCGTCTATGACGCCTGGGGCATGGCCTCGGCCGAGAAGCCGCTGATTTTCAACCTGCCGGCCACCGTCGAACGCCGTCCGCCCAACCAGTACGCCGACATGATCGAGTACTTCTGCCGCAAGTTCCCCCACCGCCAGAACATCCAGGTCAGCCTGCACTCGCACAACGACCAGGGCATGGCCGTGGCGGCCACGGAACTCTCGATCCTCGCAGGCGGCGACCGCGTCGAGGGCACGCTCTTCGGCCACGGCGAGCGGACCGGCAATGTCGACATCGTCACCGTCGCCAACAACCTCCGCTCGCGCGGCGTCGAGCCGGGTCTGGACTTCACCGACCTGCCCCGCGTGGCGGCCACCGTCGAACGCCTGACGGGCATGCGGATCTACTACCGTCAGCCCTACGCCGGCGAGTACGTCTTTACCGCGTTCTCCGGCAGCCACCAGGATGCGATCCGCAAGGGCATGCGCAACCGCCACGACGCAGCCGAGAAATTCGGCATGCGATGGAAAGTGCCCTACCTGCACATCGACCCGGCCGACCTGGGCCGAAAGTACCAAGGCCTGATCCGCATCAACAGCCAGTCCGGCAAGGGCGGGGTCGCCTGGGTGCTCGAACAGGAGTTCGGCCTGGAAGTGCCCCGCGCCATGCACCCCGAACTGGGAGCGGCGGTGCAGGCCTACTCCGAGCAGGTCGGCCGCGAGATTACCTCCGAGGAAGTCCTCCGCGTCTTCCAGGACGAGTTCGTAAACCCCGACGGACCGTTCGAGCTGGTGGGCTACTGGCCCCGGCCGGACGACACCGACCCGACGCAGATCCATGGGCAGCTGAAGATGGTCATCAACAACGAGGCAAAGGAAGTCTCGGCCGACGGAAACGGGCCGCTGTCGGCCTTCGTGCATTGCCTCAAGCAGCTGGGCGTGAAAGACTTCGACATCAAGGACTACTTCGAACAGGCGGTCGGTGGAGGCGAAGACGCCCGGGCCATGGCCTACCTGCCCCTGGTCAGCCCGGACGGCAACGTCCTGTTCGGCGTCGGCACGGACACGAACATCGACCAGGCCGCCGTCCGCGCCATCGTCGCAGGCCTGAACCGTGCAGCGACGCAGAACACCAAGAGCTGAATCCATCCAGCCAGTCAGGCCGTACGACGGACGAGGCATCGCGTCTCGCCCGTCGCACGGCAGCTGCACATGTTCGACAGCAAGCATCTCGCGTGTACGGACCCCCCGAAGCCCAAGAAGAAAGTATGAGCGATTCACAGACACCCCGCAGCCCAGCGATGATCGTCGATCCTACGGACAACGTCGCCACGGCCCTGGTGGATATCGCCCCGGGCCGACACCGTTGGGCAGCCGGCGATGGGCGGTTCGACGTGACTGTCCCCGAGCCCGTAGGGGCCGGCTTTAAGATCGCCATCCGCCCCATCGCAGCCGGCGGGGCGGTCGTCAAGTATGGTCACACCATCGCCATCGCCACCGAGGACATCCCGGCCGGGGCGATGGTCCACGTTCACAACACCCGCTCCAGCGTGCAGTAGAGGCAGCCTCCATGGACCTGCAGAAAGCGAAGTTTGCCGCCTGGCCCCGAGAGACCGGCCGATTCGGCATCCGCAACCACGTCGTGGCGATTTCCAGCGTTTCCTGCGCCAACTTCGCCGTCGAGCAACTGGCCCGGCGGTGCGATGGGCTGATCCCGATCACCCACCAGCATGGCTGTACGCACCTGGGCGACGACCGCCAACAGGTGCTGCGGACGCTGGCAGGCACTGCGGGCAACCCGAATGTCGGCGCGGTGCTGATCATCGGTCTGGGCTGCGAATCGACCACGGCCGGGCAGATCGCCGAGATTGTCGCCACCGAGAACCGCATGGTCGATACGCTCGTGATTCAACAAGCGGGTTCTGTCGAGGACCTGCTGGACAGGGCCGAGCGGATCGTCGGCCGGATGCGAGACTTCGCCGCCTCGCTGGAACGGATCGAGGTCGGTCCCGAGGCGCTGACGATAGGCCTGGAGTGCGGCGGGTCAGACCCGTTCAGCGGCATCACGGCCAATCCGACGGTGGGCCTGGCTACGGATGCCCTCGTTGACGCCGGGGCGACGGTGATCCTCTCGGAGACCACCGAGATGATCGGGGCCGAGGACGCCCTCCTGCCGCGCATCGAGCGCCAGGAGGACCGGGACAAGCTCCTGGGCTGGATCGCGCGGTACCTCGACCAGGCCCGCGTGCAGGGATGCGACCTGCGGGGTGTCAATCCCACGCCGGGCAATATCCGGGCGGGGCTCAGCAGTATTGAAGAAAAGTCGCTGGGCTGCATCTGCAAGGGCGGCTCGAAGCCGATCGTGGAGGTCATCGACTACGCCGAAAGGCCGGGCCGGACCGGGCTGGTGCTGATGAACACGCCCGGCAACGACCCGGAGAGCATAACGGGCATGGTCGCAGGCGGGGCCAACTGCGTGCTGTTTACCACCGGCGTGGGCACGCCGCTGGGCAACCCGGTCGCCCCGGTGATCAAGATTGCCAGCAATTCGCCGATGGCCTCGCGCATGGCCAGCTACATCGACCTCGATGCCGGGCGGATCATCGGCGGCGCCGCCCCCCAGGCGGTGGCCGACGAACTGCTGGAAATCCTTCTGGCCGTCGCTGCCGGCCAACTTACCCTCTCCGAACGCAACGGCTGCCGCGAATTCGCCATCAACCGCATCGGCGCGACGTATTGAAAACAGGCCCCGCCGCAAGCAGCGACGAGGCCCGGGATGAGCGCGTGAGGGGCAGTTCAGGCGGTGAGTCGGCGGCGGAGGTAGCGCCCGACTGCGCCGAGTCCGAGCATGCCGCCGACCAGGGTGATCGGCTCGGGCATCATGGCTGGCTCGATGACGACCTGCCTCGGGGCCGGAAGATCAGGGCTGTAGACCGGAGGGGCGTAGACCAGGAAGTCCTGCACGTCGGAGTTGGTCAGAGCGAAATAGCCGGCCACGCTGAAATGATCGAGGTTGGCCTCTGCCAGGTCAGCCAGCCAGCTGGACAGCAGCGATTGGTTGATCCCGTCGAAGTCCCGCAGTGAGAATCGCCCGCCGGCCAGGTCAAGCGTAACATCGGTCTCTTCCAGGACTTCCCAGATGGCCAGCTGCAACTCGGCCGTTTCGCCGGAGTCGGCGAAGCTCTCGAGAAGATACGCGATCTGCCTGGCCTTGAGCTGGTCGATCTGCCCTTCGGCCCCAGCTTGGGGGGATTCCAGTTGCCATGTGCTGTACGAACCAAGGTGGATGGCCTGACTGAATTCGATGCAGTACCCGCTGAAGGCAGCATCGATCGAGGCCAGTTGGTCGGCCGTGCCGTCATCACCGACGGATCGGACATCGCTGTAGAAGCTTCCCTCGCCGCTCCAGGTGTAGTGAGTCTGCCCGTCCAGTTGGACGGTAACCCGCTGGGCGCCCTGGCTGTCCAAGCCCAGGAAATAGGCTGATATCGTGCTTGTCGTCGCCCATGCCGTGCCCGCCAGGGCCGTCGACATAAGCAGTGCGGCAATGCGCAATGGGTTGATAGTCCGTTTCACGGTCTCCTCCGAATGTGTCTGGTCGGTGTCCACCCTCGTACCGGTCTCTCTTTCGTCCTCCGCGAGTAGTTTAGACAGCAGAGGTAGAATTCCCACCTGCCTCCGGAAAACCCTCAGCACGACCTGGAAACCCATGCCCGCCGAGGTCTCGGCCGAGAAATCCTCGTCCGTCCATTGCCAGCAGAACTCTCTGGCCACCGACCCCTGCGCCGGTGTTCGGGTATACAAAAAGCCCCGTCGCGTGCGGGCGACGGGGCCGGAAAGTCTGTGTTCGAAAGATCGGGATGGATCAGCAGGCGCGGCGACGACGGAAGTAGCGGCCGACCGCTCCGAAGCCGAGCAGGCCACCGATGAAGGTGATCGGCTCGGGGATGACATCGCCCTGGCCCGGCTGACGGGGATCATCGGGATCCGGCGCCGGCTGGACGAAAGTGTCTTCGGTGATGAAATCCTGGGTCGTCTCGCTGGTCAGGGCGAAGTAGCCCGAGTAGTCGGCCGGGTCGAAGCTCATGCTCGCCATGTCGCTGAACCAGCCTGAGAGGACCGTGCCGTCATACTGGCTGGAGTTCCTGGCGCGGAAATCGCCGGAGGCGATATCGTACGAGTTCTGTGTCTCTTCAAGAATCTCCCAGATTGCCAACTGCAGTTCCACCTGGTAGCTCGACGCGGAGTAGGCCCCGTAGAGGTAGGCGATCATCGACGCCTGGGTCGAGTTCATCTTCGCTCCGGGGACCGGGGCATCGACCAAGCTGGCCAACGTCCACGTGTCATTCGTGTTCGGATAAATGGACTGGTTGAAGTCGATGCAGTAGGCGTTGAAAATGGGCGGCAGGTTGTCCAGTTCGGCGTCAAACGACCCGCCGAAGTTCCTGTTCTGGATCTGAAAAACGCTCTTGCCTGCCCAGACGCTGTAGTTCTTGTTGCCGCTTCTGAGTTGAACTACGCGTCGGCCGGGGTTCTCCATGCCGAAATAGGTCGCCTCGACGCTGCTGGCCTCAACGGCCGCAACAGCCAACAGCAGAGAGAGAGTCATGGTAGCAAACTTCATTACCGATTCCTCCAGGTTTCCGCGACCCCTCAGCCGCGGCAGTGCCCATAAAAGAGTGTCCTCACTTTTCCATTACGTCTGGCCAGTATAGCAGAGACGGCTGGAAAACCCAACTGGTATTGTCCAGATTTTGCCTGCCAAATTCTATTGCCGTCCTATTTCTAGGAATACCCTGCGCAAACTGTCAGTCCAGACTTCGTGTTCCCGCCGAATTCCGCCCTGCACATCCCATAGTCTTTCCCCCTGCGTTAGATAACTTAAGTTACCAGAGAGGCCGAGGCAAACGCCGGCCGGGGCGATCCGGAAGAACGACCCGGTAGGCGCCGTTGGCGAATTGCCCTTGCCAGCCAGTTCGGGCGAGCATATAGTAGATGGTTTGATGTAGACAGAACACACTCGGAGCCTGACAACATGCAACAAACCGGTCGCGAAATGCGGCCGATGCTGAACGGCTCATGGAAGAGACCCCCTGCCAACGGACGGCACGGTTTTACACTGCGGGGATTTATCATCGGCCTGTTTATCGCCGCGGCAGTTCTTGCCCCGGCGGCTGGACTGATTCTCGACGACGATTCCGCCTATGCAACCCAGCCGGCTGCGCTGCTGGATGCCGACGAGGCGCTTTCGGTGCCCGTGGTGGCCGAGCCAGCCGCCCCGGCCCGGGTTACGCTTCGGGACCAGAGTCCGCTTTCCGCAGCCCCTGCAACGGCGGTGCCCGAGACCGCCGGCGGGGCCGAGGCAATGCGCCGCCGCAGCTACACCGTGCCGATGCGCGTAACGGCCTACTGCCCGTGCGGCAAGTGCTGCGGGAAGTTCTCCGACGGCAAGACCGCCAGCGGCAAGACGATCTGGGATAACGACGGGAAATTCGTCGCCGCCCCCAGGTGGCTGCCCTTCGGGGCGAAAGTCAAGGTGCCCGGCTTCCACGACGCCCAGCCCGTGCCGGTCTACGACCGGGGCCGCGTCATCACGGGATACCGTCTGGACGTCTTCTTCTTCGACCACGAGCAGGCCCGCCGCTGGGGCACGCAATACCTCGACGTCGAGATCACCCTGCCGGAATAGAGCGCCTCTCATTGGAACAAGAGCCCGCGCCGGGTCCGCCTGAAGTCCCCGGGCGACTGGCCGAACCGCCTCTTGAAGGCCTCGCTGAAATGCTGCTGCGACCGGAACCCGCTGGCCAAAGCCACATCCAGCAGCCTCATGTCGCTGTTCAGCAAGTAGTTACGGGCCTGGTTCAGATGACAGGCCATGATCTCTTCTGCAATGCTTCGCCCGACGGCCTGTCGGAATCGGACCTCCAACGGTCTGCGACTGGTCGGGAGAGCTTCTACCACATCGGCCACGCGAAGCGGCTTATCGGCATGGAGGCGGATGTAGCGCAAGGCATCGACGATCAACGGGTCTTCGATGGCCAGGATGTCGCTGGAGCCCCGAGCGACTAGACCTTTAGGGCAGACCAGCACCGGCGACTGCGGCGGGCGGCGTCCTTCTGCCAGACTGTCCAGCAGTCGCCCGGCCAGGAAGCCGACCTGGGGCAGATCCGGATCGATGCTGCTGATCGTCGGCGAAGAGAAGTTGCAGATTTCCTGTGTATTGTCCACGCCGATAATGGCCACGTCGTCCGGGACGCGCAGCTGCAGGTCCATGCAGATTTCCAATAGCCGTTCTGCCATCTCATCGGTGCAGGCAAAGGCCCCCAGCGGAGTCTCCAGGCCCGCCAGTTCCTTCGACAGCAGTTGCAGCGAGGCCCGCCAGGCCTCCGGGCCGTGCCTGGCGGCAATCAGGCAGATCTGGCAGCGTCGCCCATTCTCTTCCAGGACCTCTTCAAAGCCTGCCTGGCGCTGGGCAGAAAACCAGGTGTCCCGCATGCCGACATACAAAAAGCGTCGGAATCCCAGTTCCAGCAAGCTCTCGGCCGCCAGTCTCCCAACCTGGCAGGAGTCGATCAGGACGCGGGGCAGATGGGGCATGTTCTGCGACGCCGAAACCGCCACCAGCGGAATTCTTTTGTCCCGCGCGGCTGAGAGAACCGGCTCGGGGAAGGTCGAGACAAGGACCCCGTCGCAGTGCGTCCAGTCGGTAAAGGCTATCGCCTCGTTGTAGGACCACGGCTTGACCAGCAACTGCCACGGGGAGCCCTGGAGTCGTAGGAACCTGCCCACGCCCTCCAGCAGGCCCTGCCGGATTGTGTTGGGAGGCATGACAAGGAGGATTCGTTTGGATGCCATTGCCTCATTATCGGCACATTGACGCAATCACTGAAAAACCAGACGTGACTGCGAAAGCCGACCTGGTCAAAACCGGCTACAATTCATCCGTACGAGTCGAGCAAGGAAGCCATTTACAGCTTTCTGCACCCTTTCTCACAGAATCAGAGGAGATCAACGATGAGGAAACTTGCTTTACTGTCCCTTTCGCTGTGCCTGGCCGCCGGCGCATCGGCGGACATCGTAGTCAACTACGATTCCAGCACCCAGGATGGCGGTAACATGAATCAGCCCAGTATCACCAGTGGTCTGGAACTTGGCGGCGGGGCGTCGAATGATGCGAGAGGCGTGATCACCCTGGCAGACAATGACGGGAACCCATGGAGCAACACGGCCGGCGATTACACCGGACCGGCATACAAGATCGTCTGGGAAGGCATCGCCCTGAACGAAAGCGCCACCTGGGACACCAGAGACTCCAACCCGATCAACATTCGCTATCAGACAACCGGAAGCGGCCCGGACGGGGTGGCCAACAGCGGCGACGACGGCGGGAATATGCACTTGGCTATCTTCTTCGAGACAGAAAGTGTCTCGCTGGATGCATCCAGCAGCCTCTTCGTAGATTTCGCCCGGACCCAGAGCACGACGCGCTGGCTGGTCCGCAATGGCTCAACCTTCTACGTCTCCCAGAGTACCCTCGGCGGGGATACCACCCTGGATGACGCGGCTGGCCTGCTCAGCGAGATGTGGGCTGAGATCGACTTGGCCGCCGGTGCCGATTTCGACCAGGACACCGCAACCTACAGTACGTCGACAGCGGCATTGACGGACCTGACTGCCTTTGGCCTCCACGTCGACAAGGATGACATTACCAGCACCCGTCACTGGCTCGAAGTCAGACAGTTCACTGTCGACGCCGTCCCCGAGCCGGCCACGATGAGTCTTCTGGCCCTGGGCGGCCTGGCGGTCCTCCGTCGCCGTCGCAACTAGGCTGAATCCAACGCGCCATGACGGCGTGTAGACAGAACACGGGCGGCCGTCTCGCATGAGATGGCCGCCCGTCTTTTTTTGCGCGGACAATGGCCCAGGCAGGGAGTCTGCCCCGAGGCCTGTCGCTATCGTTGCTTGCCGACCTGCTTTTTGCCTTCGGGCAGCAGTTCGAGCATCTGCAGTTCCATGGTCAGCTGGTCGTTTTCGATGCTGGCTACGGCGAATGGCACTTCTCCTTTGTCCCAGTCTGCCAGGGGCAGCAGGGGCCAGTAACCCGTCTCGATGGGGTCCAACACGATATCGTCGGAATCTTCGGTCATCACCAACCGGGCCGCGGCAAGCGTGAGTCCGAAGATCGCGGCGTTGCGCGGGTACCAGACCAGGTTGTTGGTCAGGCTGGTCTCGATGAAGCAATTGGGCTTCATCGCCCCGGGCCCGTTGCCGAAAACCTGCATGTTCCAATAGCGTTGGGCGTTGTCGAGCATGTTCTCGCCGAGGTAACCGGCAGCACAGTCGCGCCAGACATTCATCGAGACCCACATGTTCTCGGTATCGAGGCTGGAGTGTCCGCAGCCGTATTCGGTCATCGACTCGCGGGTGGCGTTGACCACATCGACGCGGAGTTTCTCGCTGTCGATGCCTTCGGGCAGGTCGTCGATCATCATCAGGTAGAGCAGGCCGTTGGTGGTGTAGAGGCTGTAGGCGTCCCAGCCGGGGAGGATTTTGTATTCCAGCGGCTTACGCGTCCAGGAGTCGATCAGTCCCTCGGCGGACTTGTCGAGGCAGACGCCCCAGTGGTCGCCCAGCCAGCCCTTGTCCAGTTCGGCAACTGAGTGGGCTACCGTGGCGCGACAGGTGGCGGCCAATTCGTCCCGGCCTGTCTTTTCGAGCATCCCGGCCGCGGCGTGAATGGCCGCCAGACGCTTGATGCCCAGGTAGAGGTTGTCGCGCCCGTACTGGACGGCCGGCGTGGCGTCATCGATGGTATTGGCCGTGCCGCGATCGGGGAATCCCGTGCCGGTCGAGTCCGTCCAGAGCAGGTACTCGACCAGGTCAGCCACCAGTTGGCTGTACGTCTCGAAGAGTTCCTCGCGCCCCCACCACTTGCCGTGGGCATAGAGCAACAGGAGGAAATCGGAGTTCTCTTCCACGGGCATCGCATGGTGATAGCTCTGGCCGTTGGCGGTCCAGCCGCAGCCCATGTCGTGTTCCATGATGCGCCCGGGGAAGTTGAACTCCTCTTCCGAGGCCACGAACTTCTCGTCGTCGGTGACGATGGCTCGGCGGGCGGCGTCTTGCTCGGCGTTGTTGGCGTGGCAGGACCACTGGGCGAAGATCATCTCCAGCAGTTCCGGCCAAAGGGTGAAGTAGAACATCGCCTCGTTGTACGTGACGTCGACGGTGGAGTTGTACCAGCAGCTGCCCTCCCAGACGCTGAACCAGTCGGGCTGGTCTTTTTCGGTCCCGGCGCACCACATGGTGTTCATCAGGTAGCTCTGGAAGCTCAGGCCTGTCAGGTCGACGACGCTCTTGGGCAGAGAGCTTTCGGTGAAGATGGTGTCGAAAGCCCCAGCCTTTTCCAGCAGCATATTGGCGTTGCGTTTGACGTAGTTGCAGGCGGCGTCGATGTTCTTGAACAGGTGGGTGTACTTCAGGGGCATAGCCTGGCCGAAGCGTTCGAACATCGCGTCGGGCATGAAGCCGACCATCGCCAGGCGGAAGACCTGATCGGTCTTGCGGGCGATGTCGTAGTCGACCTGCAGAACCCCGCCGGCTGCGTCCACCTGCCAGGGGCCCTTGAGGGGCAGGATGCGGTCGGTGCTCGATCCGGTCGTCCTGGTCTTGCGGGCCTTGTCGCTGAGCAGCCACGTCTGGCCTCCCTCGGCAGAGGATTCCCGCCGGGGGACCTTCACCTCGTATCGCATTTCCAGGGCGCCGTCGACATCAAGCACGTCGGCGCCGGGCAGCTTGATGCCGAACCGCAGCGTTCCGCGGCCTGTCGCCTCGGGGTGGGGCTTTTCCCAGCGGAAGCGGCCGAGCTTCTTGACCTCCAGCTCGACGATGTAGGCCGGGACCAGGCTGGTTTTCTCGTCGTGGGGCCAGAACGGCGCGGTGATGGTCATCTCCAGGGCGATTCCCAGCCGCACCGAGTAACCGTAATACGTTACGGAGGTCGGGGTGGTGGTCTGGTCGACGATGTCGAACTTGCCCTTGCCCGCCGAGAGGGGCAGGCGAGCGACGTGGCCGGACTCGTCGGTGCAGGTGACGATGAGTTGGGCGGCCTTCTGGGTCATCAGCCCGGCCGTGCCGTAATGGAACTTCTTTCGGAAGGGATCGAGGATGATGCTGTAGCGGCTGCCGAGTCGGCCGAGGCATGTGGACATCAGGGGCATGGAAATCTCCGGGGTTGGTGTCTATCTGGCCCGGAAGAACTGTATCGACGCTCCCGGCGAGGTGCAAGAGCCAGGCAGATATGCAGCGGATCCTCGGCCGAGTCCGCCAGAAGGGCCTGAAGCAGGGCGCATGAAATAAGCCGGCCCGTCGCAACGGGGAGCGACGGGCCGGCCGATGGCAAGGTTAGCGGGTTCAGAAGACCGAGAGGTCGTCTGCGGGCTGATCCTGCCTGGACTCCTCTTCATCCAGCGCGAACTGCCGATTGGCGTTGGCCTTGGCCTGGGGCTTGGCCGCCTGGGCCTTGGGCTTGGCAGCCGGTCGGAACTTCCGCTGCTGGGGCTGGGGTGCATCCTCGGATTCCGATCCACCGACCATGGCCCGCAGTTCGGAGACCATGTGGTCGAGCTCCTCTGCCTGGGCCGAGAGTTCCTCGCTGGCCGAGGCGGACTCTTCGGCGTTGGCGGCGTTGGACTGGGTGACCTGATCCAACTGCGTAACGGCCGTGGAAACCTGGTCGATCCCGCGGGTCTGCTCCTGGCAGGCGGCGGTAATCTCGCTGATCAGGTCGTTGACCTTCCGCGAGCCATCGGCGATCTCGCCAAGTGCGTCGGCGACTTCCGTGCTGATCGAGACGCCGTTGTCGGCCTTGGTGACCGCACCTTCGATGAGGTCGGCGGTGTTCTTGGCGGCTTCGGCCGATCGCTGGGCGAGGTTGCGTACCTCTTCTGCGACGACGGCAAAGCCCTTGCCCGCCTCGCCGGCCCGGGCAGCCTCGACGGCAGCGTTCAGGGCCAGCAGGTTGGTCTGGAAGGCGATCTCGTCAATGGTCTTGACGATCTTGGCCGTCTCGTCCGAGGCGTTCTTGATCTCGTTGATGGCATTGGACATTCTGCCCATCGCCTCGCTGCCGCGTTCGGCGGCCTGGCGTGCATTGGATGCCAGCGAATTGGCCTCTTCGGAGTTCGTGGCGTTCTGCTTGGTCATCGAAGCCATTTCCTCGATGCTGGCAGAGGTTTCCTGGATGCTGGCGGCCGCTTCGGAAGCACCTTCCGCCAGCGACTGGCTGGCCGAGGAAACCTGGCCCGATGCCGCGGCCGTCTGCTGCGAGCCGGTGGTCAGGCCCTGGATGACCCGACGGATCGGCCCGGTGATGCTCTTGGTGATGAACAGCGCCAGGGTGATCGAGACCATCACGGCGATAGACAGGCCGACGATCATGGTCGTAGAAGCCAGCGACAGGCTGGCCGCGGCGCCGTCGGCGATTTCCAAGGTCTGGTCGATGCCCATCTGAGCGGTATCCTTGGCCAGTTTCAGCACGGCCGCACCGGCCTCTTCCCGCTTGCGGGCGACTTCCTGCATGGCCACCCAGTTGGTCAGCAGGTTGTTCATCGAGGTCTTGTAGTTGTTGGCCGCGGTTTCGGTGTTGTCGATCCGCTCGAGATCTTCCGGCAGGCGCGTGATCTGGCGCAACTCCCCGAATAGCTTGGTCATCTGATCGAAGTTGCTGCTGGCCTGGCGGATGACTTCCGGATCGCGCAGGGCCTGGGACCTGAAGCAGGCCACGCGAGTCTCCTGACCGACGTTGACGATGTCACTGATCAGGTTGATCTTCCTGTTCCTTTCGGTCATGTCAGTCTTCAGTGCGGCCTGCTGATCTGCCAGGAACTCTTCACAGTTCTTCACGTAGGCCCCGGCGTTGGTGTCCATGGCCTGGCGCTGCTGGGTAAGGACCGCCTGGTCGGCGTTGTCGCCTTTGAGGAACTCTTCGAGGTACTTGGTCATCGCCTGCTTGTATCCGGCAGCGGCCTGTTCGGTCGCGTCGATGCGTTCGATGTCCTTCTTCTCCCGGGTAATCGGGCGCAAGACGCTGGTCTTCTGATAGACGGTCTGAAGGGCGGCAATGGCCTCGCGCATCAGTTCCGGATTGCCTGTCGCCTGCGAGCGGAAGTTCAGCACTCGGGCGCGGGTGCCGATGCCCGAGATGTCAGTCACCAGATCGATCTTGGTGTTGCGCTCCTGCAGATCCTTCTTGAAGGCCTCATTCTGGCCCTTGAGGAAGGCCAGACAGTTGCTCATGTAGTTGGTGGCTGCGGTGTCCAGGTTCGTACGGTTGGTCGCCAGCTTGCCGGCCAGCGCCTTGGTCTGCTCGACCAGAGATTTGTACTGGTCAACGGCTGTCTGGGTCAGGGGGACTGCCTTCTTCAATCCGTCCAGGTGCGGGGAGTTCTCGGCCAGTTCACGGCAGCCGTCCAGCGACTTCTGCACCTCGGTCAGGTTGACCTGCCCGCTGTCGAGGTACTGCTCTTCCTCGGTGAACGCATAGCCGCGGATGTCGTACATCGTCGCCTGCGAGTTACGCTCGACCTCATTGCACCACTTGACTTCAGGGGCGTACTCCTTGGCCAACTTGTTCGAGTCCGCCTCGACGTTCTTCATGTTGTAGATCGCCAGACCGCCAAGGGCCACGGCGATCAGCACCAGCAACGTGAACCCCGCCACAATCTTGGTTCCCAATTTCATCTGCCTGAACATTCAGCTACCCTTTCCTGGTGAGACTTCGATTCTCTGCCTTACGTACCAGCCTCGCGTAGTTCGCGAAGACCCCTCTACAGGCCTGGGATTGCTGCTTCCGCGGCCAAAGCCCGGGCCCGGCCCAGTGTCGTTATCGGTATTCCGGGAATCCTGATAAGGAACAGTTTTCCCTCATTTAACATATGCGGGATTAGCATACGTAATTTTCCTGATGGCCTACATCTGAAGCGTGGTCAGGCCCTGACGGATGGCGTATTTGGTCAGCCCGGCAATCGACTCGATCCCCAGCTTCTGCATTACCCGCTGGCGATGGGCGTCGACGGTCCGGATAGAAATCTCCAGACGGGAGGCGATGTCGCGGCTGGAAAGTCCCTCGGTGACGAGGCGAAGGATCTGCTCTTCCCGGGCGCTGAGGCCGGGTGCGTCCTCGCCGTGGCGACCCTCGAACCGGCCTTGGACGCAGGCATCGACGACCACCTTCATCAGCGACTGGGTGATATACGTCCTGCCCGCGGAGACCGCGCGGATCGCCTCGATCAACTCGCGTGAGGCGCTGTTCTTGAGCAGGTACCCCCGTGCCCCGGCTTCGAGCATCCGCGCGACGTACTGGCGATCGGCGTGCATCGACAGGGCGATCAGGCGGATGCCCGGGTGCTCCAGGGCGATTCTCTCAGCCGCCTCTATGCCGTTCATCTCCGGCATGGCAACGTCCATGATGACGATGTCAGGACGGGCGTGGCCTACCATCTCCAGCGCCTCCAGCCCGTTGCTGGCCTCGGCCACAACGTTCATATCCCCCTGTTGGGCGATCAGGGCGGCGAACCCGTCGCGACACATCCGGTGGTCATCAGCCAGCAGAACCTGAATAGGCATGTCCAAACTCCTTGCGGTTGTCGCCGGCCCATTGCCCTTGACCCAGCGGGATCCAGAGATTCACCCGTGCCCCGTTGCCCCGGCAGGATTGGATCGATACCGACCCACCCTGCATTTCTATTCGTTGTCGGATGTCGCGAAGCCCGAAGCCTCCGACTGCCGGACTGGCGGCGATGGACTGCTCGGCGAAGCCCACGCCGTTGTCCCGTACGCAGATTTCCACTCGATCGGCCCGTCCGGACAGTTCCATGCAGACCTCTGAAGCCCCGGCGTGTTTGGCGACGTTGATCAACAGCTCGCGACAGCAGCGGAACAGGTCGCTGCGTTGCTGGTCGGAGAGTGTCGGCTCCGGTCCGCTCTGGCTGAATCGCACCTCCAGGTCGTCCTGACCATCGTACTGGTCGGCCAGCCAGCGAAGACCGGCGGCCAGGCCCAGGTCGTGGAGCATCGGCGGGCAGAGCTGGAACGTCAGGCTCCGCACATCGCCGAGGACCTGGTCGATCATGGCGTAGACCGCTTCCAACTGGGCCCGGTGCTGCGCCGGAACGTCGTGCAACGTCATGTCCAGGCGTGTCATCGCCGCGACGAGAGTCTGGCTGACTTGGTCGTGCAGGTCTGATGCGATCTTGCGCCGGGAAGCGTCCTCCGCGACCGAAAGCTGCAGGGCCATGCTCTGGAGCTTCTGGCGATGTTCGTCGATCTGACGGGTCCGAAGCGTCACCTCTCGACCCAGTTGCAGGCGGATCTGCCGGGACTGATCTTCGCGAAGGGCCAGACGCTCGGCCATTTCGTTGAACCGCTGGGCCTGCTGGGCGAACTCGTCCTCGCCGGTCATCTGGACGCGCCAAGTGAAATCGCCTTCTGCCAGGCGGCGGGCCCCGTCGGTCAGAACTTCGGTCCCCCGGGACATCCGCCGGGTGATGTGCAGGCTCACCAGCCCGGTCAGCAAGACCAGGCAGGTACCGATGGCGAGGATGGCGAGGATCTCCTCGCGGCCGTACTTGGCGGCCAAGGCAGCGATTCGAGCGGCCCGGCCCTGGATGGTCGGCACGAGGATCTGCTCGATCCGGCGGTCCAGGGCCAGGCTGCCGCTGGAGAAGTTCCGCAACATCCGGTCGCGCTGCGTGTCGACTGCCAGCAGCTGATTACCCAGGGCGCCAAGCTCTTCGGCACGATCCAGCAGCTCCGGGGGCCAGGACCCGCGGTCGTCGGGATTCAGCTGCTTCAGCCGCTCGGGCAGATCCGGGACCCGCTGTCGCTGTGACGAACCGGAAGGGCCGATCATCAGCGACTTGATCGCGACGGCGTACGTTTCCACGGCCGATTCCAGACGGGCGGTGGGGCCGGCGTCCCGGCCGTGGCGGCCCAGTTGCTCCAACCTTCCGTGCAGGTCGTTGTGCAGGCTGCTGTAGCTCAGGTCGAAGCGGTTGCAGAGATCGTCGCGTTGGACCGTCAGCTCGAGCAGGCTCTGGCCATGGGCCCGGACCAGCTTCAGAGAATCCCGCACCAGGGCCAGCTGCTCCTCGGCGGGCCCGCCATTGGCCAGCCTTCGGGTCTGCTCCAACCGCAGGTCCAGCCTCTGCCAGATCTCGTCGGCCCGGCCCCGGGCGGCAGGATCGCTGGCCAGGACCCCTTCCATCGTCGCTCCGACCGCTTGGGCAACCTGTCCCTGAATGCTGCCGACGGCCGAGACGAGCAATTCCTTCTGCTTCAGGATCGCGCCAGCGTCGCTCTGCAGACGCTGGACGTGCAGCCAGACGATGCACAGCACCCCGAGGGTGGCAAGAACCACACCGGACATGCCCACGATGATCTTGGATCGGATCGATACTCGCGTCACGTTGGTCGCCGATTGCAGAATGGGATAGCGCCGGCTGCGCAGCCGGTCAACATCCACCTATCGGAACGGCCTGGAGACAAGATTGGCGAGTTTGCCGATTTGGCCAGAATTGGCGTTTTTGATTCCATCCTTTTGCCCCTTCTCTGAGGATGAATACGCAACAGGGCCCTCGATGCGAGATCGAGGACCCTGTCGGACCAGGCGTCTCTGCCCGGACGCCTGGATCTGCGTGCCCCATCAGGCCGTCAGAACGACGATATCCCCCCCTTCCGGGATTCTTCCGGGTCAAGACGGAACTCGCCGGGGAAGTTGCTGGTCCCAGGCCGCACCGTGGCAGCCCTGCCTGTGGCCCGTGGCGAGCATTCGAGTTCCGCTGTTACGCCCGAGCCGTGCTGTCGTTCGCTGCTGCCGACCCGCCCGACCATCCGGGAAAGGGTCCGGACCATGGCGTTCATCTCGACCGCCTGGTTTGACAGTTCCTCTGCGGCAGAGGCCGATTCCTCCGCCGTTGCCGCGTTTCGTTGCGTTACAGAGTCCATCTGCGTGATGGCCTTGCTGATCTGATCTGCCCCGCGAGCCTGTTCTTCGCTGGCCGCGGCGATCTCGCCGATCAGGCCATTGAGATCCCCATTGGCCTGTGCGATCTGGGCGAGGCTTTCCTCGACCTGCTGGCTGATCTGCACGCCGTTGTCGCTGTTGCAGACGGCCTCTTCGATCATGACGGCCGTATTCTTCGCTGCCTCGGCCGAGCGCTGGGCCAGATTGCGGACCTCTTCTGCGACGACGGCAAAGCCTTTGCCTGCCTCGCCTGCCCGGGCGGCCTCGACGGCGGCGTTCAGTGCCAGCAGATTCGTCTGAAAGGCGATCTCGTCGATGGTTTTGACGATCCGGGCGGTCTGGTCCGAGGAGTTCTTGATCTGCTCGATGGCGGTGTTCATTTTCCGCATCGATTCCATGCCCGTCTCGGTCTGCCGTGTGGCTTTGTCCGCCATGCTGCGGGCCTGGGAGGCGCTTTCGGCATTACGGCGGACCATCGAAGCCATCTCCTCGACGCTGGAGGTCGTCTCCTCCAGGCCGGCTGCCTGCTCCGAGGCCCCTTCTGCAAGAGACTGCGAGGCACTGGAAACCTGCTCGGAGGCCGAGGCCGTCTGCTCGGCCCCGCCGGAAAGGGCCTCGATGACCTGCTTGAGGCCCCTGACGACGCTGCGCCCGATCAAGTATGCCAGGGCGATTCCCAGACAGACTGCGACGACCGAGATCCCCAGTACCAGCGTCTGGGTCCGGCCGGCGGAAGCCTGTATGCCTTCGTTGATCTTCTTGACCCGGCCGGAGACGACATGCTCGGCCTCGCCCAGCAGCTTCCGACAGCTCTCCAGTTCCGGCTGGGTATGGTGAACGAAGATGTGATTGGCCTTTTCCATGCCCTCGGTCCGCCGGCGATTCCACTCGATGACCCGGTCGATCTGGGCAAGAACGGCTTCGGCATCCGGCCTGACCTGCTTGTTGAACAGGTCGCGGGCCTGCTGGGCCTCGCCGGCAGCAAGGGACTTGTTGATCTGTTCGATGCTGCGGTGAAGCCGTTCATGCGGTGCGACCATCGCAGTCAGAAGCTTCTGCAATTCGGCGTGCTGACCTGCCAGTTCGACCGTCCGGGGATCTTCCAGCCAGACGCCCAGTGAGCACAGGCGAGGATCGGCCTGTACATCAATCCGGGTCGTCTTCGGGTCCAGCAGCCCGTGGCCTACCTGTTCCATCCACATCAGGTGGTCAACCTTGCGGGCTTGCAGGAACTCGTTGAGCTTGCTGTCGGCCTGCTGGAAGTGGGCCTGGATCTGCACGGCCGTTCCGTGAAGCCGCGCGTGCGGGGCTTCGATCTCAGACAGGATCCTTTGCAGTTCCGGAATGTCCTGGCAGGCCTGTTGCCGCTCTTGCGAATCCAGCCATTTGCCCAGCGCGCACTTGTGCGGGTCTGTCTGAATGTCCAGCGAGGTGACCTGGTCGTTGGTCAGCAGCTCCGAGACCCGAGCGGCCCAGTTCAGGTGGTCCACTTCCCGAAGCATCAGGTTCTGGGCCAGTTCGTTGGTCCCCAAGGCGTCGCTGGTCTCGTTGGACAGCGACCGGATGGAGTGCAGGCCCAGGCCGGCCATCAAAGCCAGCAGGAGCAACACTGCAGCAAATCCTGCATTGATTCGTTTTCCGATGGTCATGTTCTTGAATGTCATCGTGTGCCCTTTCAAAGGTGATGGTGATGAGTAAGCGAATCAGGGTAAGAAAGCGAATGGGTGGGTTGAGATTCCCAGAGGCAGTCAGTGGCCCGAAACTGACGGAACACGTCGCGCAACCGCAGGGCGGTCTGGACTTGAGAGAGGATCTGCTCGCGGCCGGACTGGCAGAAGGCGAGTAATCGTTCCGAAGCTCTCCGCAGGTCCGGGCTTCCGGGATCATGGCCTTTCTGCAGAGGTCGGGAAAGCTCCTGGATTCTTCGTGCCATGCTCCGCCAGAGCTCTACCTCCCGGCCGAGGGCCTCGCAGGCCCCCATGAGCATCGCTTCGGGAACCGATTGGCCCCGCCCGATGCTTTTCCTGATCCGGCCGATGGAGTCCTGGAGTCTCTCGGCCTGCCAGGTCAAGCTTGCGCTGGTCTGGTTGGCCAGGCGAAGCAGGTCCCCCGCGGTCAGTTGGTCCGGCTGCAGTTTCTGTGACGACATGGCATCTCCTTTCCCCGCTCGGCGCGCAGGGGATGCTGCTGCCAGGAAACTGTTTCGCCGGCCGAACTGGCCAGACAGACCCCCGAAATCGTCCGGAAGAACTGCGACAGGAAAGTCGCAAGCGGCTCAACGGATGGTCGAGCTCCGGCCTTTGATTCCGGGGCTACTGTCCCTGTGATTCTACGGGGATCCGAGGATCCCCGTTTGGCGTTTTGTCTGTGAAACAGTAACCCGATATTCATTTACGGCACGAAAACCGCGCCGATGTCCGCCCTGTAGATTCAGGTTGGCCCAAAGAGACGGCGGAACGCATGCTCTGCCCGGCTCACAGACACCCACGCCAATGGGCTACAGAGGCCGAGCTCGTCCTGCGTCCCGCCGCAATAGCTGGATCCGTTCTGTAATGGCGACATCTGGCGTTGCGTCTGCTTTACAGATCCGCTGCGGAACCGCGTTGTCAAATGCATCCGGCGGCGTACCGCCGGGACCGCTGTCTCTTCGGTCTTTGACTCTGTCGGTTCGAGTGCAGATCCACTTGAGCAGAATACCCGCGCAGCACCCAACCATTACGAAAACCTACGTATATGTTGATCGGAAAGAAAGGACTTCGACCCAAGTAGAAGTTTATTTTTATTCGGAGAATTGCGAGCGACTCTGCGCGGAGTCAGGGATAGTATTCCTGTTTTTGCGAGGTACTGCTTGCCCCCTCACGGGTTGGAGCGAGCCTTCAGGAGAGGTAATCCGACAAAGATTTTTCGTCGAGTTTTTCGCGGATCGTTTCCTGCAGATCGGTCCAGACCGGGCGGACCGGGCAGTTGTCTTCCTCACACTGAGGAGGGTCCTGTTGACAGAAATTCAGGGCGATGGGCCCCTCGACTGCCTCAATGATATTCAGCAAGGTGATCGCTTTCGGATCGCGGGCCAGGACGTAGCCGCCCCCCTTGCCCCGGATGGGCGTAATCAGCCCGTCGCGACTGAGCGAGGCGAAGATTTTGGTCAGGTACTCCTTTGGCAGATCCCGCTCGGCACAGACTGTCGCCAGTGTTGTCGGCCCCTGGCCGTGTCTGGAAGCCAGAACCAGCATGCCACGAACTGCAAGCTCTGCTGCGGCTGTCAACTTCATCTAGGTACTCCCTGCTTCCCACGAAAACCAGTCGATGTCGTCTGTCTTCGCCCTGCCCGGGCCCGGACTGACGGTGAGGCCGACGCAGCCCGATCGGGCCTGACCCGCCGGGACAAAACTACACCGCTCCGGTATGATTTCAGCCACTACTGTATCAATGTGCCGCCGCCCTGCCAAGACTTGGCAGGAAATAGCCTTCCATCACATCTTCCCAGCTCATCCGCCCGGCCAGTTCGTAGCCGGTCTCGATCCGGCGCTGGATGGTCTTCTCATCCCGCGCCAGGCGATGCAAAATCAGCCCGGCCAGGCGGCGACCCTCGGTCGATTCGACCCGGTCACGCTGCGATATCGACAGGTTCAACAAGGCATCTATATTGAGGTTTTCCTCAACATGCAGGAAATTGCCCTCGATGACGTTATCGTACTCCTCCTTGCCGGCCGCCATGGCCTTGCGGGCATACCCCATGCATCCACACACATTTGAAACGACACAAAGCGCCCCGAAGCTCAAGGCCTCGAACTGGCTGATGCCGTATGGCTCGTACACGCTCAGGCCGAACTCCAGATCGACTCCCGCACGGATGTCGCGGAAGGTCATCTCCTCGGGCATCCGTTCGCCGCAGAACTGGCGGTTCCAGTCCCACTGGTTGACCAGCACGACCCGCGACCGCTCGTGCTCGGCGTTGAAGGCGTCGAACATGTCGCCGAGGATCTCTTCCCCGCCGCAGAGATCGGGGTAGCCCCGCTCGTGGGCCACGGGCCAGCCGTAGACCCGCTCCATCTGGCGGATGTCCTGCGGGCGACGCTGCCCGCCAAGCGTGCCGAGCATGAAGTAAACCACGCGTTCATCCCGCTCGGTCAGACCCTCCTCCATCTCGTGCAGCACGCGGAGGTCCCGCCAGATGCCTTTGCTCAGCACGGGCCTGGCCACGTGCGAGAATATCCAGTCAGGCCGCCAGCCCACCAGGCGCTCGGCGTAATCGACCATCCGCTGCTTGCTGGCCAGCCGCTCTTCCAGCGTCACCGACTGGGCAGGGATGCCGTTGTACACCAGGTCGATCTCCGTCGTCTGGAAGTGGCGATCGAGGAACCGCAGCTCATCGACAATGAAATCGCCCACCGCAAAAACGTGGTCGCAGTACCGCGCCGCCTTGACCAGCGGGTGTTTGAAGTTCGCATGCACGGTGGGGAAGATCTCCTCGAGGTATTGCCCCTGGGACTGGCCGGCCTCCAGGACGTTGTAAAACATCGTGTCGTGGCCTTCGGCCTTTTCCACAATCGGCCGGACCGACGCGACCTCGTGGGCGTAGAAGACTGTCTTGAGGTTCGGCCGCCCGTCCAGGATCGCCTTCAGCGCCGTGGGCATCCCCATGTACTCGTGGCTCAGCAGAAGCACGTCCTCACCATGGTCGCAGCCAATGGCCGCCAAGGCCTCCATCGCCGGTTCGGCCAGGCGGACGTACTGCTCGTACTCCCAGACGTTCTGGAAGTCGTGGCTGGGCACGCCGAATTTGCTGAACAGCTCGCCCTTGAACAGGTTCAGCCGCGCCTGGTTGGCGTGGAAGACGTCCACCAGCAGCACCTCGACCTCGACTTCATTGCCCCCGCAGGGCTCATCGATCTTCCGCGTGCCGTAGATGATCCCCACATCGTACGTCCGCTCGATCGGGCTGAACTTCTCGGTCCACTCGGCCGGCTGCTTCTGGTCCAGCGAGGAGTAGATCAGCCTGCCGTGCTCGCCGAGGCGCTTCTCGCCGGGGTTGTCGGTGTTCAGCAGCGGGCCGACCAGGATCGTCCGGTTGACCGTCTGTATGTACTTCTCGGCCGTGACAAGGCCCGCGATAACCGCGCCGATGCCGCCGATCTTCTCTACCGCCTCATGGGTCACGTGCACAACGTTCATATGGGATCTCTTTCCTTTAGACAGTTCCTGTTGTAATATCATCGGCTTGCCGGGCCGAGATACTATATCGGCTTTGCGGCAGATACTCTTTTTCTCCGCCCCCACCGCCAGCAGGAGCCAAGATGAAACTCATCGGTACAGGACAGACCGACGATGCACTTACCGACCAGCAGGTCCGGCAGATCGTCGCAGACGCCGCCGGGTTGATCAACCCGGCAGGGAAGAAGATCCTCGTTTTGATCCCGGATTACACCCGCACCTGCCCCCTGCCGCTGATCAGCCGGGCCCTGCATACCCAACTGGCCGGCCAGGCAGAGAAACTCGATTTCCTGATCGCCCTGGGCACCCACCCGCCGATGAGTCAGCCGCAGATCGAAAAGCTCCTGGGCGTCGACCCGGGCCGGTTGGAGAGCACTTTTCCCGGCTCGAAGGTCTACAACCACGCCTGGAAGGACCCGGACACGCTGGCGACCATCGGCACGCTGATCGCCGCCCAGATCGACGAGATTACCGGCGGGCTGTTCTCGATGGACATCGACGTGACGATCAACAAGATGATCTTCGACTACGACCTGGTCCTGGTGGCCGGGCCTGTCTTCCCCCACGAGGTGGTGGGCTTCTCCGGCGGGGCGAAGTACTTTTTCCCGGGCATCTGCGGCCAGGAGCTGCTGGACTTCTTCCACTGGCTCGGCGCGGTGATCACCAACCCGCGTATCATCGGGACGAAACATACGCCGGTCCGGGCGACGCTGCATGCTGCCCTGGACCTGATCGACGTGGATACCGCGGCGCTGTCGATGGTCGTCAAGGGCGACCAGCTCAACGGCCTGTATTTCGGGAGCGTCAAGGAGTCCTGGTCGGCGGCGGCGGACCTGTCCGACAAGCTGCACATCACCTACTGCAACAAGACCTACACGTCGGTCCTGTCCCGCGCCCCGGAGATGTACGACGAGCTGTGGGTGGGCGGCAAGTGCATGTACAAGCTCGAGCCGGTGGTGGCCGACGGCGGGGAATTGATCATCTACGCCCCGCACATCGAGGAGATCTCGGTAGTACACGGCGAACTGATCCGCGAGATCGGCTATCACACGCGGGATTACTTCCTGAACCAGTGGGAACGCTTCAAGAACTACCCGTGGGGCATCGTGGCCCATTCGACGCACGTCCGCGGGATCGGCACGTTCGAAAACGGCGTGGAGAAGGGCCGAATCGACGTGGTCCTGGCCACCGGCATTGACAAAGAGACCTGCCACGCGATCGGCCTGGGTTATCGCGACCCGGACACCATCGACCCGCGACAATGGCAGGATGACGACGACAAGCTCTACATCCCCAAGGCCGGCGAGATGCTCTACAAGCTCAAGAATCCCCCCGCCTGGGCCAGGTTCGAGTAACCACCCAGCGATCCCAACGGGGTTGCAGGATCATCCGATCACTGCGTGGGAGGCAGGCAACGGTCCTATTGGCCGGGGTCGCCGAAGGCCAGATCTTTCACGCCAGCTTCGGCCAGGGCCCCCCAGAGGTCGGCGGCATGCTTCCACATGACCTTCGGGTGGACGTCGATGATCACCAGCGATCCCGGTTTGTAAGCCTTGACCACCCGTGCGACCACCTCGGCCTGAGTACCGGGCTGGCCGTCGAACAAAACCGATCCGTCGGCGATGAGCTTCACCCGGATCGCCTTGTCCGGTTTGGGACCTTCCTGGGGCGGTTCTGCCGGAACGGGTTTCACTTCGCCCTGAGGCTGGTCGGCCAGACCTATTCGGTCGGGGGGGTATTGCCAGATCCGCCCGGCTGCGGAGGGGCCGGGGCCTTGGTCGAATCCGGCGAACCTCTGCGGACAGGCCGGGCGCTGGACTTGCCGGCAACCATGCCCATCACGCCGACACCGGCCCCGGCCAGACTGAGCACAAGCGTAACCCACAGGCCATACCTGCTGCCGGTGACCATAACCTCCGACCCATCCTGCTGCTGGGCCTGGGGATTCTCCTCGCTGGCCATCCTTTCCAGATCCGACTTGAAATCCACCGATGCCAGGGCCACGATCACCATACTCAGACCCAGAATTCCCAGGGCCAATACCAGAGCTCCCGCCGAACGCGGGGATATCACCCGGACCAGAGCCATCGCGCCAACCACCAGAAACCCCGCCGGCGGGATCAGGCTTAGAAAGTACCAGGGTCGGGCTGAAATGGCCTGGCTGATCCATTCCTGGCGATCAGCCTCCATCCGATCATAGGCCGCGCGGTCGAATTCCGGCTGCTCCTGCAGTGACTCGAGTTGTCTGCTGTCCTCGACCACAGAGACATTACCCCTGGCCAACTGCCAGGCGGAGGTAGTGAAGACCTCCTGGTCCCGGATCCTGTCCTTGATCGGCTGAGGGGCCTGCTGGGCTGTCGCGTCAGCCTCGCGTCGGAAGCTCAGCCAGGGCAGGAAGAAAGACGCCGCCAAAAGCACGGACAGTGCGATGGCTGCGGCGCCGAAGCTGTTATTCTTTCTCATTGGCGAGCTCCGTTTCTCTCTTGCTCTGCCCGGTCAATCCGGTTGTTTCGTTCCCGGGCCCGAACCGGCAGGGCCATCCGGGCTGGTCTTGTCAGATATGGTCCACTTGCCCAGTTGGAACTTCGGCAGCCCAACGCGCCGAGTATCAGTCGTTTAATCATCTTGATCCCTTTTCCCGTTGCCAAGAATTGCGAATTGAGCGGTCCGCTGTCCTGCAGCCTACAGGCGATCGGCAGCAAGAGCAATAAGCTGCCCTGTTCGGATGCCCAGGAAACGCAGAGATACCGGCAGATGTGGTCCGGCCGTCTGGGCCGCGATGCCGGGCCTACCGGTTCTTTCGGCGGCGGGCGATCAGGCAGGACAGGCCGCCCATGGCCAGCAGGGCGCTTGCCGCAGCCGAGGCGAGGATGGGGATGGTGTAGTCGCGACCTGCCTGGAGCAGGGACAATGCCGCGGAGTCTCCGGCGGTGACCGGCTCGGCGGGGCGACGGAACTGGGGTTTGCGCAGATCGTCGATGGGCCTGTCGCCGCGGCGGATGCGGTCGTAGCCGCCGACGCGGACGATACGCCAGTCGGTCTGCCGGGCCCCATGGGTGTCGATGACGGTCAGGCTGACGAGGTACTCGCCCGGCTGATCGTACGTGTGGGAGAGGCCGGCGCCGGTCCTGCCGTCGCCGTAGTCCCACAGGCCCGCGGCGATCTTGCCATCCTCGACGTCTTCGGCGGCGAACTGGAAGCGACAGATCAGGTTCTTCTCCTCGGCCGCTTCGATAGAGACAACCGGGGCGTAGTTGATCCGCCCTTTGGCGGCCAGTTGGGCCTGCATAACCGAAAGGCTGTCGGATGCGATGGTCTCCTGGACGCGTAGCATCTGCTCGGCGATGGTGCGGCGGACGGAAGCATCATCGAGGTTGGCCCGGTCCCAGCGGGTTTGAAGGCGTTGCTGAACGGCGGCGACCTGCCGCTGCTCGGCCTGTCCGAGGGCTTGGCCGACGCGGGCAGCATCGTCGCGGGCGGCCAGTTGTTCAGCCAGTCCTGCCAGGGACCATTTCTCGTGCGTCATGGCCAGGGGGGCGGGCATCTCGGCCTCGGTTTCGACAAACGCGTGCAGCCAGAGGGGTACGGCAATGGTGGTCCGGTTGGGTCCGGGCAGGGTCCAGAGTGTCGTCAGTGCGGGGTTCTCGGCGTGTTGGACGATCATCCCCCCGGCAGAGCCCTCCAGGCCCGGACAGTCGCGGACCAGGCCCGGCAGGAGCGAACCGCGTTGGGCCAGCAGGCCGGGCAGATCGAGGCGCCTGCGATCGATCAGCCGTTGGAGCCTCCGAAGGGCCCAGAGATAGGTTCCCGCTGCCGACTGGTCGGGCAGGCGGGCGAGCTTCTCCATGCCGCGATAACTGTCCAGCAGCCCCCTGCCCCGCTGGTAGCCGCTGCCGTGGAACGCCCCGGCCGTGCGGACACCGAGATACTGCAGATTGATCGGCCCGCCGTATTCGCGGTCGAGCCTGGCCCGGCCGGGCTGGTCGAGTCGGAACTCCCGCAGGCCCAGCCGCTTCCCGTCGGCGCTGCGATGGTATTCGTAATGAGCTGCCGGGTCGGCCCCGGGGCAGATGCCGAAAATTCCCGCCGTCTCGCCCCTTTGCTCCTGACCGGCTGCGCGGAGCAGATTGTACACCTCGTCCAGATCGCTGCAGGTCGAGAGGATCTTCCCGCAGTCTGCGTTGGTGGCTGCGGCATCGGTTCGCGGCGCAGACTGGGCCGATACGGACATTCCCCGCTGGTTCAGACCCATGATCGGCAGGACCTGTCCGGGGTGGTTCAGGCAGGAGCGTCCCTGGCAGACCGCCCCCAGCCAGCCGATCGCCTGCCGGGGCGCATCAGGAGAATCACTCCTTGAGGCGGGCTGATACACCCAGCTGACCGGTCCGTCACAGGCGTGGACGGCGACGTGGAGCGTCCCGCCCTGTCCGCTGCGCTGCGGCTGGACGATGACGTCGATGCTTTGTGCGGCCTGGCAGTACGCAGCGGCCCCGAGGATCGCAAATAGTACACACAGCCGCTGGATTTCCCGCCCGCCACAGGCCAACGCAGCTTCCTTCCTTCATGGGACGAATTGACAGCACCATCGGCTGTCCGGTTGTTTCATCGT
The DNA here is from genome assembly GCA_046541415.1 of Phycisphaerae bacterium. Lineage (GTDB taxonomy): Bacteria > Planctomycetota > Phycisphaerae > SM23-33 > SM23-33 > CAZOVB01. The sequence continues at coordinate 4,309 of JBKHDI010000011.1, read as the reverse complement.
CCCGGTGGAGGCGGGGCTTTAGCAGCGGTCTCTACTGGAATGCTTACCCGAGGGCGGGCGCCTGGGACAGGTGGTCTTCCCCGGCGGCAGCCTGGGCGTAGTGGTGCAGTTCCAGAACGCTGATGACGTAGGCAAGGGTGGATTCGGCGCCCTGATTGGCGTTGATCCCGTTGGGTTCGAGCCCGTCGTGCCCGCCGCCGGTCTGATGGTTGTATAGCGATACACCCAGGTCGTTTTTGCCGGTAAACCACTGGAAGCACGAGACGGCCCTGTCGACCCAGGCCCTGTCGCCGGTGGTGCAGGCGGCGGCCAGGCAGGCCTGGACCAGGGCCTTGGCCTCGATGGGCTGCTGGTCGAACCGGGCCATTTCGCGGCCCCGATAGTACCAACCCTGGTTGCCGATGATCGAGAGGTGGCCGTCGTCGGTGGTCTGCAGATCGAGCATCCAGGCCAGGGCTTTCAGCGAAGCGTCGACCATCGCCTGGTCCTCCAGGGTCAGGCCGCCGACGAGCATGGCATGGGGCAGCTTGGCGTTGCCCCAGGTCAGCCAGTCCTCCCACCAGGGCCAATCGTCCTTGGCGTTGGTCTGGTAGACGTCGAACAGGCGGCGGGACATGCTCTCGACCAGCTTTCGGGCGTGCTCGCAGTCGGGTCGCACGCGGAGATACTCCTCCAGGCCCAGAAGCGAATAGGCGCAGGGTTTGAGATAGGTGAAAGTCTCGACAGCATCGAGTGATTTCAACAGCAGCGATTCAGCCAGGTCGCGGATATCCTCGCTGGGCGCAAAGCGTACCGTCTTGCCCAGGCCCCAGAGCGTCCGGGCATGGCTGTCTTCCGAGCCGATCTCCTCCAGCCAGGAGCGGTCGTACCGCATGAAGTTGCGGTATCGCCCGCGATCGGGATTGAATGCATAGGCCAGGAACGCCAGGTACCGCTGCGAGGCGATCAGCAACTGGTTGGCGGTGGGCTGTTCGTTCTGCCCCGCTGCCCATGTCTGCTCCGGCAGGGCCCAGACCTTCATCGCGGCGATCAGCGACCGCGCGTTGTCGTCAGTGCAGTAGCCGTGGTGCAGATCTGGCGTCGAGCGCGTCGCGTGCTGGAAAATGCCCGTATCGTCGGACAGGACGATCATGTGGCGCAGATCGATTTCGGGAAGCGGGTCCAGGCCCAGGCAAGGCAGGCTGGCCATGAAGTCTCCTAACGTCTTTATCGCAGTCTCGGTGGCCGAGTGTCTGCAGTAGTTTACTCACCCTGGAAGCAAAGCTCAACTGCCCGGCAGCGTCTTTCGGATCTCCGGTTCAATCGCATCTGCCCAGATCTCGTAGCCTTCGGCACTGAGATGCAGTTTATCGGTGCGGTAGTATTTCGGATCGAGTCGACCCGCTGGGTCGAGAAACTTCTGCGAAATCTGTACCACGTCCACCCGCTCAAGCTCTTCGGGGCAGGTGGCCAGCAGGGCGTTGGTCCTGGCGATTGCCCCGTCGATCCAGTCGTACTCCGGCTGGCGGGGCAGGATCTCCATGACCAAAATTCTCGCATCGGGCAGCTTCTCCAGCAGGAGGTTCACCACGGCCACAACGCCCAGTGCTGTCTGCTCCGGGCTCATCCGCACCGGCCCGGCCTTGAGATTGTTCGTCCCGATCATCAGCACGACCACCTTCGGATCAATTCGGTCCAGTATTCCGTTCTCCAGCCGCCAGAGCACGTGCTCGGTCCTGTCGGCGGACATGCCGAAGTTCGCAGCGTTCAGGGGCACGAACCGCTTGCGCCAGATCCCCAGGCCCGGGCCGAACCACTGCTCGGTGATCGAATCGCCGATGAACAGCAAGTCCACGTCGTCGCGGGAGGCCTGGTCGACGAAGCGCTGGTGTCGGCGCATCCATCGCGGTTCGTCGCTGCGGGCGGTCGGTATCGTCGCCGGGTTCTCGGCCGGGGGGTTCTTCAGCTCGAGTTGCCAGAATCCGTCTCTATCTGCCGATTCGGGGGCCTTGCTCGGCTCGGGCCCGCTGCAGCCGGCCAGTGCGATGGCGATCGGCAGGAGGATGATGGTGTGTCGCATTTCGAATGTCCCGGAGGTGAGGGTTTCGGCCCATCATCACAAGATACCTCCGCCCCTGCCGGGAGGCAACTGCTTTGATGGACTTGATGGACATGCCCCCTGCTGCATACCATTCCTGGACCGGGCAGGTGGTGGGGTTGACGTGGTTTGGTCGAGCCTTACCTGCCGAACACAGACCAACGAGGAACACAAATGCGCACAACGCTGATCCTGACCGCCATCGCCCTTTCCGGTATTCTCGCAGTGGGCGGATGCAACTCGGAGGAAAGCGAGAATACTCCCAGCGGAACCTACGAAGGGAAGATCACCAAGGTTGTCCCGGCTGAGAACGAGATTTACGTCGAGACGGCCGATGACAGGGAGTTGGAACTGTACTTTGTCGACTCGACCAAGCTTACCCGGGGCGCCGAGGAAATCGACTGGAAGAACCAGGACTTCGGCTCGCTTCTGAAAGAAGGCATGGAAGTCAAGGTCCGGGTCGAGAACATCGACGGCAAGCTCAAGCCCGTGGCCGTTTCGCTGCCGGTGGATTGACCCTGACGACGCGTTGACAACTGCCCCTCCGGCCGGCGGTCAGGCAGGACGCGGCGCGGCGGTTGCGGTATCGACGCGCCGGGGGGCCTGGCGGATCGCTCGGTGCCACCCCTCCAGTTGGAGCGGCACGAGCCCAGGCAGATCGATCCGTCCACAGACGTAGAGCGTCCCGTAGATCCTCGCCGATCGCCACGGCTGGGCGGCGATGGTCGGATCGTCTGCCAGCAGCTTGCGATACGTCGCCTCGGAGATCCCCAGCGGATAGTCCGGCCCGACGTAGACGATCTCGCCGCCGGAGCGGCTGATCTTCTCGGCCCGGCCTGCCTCGGGTTCGTCGGCTGCCAGGGGCTGATCCAGTTCGATCATCCAATCATGGACGCGAAGCTGGTCGGCCGGCTCGAAGAGCCAGTCGCCATGACGGACCGACCTGGCCCGACGCTGCTTTCGCCGCCGCGCAGACCGGTCGAGCATCGACTGCACGTCCGGCAGGAACGGCTGCTGGTTGTCCGACTGTGGAGGCATCTGCCCGCCCGATGAGAAAATGGCCGATTCTTTCCCCTCTATATATCGCCCATCTGCGCGAAGATCTTACAGGCGATTGCGCAAATAGTCTGTAAAAGCCGTCGTCCCGCCGGGCCAATCCTGTATAATCCAGGTACTGAGGCGAGTCTCGCCGCCTCCGCCATATCCCTTCCGGGGCATCCGGAGAATCCACATGTCATCGCCTGCGTCTGCCACTCATCGCGGCCGGGGGTTCACGCTGATCGAACTGCTGGTCGTCATCGCCATCATCGCTTTGCTGGTTTCCATCCTCCTTCCGAGCATCTCGCAGGCCAAGAAGCATGCCTGGCGGGTGGTCTGCCAGACCAACCACAACTCCCTCGTAAAATCGGTGCACATGTACAGCATCGACTACGACGACATCCTGCCCTTCGTCAACTCCAACAAAATGGAGACCAACAGTTCCAAGCCATCCTTTGAGCAACCGGGTTGGCTGTATCAGTACCACGCCAGTGACCGCGACAAATCGGACGTGAAGGTCGAGGAGGGATTGCTTTGGCCCTACACCCAGAGCGCCGAAGTCTATCGCTGTCCGCAGGATGCCCCGCCGTACGACCGGGGGCCGATCCACCAGATCACCAGCTACCTGATGAACCGCGCGGTGGTCGGGGGCAGCAAGTCGCACTTCCCTGCCTTGAAGCTTTCGAGCTTCCGGCCGGACGCGATCATCATCTGGGAAGTCGATGAGCAGCGCGGCGGCGGATGGTGGAACGACGGAACCAACAACCCGGGCCAGGGGATTACGACGCGTCACGGCGACGTGGCGACGGTCAGTTGTTTCGGCGGATTCACCGAGCAGATGAGCTACGACGCCTACTGGGATGAGGTCTACCGCAAGCCCAGCCGCCTCCGCTGCGTCCCGCAAGACCCCGACGGCTGGTAATCAGGCAGGTTTCTGCGCGGCAGGCCGATCCTCGCGTCTCAGGACCCGGCGGCGTCCAGTTCCGACGCTTCGGCCGGTAACGGTGCAGCCGCGATCAGGAGAAGCGCAACCGCTGCAGCAATCGGGTGGAAGTGCTGAAAGCCAGATCTGCTCTGCGTCGCCTACTCCATGGGCCAGTCATGGGGAAGTTTGACACTGTCAGGACTCTTCCAGACGATCTCTTCTCAGGACATCCGCCTGGGGGGCGTCCATGCCCACCACAGAAGCGTCAT
>JBKHDI010000010.1:0-74689 GCA_046541415.1 Phycisphaerae bacterium | reverse complement strand
TCTCCTGTACTCTGCTGCGCGCCCGCTCAACTCCGCCAACAGCCTACCAACCCCCTCCCCCGCGTCCAGTGACAATTTCCCGCAGGTCGATGGGCGGAGCCCTCTTCTTTCCCGGCTTTTTCTGCATCCTTCTTGCTATCCTGCATCTTATTCGCATACGATAAGATTTCATACATGTCTACGGTGGCTATCCGATGGGCTCCAGAGGTATACCAGTAGCAAGCCCAGTCTGACCCGTTTCGATAACATATGAGCATCTGACCGCGGAAAAACCGGAGAAGAAAAAGGAGACTTGCGTGCGCATATACTGCCCGAATTGCCCCCGGAGTTTCCCGCCAGAGAAGATGATCGACCGAAAGTGCCCCTATTGCGGCAGTTCGCTTGACCAAGATGTTTGCCAAACCGAGCCAGGCCAGGAAATCCAGACACGATGCGAGTACTGTGGTTCCTCGCTGGCGGTGCTGCAGGGCGAACTGACTGAGTGTCCCAACTGCAGAGAGATGGCCCAAGGCACCGCAAGCCTCGTGGCCGCAACATCCGCCGATGCTCCACCGCCGGTCCCAACCGTAACAGGCCGCCCTCGTCAAAGACCAATAAACGCGGTGAGATATCCTTGGCTGATAGCTGTCTCCGTGCTGGGCACAGCCGCTCTGTTCGCCGTTGCGAACGTCTTCTGGTTTGCTCCGAACTATACCTTCGCCGGAGTTAGTCTGGGAGATCGTCTGGATGATCTAGATCTGTCGTGGATGGAGCAGGAAGGCCGCATCCGCTATGTAGAAGACCGGATCAGAGAAGACGGGCGAACCAAGAAACTTCACATCTTCGAGTGGAAACCGAACGTACCCCCTCCCTGGCAGAAGGCGGCCGTAACTGTCGTAGACGGGCGGGTTACCGGGATCGGGGGCCGAAGTTCATACCAGCCCAATAACGTCTGGTCTCAGGTTGTTGATGACTTCACCACGCGATTCGGTCGGCCGGATGGGAGCCACACCTGGCAGAGGTCCTCCGGAACGGAAGTTCTCTATTGGGGAGATGTGCAGATCAACCGGGAGGCCTCTTTGGACCCCATATCCAATGTCACAGGGCCCGCAGTTGTCCTTATCAAGCGAGAATCCGAAGGAACCACGGACCTGGAATTCCGGATTTCGGATGGAATCTGCGCAGTGCCCTGACCGAATCCACCACGCACAGAACAGCAAGGAGGAACCTTGAACCGCTACAGCTGCCCCAAATGTCTCCGTACCTTCCTTTTTCCGACCGCTGAGGGTAACTGCCCACACTGCGACACGGCGGTCAATAAACCAGATATCTCTGCCAGACGCATCCCCATGCGAAGGTTGGTCCTCGGGTTGGCCACGATGCTCGCCAATGGGATCATCGTCGCTTGGTGGCTCACGCAGGTTTTGCGCTACGGCATGCAGTTTGGCCTGCTGGACGCCTTGGGATTCCTGGGCGCCCTGAACGTACTCTTGGCCGCCTGGGCATTGAGCCTGCCCGATGTGGAGTTCGGGCGGAGCTTTCTGCTGAGCGTTGCATTGCATCTGAACCTGGCTCTATGCGTACTCCTGTTGGCCCACTACCTCAGCACGTTTGATCCGCACCACAATGTCGACGATATCAGCAAGGCCTACTGGATCCGCTTCATGTTCTTCGCCGGCGTCGCAACAGCATCGATGACGGTGCTCGACCGACGACTTATTCCTGCCAGCCTGTGGCTGATCCTGCCTGTGGCAGTTGCCTCTGCTTGGTTCATCTTCGTGTACGCCTGGCCGTCCAGGATCCGCAGTTGGTATGGCCATGAAGTCAATATCGGACAGGGCTTGAACCTGATGGTCCTAAGTGAGGCTAATCCGGAGAGGCAGTGGCAGCGCGGGGGTTGGGCGCTCGCCGGCACGGCCTGGACGATACTCCTGCTGATCGATCTGTTCCTGCTGATGAGAGAAAGTGCAAGAAGAACCGCATCAAGATGACATCTCGTCTCTCTGTCTTCGCGCCAATCGAGGTCGGCGGTCCAGTTGGGTTCTTCATTCCTGACGGCATCGGTTCCATCCGCTGCCTCTGGCCGGACGTTGGCTGGCGGCGAGGGCTTGGGCTACTCACGCCGAGCCCTCTGAGGTCCAAACCCCTCACGGCCCTACTCCAAGGACCCCCTATGCCGAACCAAGAGTAACAACTCCTGTTCTATTCGGAAGAGTTGTACTGGGCCGTCGCCGCGGGTTGATCCGGTTCACAGCGTCCAACGGAAGATCAGGCAAAGAAGCGGCAGCGCTGCCAGCACCCCTGCCAGATACAGCCAACCCGCCGGGCTGGGGTCTATGGCGCTCATCCAATCGGCAGTCCATTTACAGAACAGCCAGGCTGCCAGTGCGAAAAGGACCGACAACCCCGTCCCGATCAGGTAAATCGAGAATTGCTGTCGGACCGTAAGGTGCTCAGGGGCGTTGTCATCCTGCTCGGCGCGGCTGGGATGATCAGCCCACCAGGCAGCGGCCCCGCCTGCGGTCTTGACAGTCAGCCAGACCAGGATGGCAACGGGCATGTGGAGGATCAGCGAGACCAGCACCAGTGTCCGCTCGATGGTTCCGATGATGCCCGACGTGACGTTTTCACAACGCTGCCAATCCTCAGCTGGTTCCAGCGTCAGTGCAAAACGCAGGGCCCGGACCAGTCGTCCGACAAACCATTGTCCTGCCAACCAGATATACAGAAATGCTATCGCATAGATCCCTTGCATGTTTCCACCTTGCTCTTGAGATGAAGACAGCTGACACGAAGCCTCACGAGACTCAACGCTCCCCTTTAAAAAGATTGGAGCCAACGTCTGCCACGACATTCATCCCAACGAATACCCGTCCCTGCTGCTGTTGTCCAGAGAACTTCCGAGCTGCCCCGATACTTCCTGGCCAGGATCGATCAGGTCATCGCTTCGTTCATGGCGCGGAGGCGGGCCTGACGCGGGCCTGTTCGGTAGCCCTGGCGTCGCGCTGGCTGGCGGCGACGGGTTCGAGGATCGACTTTTCCAGGGCCTTGGCCTGGGCGGAGTCGATCCCCAGACCCCGCCGGCCAGTCCCTCGACGCTGTGCCGATTCGAAAACGCCGTCGACCCAGAAGGACCCCAAGCCATCGCGGCCGGCGGTGCAGACCTTGCCGAAGCCGCCCCCTGCTGCAAGCGAATCGGACGGCCCCTTGCTCCGACCCCGCAAGGGTCGACGTGAGTAGCCCAGGATGGCCCAGGCCGAAAGGCCGAAGCCAATCCTGGGAACGCATGCGCCCCACCCCTCTGCTCTTCTTATTCTTCCGACCCCTGCCGGGGTCGTCGTAGGGTTCATTTCAGGAAGTACTCCGAATCGAGCAGCGCCGGGGTCAGGACCCCAAGCCATCGCGGCCGGCCGTGCAGACCTCTGATTGCTTCGCTTTCGTTCAGGACGCATGGAATCCTACGGCCGGCCCTGCCGGGGCGGCAGAAGCGGCTGGGGGGTGAAGGGTTCAGCGCCCGGGTCAGGAGACCCTGGGCTTACAATATCGAGCAACTGAGTGGGATGGGGGGTTTGCGTTACTCGTGGTGTTGGCCGACGTCTGGGTCGAGTTGCTGGACCTGTCTGGCAGCGCCTTTCTTGCCGACCAGCACGAGGGTATCGCCGGCCTTGAGGACCATATCGCTGGTGGGCTGATAGATCGGCGTGCCGTCGGCGCGTTGGATGGCCACGACGGTGGCGCCGGTTTTTTTCGGCAGGGCCAGTTCCAGCAGGGTTTTGCCCACCAGGTTGCTTTTGGTGGTCAGGACCAGCTGGTCCATTTCGAGTTCCACGCCCTTGTGGGCCATTTCGACCAGGTCGACCACGGCGGGGCGTGTGACGACGTCGACAACGCGGCTGGCGCCGATGATCTGCGGGCAGACGACCCGGGTGGCCCCTGCGCGGCGGAGGATGGCCTCTGTGGCGGATTGCTGGGCCCTGGCGACGATTTTCAGGCGGCTGTTGGCCTGGCGGGCGGTGAGGGTGACAAAGACGTTGTCGGCGTCGTCTTTCAGCGTGGCGACCAGGACGGAGGCCCGTTCGATGCCCGCGGCGGTGAGGGTCTTCTCTTCCTGGGCGTCACCGAGGACGAAGAGCAGCCCAGCCCGTTCGGCGGCGGCGGTTCGTTCGGGTTTGGTATCGATGACGACCACATCGCGTGTGCGTTCGAGCAGTTCTTCGGCGATCAGGGCCCCCATCATGCCGTACCCGCAGACGATGACGTGTTCGGAGAGTCTTGCAATGTCTTTTTCCAACTGACGCCTCCCGACGATGTTTCTGATTTCGCCTTCCAGAACGACTGCGACGAACAGGCCGACGGCCACGGCGCCCAGGCCCACGCCACCGAAGATGACCAGGATGGTCCAGATCCGCCCTGCCATCGAAAGTGGGTGGGTCTCGTCGTAGCCGACGCCGAAGATGGTGATAACGGTCATGTAGATCGAGTCGAACAGCGAGTAATTCGGCTCGATCATCGCATAGCCAAGAATGCTGACGACCACGAAGGCCAGCAAAAACAGCAGCGCCAGGAAGAAACGGCGGATGGCTCCGCGGGAGACTCCGAGGGTTTCCCGTGCGGTTGCGAACTCGGATTTGCCTGTCGGCTCGGCCATGGGGTGCGATTATAGGTTCCGGCGGTTCGGCTGCATAGCTCCGGCTGGCAGCTGGCAAGATTTCCTGGGTTTGTCTCGCAGATGCTGCCCGGGCGGTCCGATGGGTCTGTGGGCTCTGTCTTCTATATAGGATATTTTAATTCAGTCGTAGTAGTACTATGGCCTGTGAGAACTGTTGTTTCTTGCTCGGGCCCCTGATCTATCTACCTGTATTCACTTCACTTATCCGGTTTTTTTCGGCCGCTGCATTGTGGATAACCTGGCGCGCCCGCTGTCGGAAGGCCTCGAGTTTCTCAACGTCAACAGACAGCCCCGTACGGTGTTGACAATGCAACGGGGTTTTCCACAGCCATAGCCGATGGGCAAATCACTGCAACCGTCAGGTTATCCACATCGGCCTGTGGGTTTTCTGCGGGCCTTTTCTGCGCGCAGACCGACAGTTCGGGGGCGTTTGGCGCGGTCGGATGGCGGTGGGAAATCAGACCGAAGCGGCCTGGATTTCGTGGCTGAGGCTGTCGAGGGTGGCCTGGAACTGGGCGTCTTTGTCGCGCAGCGACTCGATCTGCTTGTTGGCGTGCAGGACGGTGCTGTGGTCGCGGCCGCCGAAGTAGCCGCCGATTTCTTCGAGGCTGTGGCGGGTCATCTCGCGGGCTAGGTACATGCAGACCTGTCGGGGGAAGGCGATCGAGCGGCTTCGCTTTTTCGACTGCAGGTCGGCGATACGGACATTGAAGCGGCTGGTAACGGCCTTGAGGATGTCTTCGATGGTCACTTCTCGTCGGGAGGCTTCGGCCGGCCCGCCGCCGAAGGCCTGTTCGGCCAGAGCGAGGTTCAGCGGGTGGTCCAGGACCTGTGCGAGCATGGTGATCTTGCTGATGGCGCCTTCGAGTTCGCGGATGTTGGAATCGATTTTCGCGGCGATAAAGCAGGCCACTTCGTCGGGCAGGTCGATGTTCCGCAGGCGGGCCTTCTTGTGGACGATGGCCACACGGGTTTCGTAGCAGGGCTTGTCGATGCGGGCGACCAGGCCCCAGTTGAAGCGGCTGGTGAGGCGTTCTTCGAGGTTTTTGATCTCGGCCGGGCCGCGGTCGGAGGTCAGGATGATCTGCTTCTGGTCCTGGTAGAGCGTGTTGAACGTGTGGAAGAATTCTTCCTGGGTCTGTTCGTGGTCGGCGAGGAACTGGATGTCGTCGATGGCCAGGACATCGACATGTCGATAGCGGTAGCGGAATTCGTGCAGCAGGCCTCGTTCGACGGCCTGGATGAAATGGTTGACGAACGTCTCGCAGGAGAGGAACAGCGTCCGGGCCGATTCGCGGTCGGCCTTGACCTTCTGGCAGGTCGCGTGGATCAGGTGGGTCTTGCCCAGTCCGACCGAGCCGTGGATGAACAGCGGGTTGTAGGTCAGGCCCGGGGTTTCGCTGATGGCCATGCAGGCGGCGTGGGCCAGGCGGTTGCACGGGCCGTTGACGAACGTCTTGAAGGTGTACTCGCCGTTGAAGCGCAGGTCGTCGTCGCCGCCGAAGGTACCGCCGGCCTGGTCGTCGTCGTCCTGGCCGGTCTGGTGTTGTCCGGACGGTGTCTGGATTGCGGGCCTCTGGCGATGCTGGCCGTTGTTGCCGTCATGTCCGGCCGAGTGGGATTCGTAGCGGCTGGACGGGGCGGGCATCGGCGGCAGCCCGTTGCAGAGGAAGCAGACGCCGATGAGGCGGCCGGTTGCTTTCTGGGCGGCTTCGGTGAACAGGCGTGTGGCGTGCTGCTGGCAGTAGCTTCGCTGCTCGGGGCCGGGGACCTGGATCTCCAGCAGGCCATGCTCGAGGGACAACGGCTCCAACTCGGTAAACCAGGGGCGGATCAGGTTGCCTCCCCTATCTACGACATGCTGGATAATTCGTTGCCAGATCGCATGATCTACCTGTGTCATCCGTTGTTCCGCCTTTCCGGGAAAGCGAGCGAGACAGTCCATTGTGAGCTATGAGAAAAAAACTCGATAAGGCGACAAAATAAACAGACATGGCCCGGCGTCGAATGCACGCTGAGCCACCCATGGCGGTGACACGAAGCACGATCACGACGCCCGATTGCTAGTTAAACAGCAAGGCGAGGGGAATGCAATCGCCCGGATGGCAAAATACCGATCTTAACACAGCCCGGTGTGGATAACCTGTGGACAGGCTGGTGGAAAGTGCCTCAAACCTGTGCATTTCCGGGCAACCGGCGTGTGGATAACTCGTCAGTTGAAGCGCGTGACAGCCTCGGAAGCCACGCCGTTCTGCCCCGCAGCCCCGGAGTCGCGCCGGAAGCGGTGTCTGCCGTTGCCGTTGTCCTGCGGCAGCTTGCGGGCAACCAGGTGCAGGTGCTTCTGGTCGCCCAGCAGGTCGGTCAGTTCGCCCAGAAGCGCCCGCTCGGTGGAGACCGACCAGTCGTTCTCCGGGTGGATGGTCGCGATGACGTCGGGCCGCCCGGCCGGGCGGAGCTGGACGTCCAGCGGGCAGTTGCCCGAATGCTTCCGCAGCAGCAGTTGGAGTTGACCGAGCAGCGAATCGTCGGCGACGTGGTCGGCATCGAGGCGAATGACGACCCGCCCGGTGAACCGCCGGATGCCCTCGTCGACGGGGATGACCTCGTCGACCAGGATGTTCGGCCTTTCGCGCTGCTTGTCGATGGTCCCGACCAGGAAGACGATCGCTTCGGGAACCAGCAGGTCGGCGACGGTTTCGAACGTCCGCGGGAAGACGACCGCATCGGCCTTGCCCGTCAGGTCCTCGACGGTGAGCATGGCCATCTTCTTGCCCGCCTTCTTGGTAAACGTGTGGCGGACCTGCTGGATCATGCAGCCGATGGCGACCTTCACGCCGTCGTTGAAGCTTTCCAGCCGCGAGAGGTTCACCCCGGAAGGCTGGGAGAGCGACTCGATCTCCCGGGCGAACTTCACCAGCGGATGCGAGGTGATGTAGAACCCGAGGGTCTCCTTCTCGGCCTGGAGCAGTTCGGTTTCCGACCACGGTTCGACGTCGGGGAAGCGCACGGGAGGTTTGTCGGCCTCGGTTTCGCCGAGCAGTCCGCCCCCGCCGAAGAAGCTCATCTGCCCGGACTTCTTCTCCCGGGCCGCCGACTGGCCGACCTCGATGGCCTGGGCCAGGCCCTCGGTCATCGCCGCACGCGAGGCGCCCAGGGCGTCGAACGCTCCACACTTGATCAGCGCCTCGATGGTGGACTTGTTGACCGCCCGCAGGTCGACGTTTTCGCAGAAGTCGTAGAGATCGCTGAACGAACCGTGTTCCTGCCTTGCCTCGACGATGGCATCGACTGCCTTGGCCCCCACGCCCTTGACTGCCGAAAGCCCGAACCGCACCGCCTCGCCGTCGACCGCAAAGGCCGAGCCGCACGTGTTGATATCCGGCGGGAGGATCTCGATACCCATCCGCCTTGCCTCGGCCATGTACTGGACGACCTTGTCGGTATCGCCGCATTCGAACGTCAGCGTCGCAGCCAGGAACTGACGCGGGTAGTGCACCTTGAAGTAGGCCGTCTGGTAGGCCACGATCGCATACCGCGTCGAGTGGGCCTTGTTGAAACCGTACCCGGCGAACTTCAGGATCAGGTCGAAGAGCTTCTCAGCCTCGCTGCGGGCGATGCCGTTTTCCTCCGCGCCGTCCAGGAAGTTGGGCTTCTCGGCGGCGATGACCTTTTCCTTCTTCTTGGAAATCGCCTTGATCAGCGTAAGGGCGCGGTTCAGAGGCAGCTTGCCCAGGCGGTTGAGCACCTGCATGACCTGCTCCTGGTAGGCCATGATGCCGTACGTCTCTGCCAGCAGGTCATCGACCAGCGGGTGGACCGACGGGATCTCCTCTTCCTTGCGTTTGCGGGCACAGTAGGTGGGGATCAGTTCCATCGGCCCCGGGCGGTACATCGCGTTGGCGGCGATGAGGCCCTCGATCCGCTCCGGTTGCATCTGCAGCAGGACGTTCTTCATGCCGTCGGATTCAAACTGGAACACCCCGTCGGTGCGTCCCTCGCAGAACAGCTGGAAGACTTTCGCATCGTCCAGGGGCAGTTTCTCGGGGTCGATGTCCTTGCCGGTGGTCTCTTTGACCAGTTCTCGGGCCCGCTGGATAATCGTCAGCGTCCGCAGGCCGAGGAAGTCCATCTTCATCATGCCCGCTTTTTCGCACGTCGGGCCGTCCCACTGGGTCACCGCGTCTTCGCTGTCGGTCTGCCTGCAGAGCGGGATGAGGTCTTCCAGCGGCTCATCGCAGACGATGACCCCGGCGGCGTGGATGCCGCTGTGGCGGGCCAGGCCTTCGAGGCGCTTGCCGTAATCGATCATCCGCCGGACGCGGTCGTCGGTTTCGTAGAGTTTCTTGAGGTCCGGTTCGGTCTCCAGGGCCTTGTCCAGGGTGACTTTCGGCCCTTCGGGGACCAGCTTGCTGATCGCGTCGACTTCATCCAGCGGGATGTTCATCACGCGTCCGACGTCGCGGATGACGGCCTTGGCTTTCAGCGTTCCGTAGGTGATGATCTGCGCGACGTGGCCGTATTTCTCGCGGACGTATTGAATGACCTTGCCGCGGCCCTCCTGGCAGATGTCGATGTCGATATCGGGGTCTTCCTGTCGGGCCGGGTCGGTAAACCGCTCGAACAGCAGGCCGTACTGCATCGGGTCGACATCGGCGATGCCCAGACAGTACCCCAGCAGCGTGGCCACACCCGAACCCCTGGGTGCCGACGGGATGCCGTGCTGGCGGGCGTACTGGACGAAGTCGTTGACGATCAGGAAGTACGAGCTGTAGCCCTTGTCCTCGATGACCCCCAACTCGCGGTCCAGCCGCTGCTTGTAGTCATCGGGGATCTGCTCGCCGTCGAACCGCCGTTCCAGGCCTTCATACGCCAGTTTCCGCAGGTAGCCGTTGTCGTCCTCGCCGTGGGGCGTCTTGAACACCGGCAGGTGCTTTTCGGTGAAGTCCAGGTCCAGGTCGCACATCTCGGCGATCTGCATCGTCGAGCCAATCGCATCGGGGAAGTGCTTGAGCGTCTCGTGCATCTCCTCGACGCTCTTGAGGTACAGTTCGGGCGAGTAGGCCAGCTTGGTATCGTCGTCCAGGGTCTTGCCCGTCGAGATGCACGTGAGCACCTGGTGGGAGGCCTTGGCGTCGCGGGTCAAAAAGTGCACGTCGTTGGTCCCGACGGTCCCGACGCCCAGCTCGCCCGCCAGCTTGATCAGCTCGGGGTTGGCGCGGTTCTGGTCCTCCTCGCCCTGGTTCTGGACCTCGATGAAGAACCGCTCGGGCCCGAAGATGTCCAGGTACTGTCCAGCGATCTTCCTGGCCCCGGCCGGGTCGTTGCGAAGGATGGCCTGGGGCACCTCCCCGCCGATGCAGGCGGTGGTGCAGATCAATCCTTCGCTGAACTCGGCCAGGATTTCCCGGTCGATCCGCGGTTTGTAGTAGAAGCCCTCCAGGTACGCGCGGCTGGAGAGGCGCAGCAGGTTCTTCCAGCCGGCCTGGTTCATCGCCACCAGCAGCAGGTGGTAGCTGGCGTCGGACATTTTCATGTCCTTGTCGAAGCGGGTGGTCGGGCTGATGTAGGCTTCCATGCCCAGAATCGGCTTGATGCCCTCGGCCTTGCAGGTGGTGTAGAAGTCGACCGCCCCGAAGAGGTTACCGTGGTCCGTCAGGGCCAAGGATTTCATCCCGTGGGCCTTGGCGGTGGTTACCAGGTCCTTGATGCGGTTTCCCCCGTCCAGCAGGGAATAGTGCGAGTGTACGTGCAGGTGGCAGAATTCGCTCATCGGCTCCGTCCGTGTCGGCTGAGATGCTTGGGTCCCTGGGGCCCGCGCCCCGCGTGTGGGCCATCATACCAGCCAATCAACGCGCCTCCAAGATCCGGGGCGAGATTTCAGCAACAACGGCCCTTTGCCGTCAGCGAAGGTCGATTCCGGATCTTTGCTCTATGGTTCTGAAACTCGTCGAGAGCAACCAAGAAGCTCTTGTACTGCTTCTCCATTCGAGTTGTGCGCCGGGCCCTTGCCGTCTTGGTCGGGTGAAGGGCCTCCTGCTGGTATCTGCATCTTTTCTCCCTAGCGTCGGTGCAACTCTCGCAGTGCAAGGTCCGTTTCTGCGTTGGTTAATGATGTTTGGTAACAAGACGCTAAGCCAATGTAAATTATATGGTTGCAGAACGTTTTCCGAGAGTTCTTCAGTTGCATGCGCCACGCTAACAGAATCTCGCTACCTTTCGCTCTGGTCGTCAAACGAGAACGACACGCGCAATCATTCCTGATGCAAAAGGAGCCTACCGTGAGAAAACCATTCCGCTTTGGAGTCTTTCTGGCCGCCATCGTCTGCTGCTGGACCGCCCAGCAAACCAACGCCCAACTGCCTGCAGGGTATCAGTCGATGCTGACCTTCGGCCTGATCGCCGACATCCACCATGCCAACCGGCCCGATACGGGCAGATACTATTCCGCCGCGCTGGACAAAACGCAGGTTTTCGCTGATCACATGAACGATCTCGGCGTGGATTTCGTCGTGGAACTCGGCGATTTCAAAGACCAGTACCCTACCCCCAACCCTCAGACCACCAAGCAGTACCTCGAAGAGGTCGAGGCCGTCTACCAGACCTACACCGGCCCGACCTACCACGTACTGGGCAACCATGACTTGGATTCGATCTCCAAGACGGACTTCCAGGCCCGCGTGACCAACACGGGCATTGATCCCAGCAGCACGTATTACTCCTTCAACCATAACGGCGTGCACTTTGTCACACTGGACGCCTGCTTCACCTCCGACGGGACGGCCTATGACAGCGGGAATTTTGACTGGACCGACGCAAACATCCCCCAGCAGCAACTGGAATGGCTGGCCACCGATCTGGCCGCAGTCGAGGCCCCGACCGTCATCTTCATCCACCAGACGCTCGACAGGCCCGACTCTGACAGTTTGAACGTCAAGAACGGCACGCAGGTGCGCAGCATCCTCGAGGCCGACGGCCAAGTCCAAGCCGTCTTTCAGGGGCACCATCACTCCGGCGGGTACTCCCAGATCAACGGCATCCACTACATGACCACCGTTGGTAACGTAGGGGGAGGCACGGACCCGGTCGCAGACAACGCCTACTCGACCGTCACCCTTGGCGTTAACATCGAAGATGGTTCGTACGCTTTCGACGTCGTTGGCTACGGCCGGCAAGGCTCGCGGGTGATGGTTCCGGCCGCAATCGAAGAAATCACTCCGGCTGTTTTACTGGCCTACTATCCGTTCGACACCGCCACCGGCCTGACCGACGCCAGCGGCAACGGGCATGACGGATCGGCCCGGAAGTTTGTCGGCACCAGCGGGATCGACCACGGTCTGCCCGGCATTGCGACAGACAGTGTCAAGCTGGGCGACGGGGCCCTGCGTCTGATAGAAGACGGAACGCTCAACGCATATACATCACTGCAAAGTAGCTTCGGGCAGTACGTGGAGATCGACTCGGTTCTCGATGAGTTGTCCACTGGAGATGACACTTCCGTAAGCCTCTGGTTCAAGACCGACCACGGCGACCAGGTTGGCACGTACACCTGGAACAGCCTTTTTGTTGGATCCAATACTGCCTCGGGCAACCTCTACCGGATCGGCATCGACCCGGAAACCGGCGGTATCTTTATCGATACCACCAGTTCGGCACCCGGAGCCGACTTCAATGACCAGAAGTGGCACCACCTGGCGGTAGTCCACGACGGCGAGACCGGCGAGCAGGTTGTCTATGTCGACGGGACCGTGCTGCCCGGCTTTACCTCGAAGGTCATCGACTGGGACGCTGCAGCGTTCATGCAACTCGGCATGGAATATGACGGCTCTGACCCCGGCGACTTCTTCGGCGGCTGGTTGGACGACCTGGCCATCTATCGCGGCAAGCTCACCCAAGAGCAAGTGGAGTATCTCTACAACGGCGGGGCTGGCAACGTCGTGCCCGAACCGGCCTGTCTGTCCCTGCTGGCACTGGGTGGCCTGGCCCTGCTCAGACGCCGCAAACGCTGAAAATACAAGACTCCGAGAAGGTTTCCTGCAGCCCGTCGCCGGGAGAGGTGACGGGCTGCAGTGTTTCTACACGAAGGCAGTTACGTCCTGGCTCAATACGCCGGGATACGGCTACGGCGTGCCCGGCGAGGAAGGAACACACCGGCCATAGTCGAGGCGAGGCTTGTACGGCGTGTCGGGGGAGGATATGGTCCGGACCGGGACCTTTTGCAGGTGGAGTCTGATGGCGACGAGCATTGCGGAGTTGATTCTGGTTTCTCTCCTGGGCGCGTGGCTGCTGGGCAAGGTGCGGATACCGGGCCTGGTGGGGATGCTCCTGGCGGGCGTTGTCTTCGGGCCTTACGTGCTGGGGTGGATCGATCCGGAGCTGCTGGGCGTCGGTCAGGACCTGCGGCTGATGGCGTTGATCGTGATTCTGCTGCGGGCGGGCTTCGAGCTCAGCCGCAGCGTTCTGCACCGCGTCGGAGGCCGGGCGCTGCTGCTGGCATTTGTTCCGGCCAGCCTGGAGATCGGGGCGATTACCCTGGCTGGGCCCCGTCTGCTGGGGCTTTCGACGATGGGCGCAGCCCTGCTGGGCTCGGTGCTGGCAGCGGTTTCACCGGCTGTGGTGGTTCCGATGATGATCGGCTTGATCCAGCAGCGGCGCGGGGCCCGGAAGGGCATTCCGACGATGGTTCTGGCGGCCAGCTCGGTTGACGATGTTTACGTGATTGTCGTTTTCGGCGTGATGGTCGGCCTGTACACCGGAGTCGAGGCGAACCTGGCCTGGCAGCTGGCGGGGATCCCGATTTCGATTGTCCTGGGTGTGGCTGTGGGCCTGCTGGTCGGCTGGGGGCTGTATCGCCTGTTCGACCGCTTCAATCCGCGGGCGACCAAGCGGGTGCTGGCGATCGTGGCGGCGTCGCTGCTGTTGCTCCGCCTGCAGCACGTCCTGGCCGGGTGGCTGCCTTTTGCCGCGCTGGTCTCGGCGATGGCGATCGGGGTGATCTTCCTGGAGCGTCGCGAGCGGATGGCCCACGAGATATCGGCCAAGCTGGGCAAGGTGTGGATCCTGGCCGAGATCCTGCTGTTTACGCTGGTCGGCGCGCAGGTGAACCTGCCGGTGGCCTGGGAGGCGGGGCTGGCCGGGGCAGGGGTGATTCTCATCGGCCTGCTGGCCCGAAGCGGCGGGGTCTGGCTGAGCCTGCTCGGCAGCGACCTGACAGCTCGAGAGAGGCTGTTCGTCAACGTCGCCTACCTGCCCAAGGCCACCGTCCAGGCGGCCATCGGCGCAGTGCCCCTGGCGGCGATGTCCGCGGCGGGGATGGACACCGCCCCGGGCGAGTTGATCCTGGCGATGGCTGTGCTGGCGATATTGCTGACTGCCCCGGCCGGGGCCTGGGCGATCTCGCTGCTGGGCCCGCGGACGCTGGAGATCGCCCCGGTTGACTGCGACGATGCCCGCAGGGCGGCCGCCGAGGCGGGGGGCGACGAGGACTGACCTTCCTTTACAGGTACGCGCCCATTTCCTGCAGTGTCGCGCGGATCTGCCTGCCGTCCAGGTCGGCGGGCTTGTTGTGGGATTTGGCCGCCGTCGCCGCGGCCAGCCCGGCCGCCTGGCCCACAGACATCGCCGGGGGCATGACCCGCATGGAACTGTGCACCGCGTGGTCGACCGAGATCGGCCGCCCCGCAATCAGCAGGTTGTCGCACGCTTCGGGCACGATGCAGCCGTAGGGGATCTCGTAGTATTCGTCGGCCTCGAGTCGCAGGTGCTCGGTGCCCTGTCCGTCGGGGTTGTGGATGTCGATGGGGTAATGCACGCGGGCGATGGCGTCGTCGAACTTCGATGCATCCACGAAGTCCTGCTTGACCAGGTAGGCCTTGCCCTTGACCCGCCGGGTCTCCCGGACGCCGACGTGATGGGCCACGGAGAAGACGTATGCCTTTTCGTAGCCGGGCACGTGATTGCGGAAAAACTGCAGGTACTCGCGCAGCTGACGCCGGGCGTCGATCTCGGCGGCGCTGAGTTCAGCCCCGCTGATGCCCGACTTGTGGATCACCCGCGTGGTGTTGAAGTGCACCACGTCGTCCAGGACCCACTCGAACTGCAGCACGTCCTCGCGGACGCAGTCGATCTGCCCGGCCTCGCGGGCCTGGTGGTACAGTTCGGTGACTTCCCTGCGCCCCGGCGTGCGGGACTTGTCGACCCCGCCGAGTTTGAAGCAGAGCGTCATGGGCTGACAGTGCCCGCTGGGCCCGCCGACCTCGATCGGGCAGCCTGCCCAGGCGGCCAGGTCTGCGTCGCCGGTGGCGTCGACGAAGCACTCTGCCGTCACGGCCGTCAGGCCCGACTTGCTCAGCAGCACGATCGCTTCGATCTTGCCGTCGCTTGCGATCACGTCGGCCAGGCTGTGATGGTAGAGCAACTCGGCCCCGGCAGAGAGGCAGAGGTCTTCGGCGGCGAGCATGGCGGCGTCTTTGCTGATCACGCGCGCGTTACCGTCGGGGATTTCCCCATCGACCGGCTGGTTGTACCCTTGGGGCATGTAGCCTCGCATGGCCTGGACCCACTCGACGTAGACGGGCTTGTCGAGGCACTTGCCCCCCGCGTGGTTGGGCATGAAGGGGTGGACTTCACCGGCAGCGGCCATGCCTCCCAGGTATCCGTATCGCTCGATCAGCAGCGTCCTGGCCCCGGCCCGGGCGGCGAAGACGGCGGCGCCGATCCCGCCGGGCCCGCCGCCGATGACGGCGACTTCCGGCGAGGCGATGACGGGGATGGACTGGTCTTTGCGGTACTGGATGGAGGACATACTGCGGGCTCCTGGGTGAGGGCTAACACGGCGCGAGAAACGCATTCTGACCCAAACCCCGCCCCGATGCAAGGGCTTTGAGCTGTCAGTAACCCGGGCCTTGCAGGTCGATCGGGCCGACGGGCAGCTGGCCGACCGAGGGGTACCACATCACCACGTCGTCCCAGAATGGGTTGGCCTTGGGGTCCTCGGTGTTGAGCGAATTGACCACCTCGTTGGGAATCCGCAAGGCCCCGAGCTTCTCGTAGAAGGGTGCGACGGCCGAGCTGGTCTGGAAAAGCGCCGCCGGGTACTGGCCGCTGTCGACCAGCGCCAACGCGCCCTCGACGATCGCCTTGGCCAGACCTTCGCCTCGACAGGCCGGATCGGTGCAGACCCCTGCCAGGGCGAGGATCCGCAGCGGTGCGCTGTCATCCTGGATGGTCCGGGCGAAGGTGTGGGCCTTGGCCACGATCTGCCCGTTCCGTCGAATCCACCAGTTCCGCCAGTCCGGTTCGCCCGGGCCCTTCTCATGGATCCGCCGGGCCGTCGCCTCGACGTCGTCGACCTCGTCGGGCCAGACCCGGGCCGACAGGGCCACCATCCCGCGCACGTCGTCCAGGGTGGTCTTCTCGGCCGGCTGAGACTCTACCATGTGAATATCCATGGCCCGTGGTGTACCGCGCGGGGCGTGGAGAATCCAACAGAAAGCAGCCGGGTTTTGCCTGGGCCCGCCCCTGCTGCTACAATGCCCGCATGCGATTCTGTTCCCTGCAATCCGGCTCGAACGGCAATTGCCTCTACCTCGCCAGCGATGAGACCCAGATCCTGATCGACGCGGGGATCTCCGGCCGCCAGGCCGAGCTGCGCCTGGCAGGCCATGGCTTGGAGATCCGCGATGTCGACGCCGTACTGATCTCGCACGACCATTCGGATCACACCCGGTCGATGGGCATTTTCCAGCGGAAGTTCGAGCTGGATGTCTGGGCAACGGACAAGACGCTCCGGGCTGCCCAGAGGCGCAACCAGCTGGGCAGGATGGACCGGGTCCGGACCTTCTCTGCCGGCAAGAGTCTGCAGATCGGGGATCTGACCATCCAGAGCATTCCCACGCCGCATGACGCAGCCGACGGGGCCGCCTTCATCGTCGATGACGGCAGCACGCGCGTGGGTATCTTCACCGACCTCGGCCACGTCTTTCTCGGCCTGGACGAGGCCATCCGCTCCTGCTCGGCTGTGCTGGTCGAGAGCAACTATGACCCGGACATGCTGGCCGGCGGGCCTTACCCGGCCTTTCTGAAGCGGCGGATTTCCGGACCGGCCGGCCACCTGTCGAACATCGAAGCGGCCCAACTGCTCGCCTCGGCCGGACGAAACCTCGCCTGGGCTTGCATCGGTCACCTTTCAGCCGAGAACAACTGCCCTTCCAAGGCCCTGACCGTCCACCGCCACTTCTGCGGGGCCGAGGCGCAGCTGCACGTGGCAGATCGTTACACAGCAGGGACGTTGCTGACGGTCTGAGAGCCGGAAGGATTCTGTCTGTATGCGCTATTAATGCATTTTTCGGAATCAAACGACGGGCTGCTGCGTCTATGCTCACCGGGGCCGGACACAGTGTTGCAGATTCTGATGGGAGCAGAGCTTGCCGAAAAGGGAAGATAGACGGGACAATGGGGCAGGTATTGGCGATATCCAACCCGACAACGGGGGGATCACCATCCGGACACTGTTGCTGGCTGCCCTTTGCACGGGGCTGGCGGTAGTCTGGGCCCTGCCGGGGCCGACCTACTGGACGAGCTTGTTAAAATCTCACAGCCGCCAGGAACAGATGCTCCTGGACGGAGGGATCAACCACGACTGCTCTTCTTTGGACCGCGCGCGGGCGGTGGCAGAGAAGTTCCCCGGCGACGCGGATTGCTACGGCAACTACATCAATGCCATCCTCTGCTGCAGTCCCGATTGCCTGCAGAACCAGCACGGACAGCCCGAACATTCCAGCAAATGGATGGCCAAGCTCCAGCGCGGCCGCCAGATCGACCCGGGAAATGGGTTCTACCCCATGCTCCAGGCAGCTACACTGCTGGACCGGGCGTGCAGCCTGCAGCGAGATGAACAATTGCAGTACAGGATGCAGACCCGTTCCGGTACCGCAGAATGGCGTGCCTGGAACGCGAGCATCCGGGACGGCGAATCTTACCAGCAGGCCCTGGACTGCCTCCAACAGGCCCTGGACTGCGGAATGATCCGCCCGCGCAGCTACGAGCTGCTCCAGAAACGAACGGAAATCCTGCTGCGGCGAAACAGCGAAGCAAGCCGTCACGAGGCAATCCACTTCCAGAACGCGACCCTGCCTCTGGCGGCTGGTCCGGCACAGACAATCGCCTCTGCCCTGTGCGGGCGGTCGATCCAGCTGGCTCGCCAGGGACGCTTCGATCGGGCAGGAGACCTGCTGGGCCAGGTCGAGAGGCTCGGGCTGATCCTGGCGATCTCGGCCTGTCGGGAGTACGAACTGCTCGAAGCGCACCGGATCCGCAAAATGGCCGTCGGCCACGGGATGCTCGTGGCCGAGATGGCCGACGATCAGCAACTCGCCGGCCAGTTGTCCCTTCGCCTGGATCCAGAGGTCGAAGCGCTGCACAGTTGCGGCCCGGGCCGGGCCGCGGCCATGCCTTTCCAGGCAGGTCCCGACAGCAACCAATGGAAACTTGCAGCCGAGATCGCCGCCCTGGCTGCGGCAGGGTTCCTGGCCATCCGCCTGCTCGTGGAACTCTGGCGCCGCCGGGGGCAGAGGCCCAGCCAGCGCAAGCCCGCCTGGCTGCGGGGACTCCTGCTGACCGGTGCGATCGCCTTCGGCATGGCCGGATGGGCCCTGGACCGGGACCGACGCAGCCAGTTGCAGATCCACAGCTCGGAATTCACCACGACCGAGATCCAGCGAGGCCGCATGGCCCCGCTGCAGAACTACTACCTGTCCTTGGCGAACAAACCGTAGCGGGTTACCATCGCCCTTCGTCGGCGGCGTCGGAGATGATCTGGAATGCCTTTTCCGGCCCGGCCTGGAGGAGCTTGTCGTGGAGATCGTCGTCGACCGGTTCCAGGGCGCCGATTGAGGCGAAGAAGGCGTTGCGATCGGCCTTGTCGGGCCATTGGCTTCGAGCCTTATCGGAAACGTAAGACACATTTGCGTAAAGACTTGCGGTGGTGTGCCCGACCATGATCTCCGCACCGGTTCGGAAATCGTCGGCGTAGCGGCTGAGCACGGGCCCGGCCAGGTCGTCGACAAACGGCAGGCCGGGCTTGTTCATCTCCGTGCCGATGTTGATCGGCAGGTTCAGTTTCCGGGCGGTCTTGACGCACAGATCGAGGTTGTCGGCCATCTTTGTTGCCTTGTCGGCATCGGAGAAGTTCCAGTTGCGGTCGGGGATGATGTTCAGGGCCTCTGCGCCCATTTCGACCTGGCAGGTAAACAGCGCTTCGGGGTCTGCCTCGCCTTGGCTGGTTCCGTCCAGCCAGGCGATCATGGGGATCGCGTCGCACGAGGCGACCCAGCTGTAGAAGGTCTCCATCGGCGGGAACGTCTCGGCAGAGGGCTGGACGTAGCCCAGCCCGCCCCGCTTGGCCAGTCGGGACCGGACCTTTTCTTCCAGGGCTGTCCGGTCGGCGAGAAGATCGCGGACGTCGGCGGCATCGGCGGCCAGGACCATCCCCCAGAAGCCTTCCAAAGCCTGTCCGGGAAACAGCTTGGCTGCCGAGTCCACGTAGGCTGAGACGATATGTCTTTCCGTCGCGTTGCCCGACGGGGCCAGGGGGATCACGTCGGTCTGGTAGTCGATGTTGAGGTTCTGGAGCTTCCTGTTGATCCGCTCAATCAGCTGTTCGTTGCGGCTGCGGGCGGCCGAACGCAGCTGCTCCAGCGTCCGGGCCTGTTCGCTGCCGGGCTCGGGCCGGCGGACGAAGCCTGCCCCCATCGAATAGGCCACGCCCGGTTCGCCGGGGGAGTTGATGTCCTTGTCGCCGAACTCGGCGAGGTAGGCGCGGGTTTCCAGGAAGACGGCCGTGCGAAGCCCCAGCAGGCGTCCGGCCGAGAGGAACTCCTCCATGCCGTCCAACACGTCGAAGTCGCACAGGCCGGCTGCGTACAGCCCGGCTTGTCGGGCCTCGACGGCGATATGGCTGGGCGACCAGCCCTGTCCGTTGTAGGAGAAGAACGAGTGGAAGTGCATGTTGACGTTCTGGCCGGTGGGGTTCTGGCGGGCAAGGGGCGCCTGGGCTTCGAGGGCCTCGCGGCGGCGGGTCGGTTCGAACGAATCTATCTGGGGGGGGGTATCCTGACTCATCGAAAACTCCTGTCTCTGGCGTGCTCCGGTGGGCCGACATCCTACCGCAACGACCCGGGAGGTGCGAGAGATTGACGAAAAACCAACCTGCGGCGCGAAACGTTATATAGTATAATGTCCACGAACCGCTGGAGGTGCATAAGGATTTTATGGCTGAACTGATTCGTACTGAACTCGGGGTGCAGGCCGAACGCGTCCTGCTGGCAGGGGTTGTCTTCCCGAACTCGACATCCGACCCGCAGGACCCGCTGGGCGAGCTTCGAAGCCTGTCCAAGACAGCCGGGGGCCACGTTGTCGACGAGATGGTCGCCAAGCGTACGCGCCCGCATCCGGGCCTGTTCGTCGGGACGGGCAAGGCCGAGGAAATCGCCCAGCGCGCCGAGATGAACGAGATCGACACGGTGGTTTTCGACCACGACCTCTCGCCGGGCCAGATCCGCGATCTCGAGGCGATCATCCGGCGGAAGATCATCGACCGCTCGGAGTTGATCCTCGACATCTTCGCCGCTCACGCCCGTACCCGCGAGAGTCGCCTGCAGGTCGAGCTTGCCCAGTTGGAGTACACCTATCCGCGGCTGAAGAACATGTGGTCTCACCTGGAGCGCATCGGCGGCGGAGCGGCCGGGGCTGCCAGCGGCGGGATCGGCACGCGCGGGCCGGGCGAGAAACAGATCGAGACCGACCGCCGCCTCGTCCAGAAGCGCGTCAGCTTCCTCAAGCGCCAGATCAGCGATATCGACCAGCGCAAAAAACGCGCCATCGAGGCCCGGTCCGAGGCCTACTGCGCCTGCCTGGTCGGCTATACCAACGCGGGCAAGAGCACCATGATGAACCTGATGACCGGGGCCGGTACGCTGGTGGCCAACCAGCTCTTCGCGACCCTGGCCACCAAGACCCGCCAGTGGGACCTGAACACCATGCGCGACGTGCTGCTGTCGGACACGGTGGGCTTCGTCCGCGATCTGCCCCACCACCTGGTCGCCAGCTTCCGGGCTACGTTGGAGGAGGTCATCTACGCCGACCTGCAGATCCACGTCGCCGACGCCAGCCACACCCGCGTCGACCAGGAAATCCAGGCCGTCTGGAACGTCCTGGACGAACTGGGCTGCCGCGATGCCGACCGCATCCTCGTGCTCAACAAGATCGACCGCATCAAAGACCCGACCATCCGGACAGTCCTGGCCCGGAAATACCCCGAGGCGATCTTCGCCTCGGCCCGGACCGGCGAAGGGGCAGAGGAGATTATCGAAACCGTCCGCAGGCGCGTGGCGGGAGAGAACCTGCGTGTCAAGCTCTCGGCCAACTACCGAAACGGCAAGCTGATGCACTACATCGCCCAGTTCGGCACGGTCGAGAGCGAGAACTACGACGAACAGGCTGCCACCATACAGGCGGTCCTGCCCGCTGCCCGGGTCGGGGAACTGGAGACGTTCGGGTCGGACGTCCAGGTTTTGGAACGTTCCCCTGCGGGCTGATCGAACCGACCGATACCAGCCTCGGCGCGAACTGAGGCAGAAACAGGAGCTGTTACATGGCACAGAAAGCCCTGCTGCTGTCCGGCGTGTTGCTGCTGGTCTGGACCGGCCCCCCGGCCGCCAAGGCCGACCCGCCGGCCGACTTCGGACGCGTCCTGCTTCTGATGAAAGAAGGCAGGCCGATCCCCGGCGTGCTGCTCTCCGGCGATGCAGAGTCCCTCCAGGTCCGCCTCAAGGACGAGACGATCACCGTCGCGGCCGCCGATGTCAAGCCGACCAGCTACTTCATTGCCCTGTCCAAAACCGTCAAGAGCGACGATCCGAAGGGCCAGCTGGTGCTCCTGCGCTTCGCGGCCGCCAATGACCTGACCGCGCAAGTGAACCTGCTGAAACGCAGGATTGTCCGTCTTGATGATTCGCTGACCGACGAAGTGACGAAGATCGTCGAATCGGCAGCAGCGGCCGGCCCCGACCAACAGCAGGGCAAAGACACCGATGGCGCCCAGAACGAGGCCAAGGATGAGGAACCCCCCGCCCCGACCGGGCAGACCACGATCCCGACCACCCAGGCGCAGATCGATGCCAACCACCGCACGGCCGAGGAATGGTTCGCCCAGGCCCGCAAGAACTTCGCACCGTCGCTGCACCTGGTCGAGACGCCGAACTTCCTGATCTACTCCGCCTGGGACAAGAAATTCGACGACGATCTGGCCAAGCTCTGCGAGTCGATGTACAAGGCCATGCGGCAACGGTTCAACATGCCCGGCAAAAAGAGCGTCTGGGCGGGCAAGCTGCCGATCTACGTCTTCTGGGAGGCCGAGCACTTCAGACGCTTCTGCACCGAGGTCGACCAGGTTGGCCAGCGCAGCCCTCATATGCTCAAAGCCGGCGGCTACCATAGCTCGCGGGGATCGCTGCGGTATATCGTCCTGAACCGGGCGCCGACCCAGACGGAATTCCGGGCCCTGCTGGTCCACGAGGCCTCCCACGCTTTCATCAGCCGCTACATCAGCAACCGGCACGTGTCCAGCTGGGCCAACGAGGGTATCGCGGAGTTGATGGCGGCCCAGCTGGTAGACGGCTCTTCTGCACGGACCAGGTATATCGATGCGACCAGAACGGCGATCAAGAACAAGGTCGACATCCGTCCGATCTTCAACGGCGTGCCGCTGGACGGTTTCTGGTACGGCATCGCCCAGAGCCTGGTCCGTTACATGATCCACCGCGACAAGGAAGGGTTCATCCAGTTCATCAAGCTCTACAAGGCGGGCAAGAGCGAGGCCGACGCCCTGAAGGAAGCGATGGGCCTGACCCATGATGAACTGGCCAAGGCGTGGCTCAAGTCGGTGCAGTGACCGAGGAAGGCCGAGGTCGGATTGGAGGACGGCTGGCCAGGCGGGCAGACCCGCCGAATGCATAGCGTTTCAGTCCTGGCGGTCGGGGTGGTGGTGCGGGCTCAGACCCCACATCAGCTTTCGCGAGAGGGTATCGAAGAAGCTCCTGCCCGGATGCGAGAGGATGCGGATGGGTTTGTCCCGCCGGGCGATCTCGACGATGTCGCCGATCTGCAGGGACGTGTGCACCTGGCCGTCAACGATCAACGATGAGCCTTCGTTGACGCTCATCGCGGTGATGGTGATCGGCCGCGAGGCCCCGACCACGATGGGCCGGACCGAAAGCAGGTGCGGGGCGACGGGGGTGATGGCAATCGCCTGGAGCGTGGGTTCGAGGATCGGCCCGCCGGCGGACATCGAATAACCCGTCGAGCCGGTCGGCGTGGAGACGATCAGCCCGTCGCCGAGATACTGGGCGATCTGGCTGTCATCCTGGGCGACGTGCAGATCGATCATCCGGAACGGCGGGCCGGCCGAGATGGCCACGTCGTTGGTCACCGGGCTGGTGAAGCGGACCTCGCCGACGCCCCGCGAGCGGACGGTCGCCTGGAGCATCATGCGTTCGGTGGTCTCGATGTGTCCGTCGAGGACCTGCTGGAAGTGCTTGACCATGTGGTCGACGTTGAACTCGGCCAGGAAGCCCAGCTTGCCCATGTTGACCCCGAGGATCGGCACGTCCGTCCCGGCCAGGGCCCGGGCGGCGCCCAGCAGGGTTCCGTCGCCGCCGAAGACGATGGCCAGGTCGGCCTGCAGGGCCTTGTCGGGCAAAGCCTGGCGCGGTGAGAACGTGCCGACCATCTCGACGAGCTTTCCGAAGCCCCGGCAGAACTCCTCGACCTGTCCGGGTACACCGGCGCGGTCCTCGTTGCCGAGTATCACAACGCGTTTTGGCGGCATGTTCGCCTCGTTTCGCACGTTCTGTCGATCAGTCCTCGGGTTCCAGGTAGAGCGTCTTGCCCGAGACGATGTGCACCTTCTCCGGATCGATCTTCTCGGCCAGCTCCGCGGCGGAGTCGGCCAGCAGTGGGGAGATTTCGATCGCCGCGGCGATCTGTCCATCGGCGTCGCGCGGGACCTGCACACCGGCGGCTTCGAGCCATTCTGCCGCCCGGCGGATCTGGTCGTGCAGGCTGGTGGCTGGCGAATCGGGGCCTTCGGCGTTCTTGATGGGGCTGAATTCTTCGGCCCGGCGGGTTTCGAGGATCACGGTTTCTTCGGCCTTGGGCATGGCATCGAAGACGAACATCTCCAGCTTGACCGCGTTGGGCTCCTGCGGTTCGATGCGCTGGCCCTGGCGGTCGACGCAGGGGACCTTCTTCTCTGCCCGGTGGAAGGGCAGGTCCAGTCGCCCTGTTTTGGTCAGCCGATCCAGGAACGAGACGGCGATCAGGTGGATGGCGATCGAGCCGGCGCTGAATCGCAGGCGGCCGTCGTCGGTGGTCTGCTCGGCCAACTCGTCGGGCATGTCGGAGTATTCGATCACGTGGACCCTGCCGTCGATGACGCAGAAGTTGCCGAGTTTCTCCATCGGGTCGCGTTTGGGCAGGGCCTTGGCGGACATCTCGGCTCCGGCCATCTCGTGCAGACCGATGAACAGCGGGTCGATGCAGTGGACCAGCGGATTGTCGACCTGGAAGTAGCTGATCTGCTCGATGCCGCGCTGCTTCATGTCGTCCAGGGCGCCCGAGCGCTTCAGCGCCAGCAGCGACCCGCCGTGGCCATCGGGGCTCAGGGCGAGTTTGTCCTTCTCGGCCAGCAGGAGCCTGCCGTCGTAGCCGATCGCGGGCATCGTGCCCTGGACCAGGAAGAACACGTCGTCGGAATCCAGGCCGAAGAACTCGTTCTGGCGGAAGAAGGCGCGGGTGGCTACGTCATTGGCCGGGCTGGTCATGACGTACCAGGGGATCGGCTTTCCGCTGCGTCGGGAGGCGGCGAGGATCTGCTCGGCGAAGACCTGGAAGAGGGATTTCTTCATGACCGGCGTGGCTTCGAAGCAGCCTTTGGGCCCTTCGTAGCCCAGTCTCGTGCCTTGGCCTCCGGCGACGACGAAGGCGGCGACTTTGCCCTCGGCCAGCAGTTCCAGCCCGCGCCTGCGTGCCTGGTCGAACCGGGCTTGCTGGGCATCATCGGCCGGTTTGGCGCCGGTGACCTCGGGCGGCTGGAGTTCGGATGTATCCAGGTGCAGCTGGGGCCTCTGGTGGACGTACTGTTTCATCCGTTCGTCGAGGTGCTCGAAGTCGATGTCCTGGATCTGCTGGCGGAGCTTCTGGCGGCTTGGTTCATCCAGCTGGTCCCAGAACTGCAGGAGGTGTTCCTGGTCGTAGGTTTCCAGCTTCCGTCGGATATCGCTGATCTCGGTCATGGGCTCTCCGTGGAGGTCTTGGGGCCTTGCCATGGAAGGATGGGGCCTCGTGAAGCAGTAGAACCAAGGGACCGGCCGATGTCAATGATCTCGGCGTGTCGGTCGACGCAGTAAAAACCGTCCGAACCTGTTGACATCCCCCCTGCCGGGAGGATATTATACGGATGGCGACCAGGCGAGGTCGGACGATAGCGAGAATTATCTGCTCTCAAAACTATCATACCCATCATCCTCGCCGGCTTGAGCCTGAATCGCCAGGACAGCCCGCACGGACGCGGTGCAAGGCCAGCGGGGCTGATGCTCTGCTGAGCAATCTGCAGGATGTTCTCCTGCCGGTTGCGTCCCATGGAACATCTCTACCTGTCGTCTGCTGATGTTGACGGCGGATAGAGCAAGGTTTACACATGTTACCGTTCTTCTCTGTCGGGATGGTCCCGGCAGGACTTACCCAACAGCCCTGGTTGGTTTGCGGCCAGCGAGTTTTGCAACGCCCAACCGCACTGGAAGCTATTATCTGATCATTCCATACCTTCGGGTGTTGGAATGGCTCGAAAGAAGCGAACCATGGGGGCTGAGAACCTATGAAGGAGTATTATCATGCGACGTAAAGGTTTTACCCTGATCGAGCTGCTGGTGGTCATCGCGATCATCGCGCTGCTGGTCTCGATCCTGCTGCCGAGCATCCAGAGGGCCCGCGCCCTGGCCGCCCGGACAGCCTGTGGCGCCACCCTTAGCGGTTTCCCCAAGGCCCTGGCGATCTACGAAGCCGACAACAACGGCTTCCCGTACAATGGGGCTGACGGTGGCACGCCGCAGAACGGCGATGCCAACGCCGTCAACAACAAGGACGACCTGTTCACCAACGCCAACGTGCAAAACTGCGCCATCCAGACGTACTGGCTGCTGGTCAACGAAGGCAACGTCTCCGATGGCCAGTTCAAGTGCCCCGGAGACAGCGAAGTGACCAACCCCGATCGCGGCGCTGCCAAGTACGGCTTTACCGCCTGGAGCAACACCAGCTACGCGGTCCAGCCGACCACCGACTCGTTCGACGCCAGGCTGAGCAACAACCTCGCCGGTGGCGTGGTGATCATGGCCGACCGTCCGCTGAACAACAAGGACGGCGAGACCGGCTCGGAAGCGCACACCGACGGCGTGAACTACCTGAACGTCAACAGTTCGGTGACCTGGTCCGGCGAGAAGCGCTACGATGAACTCGGCATGGACGGCGACAACATCTTCAGCGAAGCCCGTGGAGATGCCGACGAAGAAGAGAACTCCGCCCTCTGGTGGGGTATCGGCAACGGGTGGAGCGAAAACGGTCAGGAATCCGACTCGAACTGACCTTCGGATGGGCCGCCTCGCGGCCATCTGATTGAGAACACCGGCCGGGACGATCCTACTTGGGTCGTCCCGGCTGTTTTCGTAAACCTGCCCAAAGGGCGAACTTCTCCCTGCCCAGGCGCGTAAAATTCCCTTGTACAGCCCCTACGCAAGCTCCCGCCTGGCTGCTATGCTGATATCCCGACCCTGCCACAGTAAGACTCCTTCCGGAGGTGGCTCTTGGAACTGAGCATTACACTGCAGAATCCGAAGAAACGGGCGATCCTGTTCGGCCCGGCCGACCGTCACCTGCGCCTGATCCGCGAGGCCCTGGGCGTCCAGGTGTTCGCGCGCGACGGCAAGGTTACGGTAACGGGCAACAGCACCAACGTCGCCCGCGCCGCAGCCGTGCTGGAACAACTCCAGCGGGCCCTGCGCCGCCAGGAGTCGCTGACGGAATCCGCCGTGGTCGAAGCCATCAGCGCCGCTGCGACGCAGAACCGCAAACAGGCCGGCGACCTGCTGGACGTCTACGCGGCCGGGCAGTTGATCAAGCCCAAGACGGCCGGCCAGCGCAAGTACCTCGAAGCGATGCAGACCAAGGACCTGGTCTTCTGCACCGGACCTGCCGGGACGGGCAAAACCTACCTGGCGGTGGCCATGGCTGTCCATCTGCTCAAGCACGACCTGGTCAAGCGGCTGGTGCTCGTCCGCCCTGCCGTCGAGGCCGGTGAGAAGCTGGGCTTCCTGCCCGGAGACATGCAGGCGAAAGTCAACCCGTACCTCCGCCCGCTGTTCGACGGCCTGCACGATATGATGGAGTACGACCAGATCCGCCGCTTCATGGCCAATGATGTCATCGAGGTGATTCCGCTGGCCTTCATGCGCGGCAGGACGCTGAACGATTCGGTGATCATCCTCGACGAGGCCCAGAACACCACCGTTCCGCAGATGATGATGTTCCTGACGCGGATGGGCCACGGCTCGAAGATGATCGTCACCGGCGATGACAGCCAGGTCGACCTGCCCCGCCGCGCCGACAGCGGCCTGGTCGATGCCCGCCGCAGGCTCAACGGCATCAAGGGGTTATCGTTCATCACCCTGGCCCGCGGAGACATCGTCCGTCACAGGCTGGTGCAGAATATCGTAGAAGCCTATGGCTCCGATCCGATAGGCAGACAGCAGCAGGGCGAGAAGGCGGAGACGTCGGATGCCGACCAGGGCCAGCAGGACGAGGAATCTGCCGGCGGTGCCGGGACCGACCCGTCGGGATCCTGACCGGTCCGTCGAAGCTGCGTTGACCCGATCAGCAGGTAACCATGTGGCCTTTTAAACGAAACGTACGTCGACGGCGCCTGGAGGTCCGCAAGCATATCCCCGCCCAGAAACTGGGCTGGTGGCGTCGGTTCCGCCAGGCCGGCGGACTCGGGGCGCTGCTTCTGCTGTTGGCGTTCTTCGCCGCGCTGGTCGCGCTGGATGCCTCCGTCGATCCAACCGATCCCTACCGCGTAGGCCAGTATCTGCCGCGCGACATCCGCGCCCGACTGAACTTCCTGGCCAAGCGTTCTGCCGAGCAGGCGCGGGATTTCACGCCCGCGGTCTTCCGATTCGCCGGCTCGACTGCACAGGCTGTCACCCGTCAACTGCAGCAGATGGCCGCTGCTTTGGCCCAGCCTGACGAGCAGATCGACGGGCCGGAGCTGATCGAACAGTTCAACCTGACAGGCCCGGAACAGTTGGCTGCCCTCCGCGAAAAACTGGGCACCATGCCCCCCGCCGAGGTCGCCCGGGCTGCAGAGCAGATCCGCCGCATGTTCGCCTCGATTCCGGTCGTGCGTTCCGACCAGGCCGCCAGCCAGCGATCCAGGCCCGCCAAGGAAGTCCTGCTGGCCCATCCCGATGGCGTCGAGCGGATCAACATTCAGGACCTGGTAGTCCTCCAGGACCCGCTGCAACTGCAAAAGGCCCTCATCCAGGCCGGTGACGAACTGACAGCGCTGGCCCCGCCGGCCCGGGCAGGCGTGCTGGAATGGTTGGCCAGGCAGATCAGCCGCGCCGGCCCGCTGTATACCTTCGACCCCGAGGCCACCGAATTGCGGATCAGCCAGTCGGTTGAGTGGGTCCGCACCCGCCAGCCCGAGCTGCTGCCGACCTACCTCCGTGAGCAGCATCTGGCCGGGGAAGTCCTGGCCCGGGCCAGCGCTCCGGGCCCGCTCGAGCCTGTCCGCTCCGATGGGCTGACGGCCTCGGAACTGTCGCTGCTCAAGGCCGAGCACCAGGCCTACCACGACCAGAGACGCTCACTTGCACCGCTGGATGCGATCGGCTACTTCGCGGGCCGGGGCGGATTGATCGCCGCCCTGCTGGCCCTGCTGGCTGCCTATGTCGCCAAGTACTACCGGCGGATCGTCGAGAACCACTGGCGGGCATTCTCCCTGCTGATGCTCATGCTGCTGATGCTTATCGCCGCCCGCCTGACCGTCCACGGGTTGGCCTGGGACCCGCACACCACCATCTTCAGCCTGCTGATCGTGGCGACCATCGCATCGCTGGTTTACGACCAGCGGTTCGCCTTGACCATCTGCAGCGTCCAGGCCGCCCTGCTCGTGCTGATTCTCCGCGGGGATATCCAGTTGCTGCTGGTGCTTCTGGGCGCCACGGCCGTGGCCATCCTGCAACTGCAGGATGTCCGGTCGCGAACCAAGTTGATCCGCGTCGCCGCGGTATCCGGCGCAGCCCTGGCCGGCGGGGTCTGGCTGATCGGCTGGGTCGAGGCGATTCCCTGGACCTTCACGCTGGATTCCGCCCTGCGAGGCCTGGCTGCGGCCGTGCTGGTCGGCTTCCTGCTCCAGGGCCTGCTGCCGATGATCGAGCGCATCTATCGCTTCGCCACCAGCATGACCCTGCTGGAGTGGTGCGACGCCTCCAAGCCCCTGCTCAAACGCCTGGCGATGGAAGCGCCGGGCACGTACAACCATTCGCTCCAGTTGGGGGCGATGTGCGAAGCGGCCGCTGAGGCCATCGGCGCCCGCGGGCTGCTGGCACGCGTGGGGGCCTACTACCACGACATCGGCAAGATCCACAAACCCCCCTACTTCATCGAGAACCAGGCCGACGGCGACTCCAAGCACGCCCGTCTGTCGCCTGCGATGAGCCTGCTGATTATCATCGGGCACGTCAAGGACGGGCTGGAACTGGCCCGCGAGTACGGCCTGCCCCGCGTGCTGCACGAGTTCATTTCGACCCACCACGGCAAGACGCTGGTGCAGTACTTCTACCGGGCTGCGACCGAACAGAGCAAGGACAAGGGCTCCGACCGCCTGCCCGAGGAAGTCGAGTTCCGCTATCCCGGGCCCAAGCCCTCCAGCCGCGAGGCCGCCATCCTCATGCTCGCAGACGCCGCAGAGTCCTCCGTTCGCTCCATGTCCGACCCCACGCCCGGACGGATCGAGAACCAGGTCCACACCATGGTCACCCGACGGATGACCGACGGCCAACTGGACAGCTGCAACCTGACCCTCCGCGAAGTCCACGAGATCGAGGTCTCGCTGGTCAAGAGTCTCTGCAGCTTCTACCACGCGCGCATTGCCTACCCGACGCCCGAAGGCGAAAAGCCATCGGCGGCTGAGAAACACCCGCGCAGCGGCAGGAGCAGTTCGCCCCAGCCCACAGCCGGTACGACGGCCTGAGAAACCCAGACGTTGCCGCATTTGTCCGAGGCGGAGAACCCTTCAATTCGCTTGGCCGTATATCGGAAAGAGGGTATAATCTGTATACCCCCGAACGACCCTCGGGTACCAAGGCCTTAACCTGCCAGGAGTTTCACATGCCCCGTTCTCGATCGCTGTTGGTACTGGCTTGTCTGCTGCTGATGTTGGCCGCCCGGCCCGCCTCGGGCGCCAAACGTACCGTGGAGTTCTCCGACAGGAAGGTCGAAGAAGCTATCGCCAACGGCGTGGAAGTCCTCTGGAACAAGCAGGATAAGGACGGTTCCTGGTCCAGCGCGATGAAAAAGTACCCTGTCGGGATCACGGCCCTGGCTGCCTATGCCATGCTCGAAACGGGCGTCAAACCGCGAGATCCGCGGATGCAGAAGGCCCTGACCTACCTCAAGAATACCGACACCGCCAAGACCTACTCGCTGGCCATGCGCTGCCAGGTCTGGCTTTCAGCCGCCCAGGCCTCCGAGAACGGCTCGCCCCTGCAGGGCGAGTTCCTCCGACTGCTCAAGGATGACGTTCGCACCCTGATGAAGGGCACCGAGTATGGAAGTTACGGCTATGACGTCGACAAGGAAGACAAACGCCACGGCGACCATTCCAACAGCCAGTACGGGCTGCTGGGCGTCTGGGCCGGCTCGCTGGCCAATGTCGAGATCCCCAGGGGCTACTGGGAAATGGTCCGGGACTACTGGAACCTCGCCCAGAACCGCGACGGGGGTTGGCCCTACAAGGACACCCGACTGGAGAAGCACGGCAGCCGCTGGCGGATCAAGGATCGTTCCAACGACAACTCCACCCGTACGATGACCAGCGCAGGCATAGCCAGCCTCTACGTCTGCCTGGAGAACCTCCAGTCCCGGGCGTTCCTGGAATGCAGGGGTGACTTCGGCACCCCCCAGCTCAGCCGCGGCATGAAGTGGTTCGAAGACCAGTTCGCCCAGACCCTCGATGAAAACAAACGCTTCCCCTATTACATGTACGGGGTGGAACGCATCGGCCTGGCCAGCGGGTACAAATACTTCGGCCGGAAGGACTGGTACAAGGAAGGGGCGATCCGCATCATCCCCGACATGCGGAAAAAGAACCGCGACGTCAAGAACACGTCCTTCTACCTGCTTTTCCTGGTCCGCGGACGTAACCCTGTTCTGTTCAACAAGTTGGAATACCCGGGGCGTTGGAATAACCGCCCACGCGACCTGACCAACCTCACCCGATGGCTGACGGACAAGTTCGAGAGGACCGTCAACTGGCAGATCGTTCCTCTGGACGTGCCCGTCACCGAGTGGCACGACGCGCCGTTCCTCTATATCGCCGGTAACCAGGCGCCGAAGTTCACCGACGAACACCTGGAGAAACTCCGGGAGTATGTCCGACACGGCGGGACGATCCTCTCGGTCAACGAATCCGACAACCAGGCGTTCCACCTGGCGATGAAGAAGGTCTATCAGAAGATCTTCCCGGAATACGAGCTGACTGCCGTTCCGGCCGACCACCCCTTCTACACGCTGCACTACCAGCCAACCGGCGCGCGGGCCCAGCTGGAGATGATCCACAACGGCGTCAGGCCCCTGGTGATTCACACGTCCAAGGATCTGGGGTATTTCTGGCAGGCCCAGGAGCGTGGCCCGGCGGGGCTGTGGGCCTGGCAGACCGCAGCCAACATCTTCCTCTACCAGACCGACAAGGCCAAACTCCGCAACCGGGGCGTAAGCCACTGGCCCGAGCCTTTCGAGGGTCGGCCCGTAGCCACCGTCAAGGTCGCGCGGCTGAAATACGCGGGCAATTACAACCCCGAGCCGCTGGCGTGGGAGGCCTTTGGCCGCCGGCTGGCAGAGCGGACAGGCGTGGCCCTGGAACTGCCCGATCCGATCGAAATCACCGATCTGCCCAAGTCCGGTGCCAAGCTGGCCGTTCTGACCGGAACGGGAAAGTTCAACCTGACCGACGAACAGGTCGCGGCGATCAAGACCTTCGTGGCCGGGGGAGGTAAGATCCTCATCGACGCCGCCGGCGGCGACAGTGATTTCGCCCAGGCCGCAGACACCCTGATACGCAGGTTCAGCGACAGCCCCTTCGTCACTGCCAACATCCTCCCGGCCGGCCATGCTGTGTACAACCTCGGCCAGTGGAAGCTGACCGATATCACCTTCCGGGGCACCGCACGCCGGAAATTCCACAACGTCACCACGCCCCAGCTGCTGGGCATGCCGATGATGAACACCAACATCTTCATCAGCCGAGATGACATCACCGCCGCCCTGCTGGGCTACGAATGCTTCGATGTCAGCGGGTACCATCCCGACTCGGCCTACCGGCTCGCCCGCAACCTCGTCTTCCACGCCGCCGGACTCGAACCGCAGACCATTCAGGCCAAACTGGAAGAACAAGACAACTAACGTATGGTTTCATAAGTAGTTATACGTTTCAGGAAGAAGTGTCAAACCCGGGGTTGCCCGAGCCATCCGCCTTCAGCGCAGGCCTCTGGCCAGGCCGGACAGGATGAACACTTCAACGATCAGTGCGATGTAGGTCAGCCAGAATACGAGTCTCTTTCTGACCGGAGATTTGCCCGCAAGCCCAGCCGGCCAGGCCCAACGCGACCAACGGCCAGATAATTGACGACACTGCAGCGCGTCGATCTCGATTCCATCGCCTTGCCCCCCTACCTTACGTCGCGGTTCTCCGACTCGTAATCGCCGTGGGCGGCCTGGGAGCGGTTCTCGTCGCGACGCTTGTGGTTGATGCCTAACTTCTGTGCATACAAGCGGTAAATGTCCTGCGGCCGCAGGCCGAGCAACTGGCAGATGCTGATCCAGAAGAACAGCATGTCCGTCGCCTCGACCCGGGCGTTCTGCAGATCCTGCAATTCGTACTGCCTGCCCTCGCGGGCCTCGGCGTACCAGTGCTTCCAGGAGAGACACTCCTGGAGCTCGTGACACTCTGCCTGCATCGCGTCGATGTAGTTCTTCAGCGCCCGTCCGATCTTCAGCAGCACGTCGCTGCCCTGATCGAGCTGGCCCTTGGCCTCCTTCGAACGCAGCAGGTCCCCCATCGCCGCCGTGTCGATGCCGACCTTGCGGTTCAGCTCCGCCTGCAACGGCCAGATGCCTTCCAGCGAATTCAATTCCGTATCAATTTCTGCCATGCCGGCTCCTCCAGGCGGAATGAAAGCGTTGCTCCGCGCTGCCTGTAGCGGATATCCCCATTGTACACCGTATCGGCTGGGCGTCTACCAGTTTGCTGCTACCGCCCCGGCCTGGTGCGGGGGTACAATGTCAGCGATGTGCGGATTCGCCGGACAATTCGTCTACGACCCAGCCGCCGGGCCTGCCGATCGGGGGGCTGTCGATGACATGGCCGATCGCCTCAGCCACCGCGGGCCGGATGCATCTTCCAGCTGGGCCAGCGCCGACGGACGATGCGCGATCGGCTTCCGCCGCCTGGCTGTGATCGACCCGGCCGGCTCGCGCCAACCCGCTTCCACGCCAGACGATCGCTACACACTGGCGTTTAACGGAGAAGTCTACAACTTTAACAGACTACGGGAGTCCCTTGCCGCTACAGGTGTTATGTTTAACACACGAGGGGACACAGAGGTACTGCTGCATTGGCTGGCGATGCGAGGGACCGAAGCCGTGGGCGAGGTCGATGGCATGTTCGCCCTGGCCCTCTACGACGGCCGGGACAGCCGCCTGACGCTCCTGCGGGATCGGCTCGGGCAGAAGCCGCTCTGGTGGGCAGACACCGGCAGTTCGGTTCTCTTCGCCTCGGAGGCCAAGGCCTTGCTCGCTTGGGAGGGCGTGGACAGGAGGTTGGATCAACAGTCTATAGTGCTATACATGGCAATGGGTTACGTACCTGCCCCGCGCTCTGCCTGGAAGGGCCTGTCCAAGCTGCCACCCGCCGGCTTGCTGGAGGTCCGGGCCGAGTGCGGGCCGGGAGAGATGCGAACGTACTGGCAGATCGAGGCCGGACAACGGCCGGACCTCGACCTGTCGACGCCCGAAGCGGGGGTGCGTGGGGCATTGCGTCGAGCCGTGCAGCAGCGGCTGGTGGCCGACGTGCCACTTGGCCTGCTGCTCTCCGGCGGCATCGACTCGGCCGCAACGGCCGTGCTGATGCGAGAGATCCTCGGGGCCGGCGCGACCATACGCTCCTTTACAGCCAGCTTTTCCGACGATTCGCTGTACGACGATACGGCGCTGGCCGGCCTGGTCGCGGATCGACTGGGCCTGGAGCACACGGTCCTGCCGATCGGCCCCCCCTGCCGAGACGATCTGATCGCCACGGCAGAGCATTTCGACGAGCCTTTCTCCGACTCCAGCGCGATCCCCACCTGGCAGGTCTGCCGCGCCGCCCGGCAACACGTGACCGTGGCCCTGACCGGCGACGGCGGCGACGAGGCCTTCGCCGGGTACGACAGGCACCGGGCGATGCATATTGCCGCCAGGCTCAAGCCGCATCAATACGCGCTGTTCCGCTTGGCGGGCAAGTTGGCGGTCCCCTTTGCCGGCCGCCATGAAAGAGGCCGCCTACGCCGCCTGATCCGCTTTGCCGATGGGTTGCCCAACCCCCCTGCTATGCAGTATCTGCTGTACAGAACGCTATTTACGTGGTCGGATCTGCAGCGGGTATTCTGCCCTGCCTTTCTGGGCGACTGGCAAGAGGATCTTCTGGCGGAATGGTTCTGCGGTGTCTATGCTTCGGCCGGCGAGGCCGTCGACGAACTGCAGGCCGTCCAGGTCCACGACATCCGGACCTACCTGCCGGATGATCTGCTGGTCAAGGCCGACATTTCATCAATGGCATCTTCCCTGGAGTTGCGGTCGCCCTTTCTGGACCATCGGGTGATGCAGCAAGGGCTTTCCCTGCCGGCGGAGCTGAAAGTCAGCCGCCGGCGCGGCAAAGAGATCCTCCGCCGTGCCTTTGCCGAAGACCTGCCTGAGCAGGTCGTCGCGGCCAGGAAGCGCGGTTTCGGCGTACCCATGGCGCGCTGGTTCCGGGAGGACCTGGCTGAGGTGCTGCAGGAGACGCTGCTGGACGAGGCCTTTCTCAATGCGGGGATCATTCAGCCGGAAGCGACTGTTGGGCTGCTGAACGACCACCTTTCAGGCCGACAGGACTACCATCATCGTCTATGGAGCCTGTGGGTGCTGGCCCGCTGGCTCGATGATCAGGGGCAGCTGTAGGTCTGTTCCACGTGGAACAGGGACGCAGTACGCCTGTAAGTGATGTTAGGAGCATGTACTGGCGATATGGGTGTTGATTCCTCCAACCGCTGCAGGTCTCCAGGGTCCTGTATCTGCAGGGCAACGGCCATCCCTGTTGAGTAGCGATGACTGCACAAGTCTGGTCAATGACGCTTTGATGTTGCCAAGGTTGCGTCCGCTTGAATTGCATTCGAAGGTGTCCTGCGGCTGGTCGGGCCAAGGACGACTTCTGCAGGCCAATGGAAATCCAACAATGCCTGAATGATCTGGTGGGCCAGGCGCTGAGGAATTTGGGACGCTGAGCGTCTCGCGGAGGATGTTCCACGTGGAACAGAGCGCGATTGTGCGGCGCTGCGGGCCGAAACATTTCATACCATTTTGCCTGTTTCCGTTTCTCTGGGCTTGAATGGGCCCGGAACGTGGTGTATCCTCCATTGTTCCACGTGGAACACTCGACTCAGGGCCTCACGTAAGGAAGGAACCGCACCATGGCCAAAGATTCCAAGTCGAAATCGACCAGTTCATCCAAGTCGTCCAAACCTGCCTCCAAACGCCGCCTGGGCAGGGGGCTTTCGAGCTTGATGGCCGGCCCGACATCGCCCAAGGCTGGAGAAAACGCCTCCGAAGCAGCGCCATCTGCCGATTATGTGGCCGAGACGACCGAATCGGCGCCGACAGAGCGGAGAACCCCTGTCAAAACAGCTGCTGATACAGGCAGGCCGCTGGACGTCCCCATAGAGCAGATCCGGCCGAACCCGTACCAACCGCGACGAGAATTCCGCGAAGACGCCCTGGCCGAGCTGGCAGAGAGCATCAAGCAGCAGGGGATCCTTCAGCCGCTGGTGGTCAGCCGCGATGGCCAGGACGATGCAGACACCCCCTTCATCCTGATCGCCGGGGAACGCCGCCTCCGCGCCGCAACCCTGGCTGGGTTCAAGACCGTCCCCGTCGTGCTCAAGCAGGCCGACCAGCAACAGATGCTCGAATGGGCCCTGATCGAGAACATCCACCGGGCCGACCTGAACGCCGTAGAGAAGGCCGAAGCCTACCGCGACTACATCGACCGCTTCGATTTGACCCAGGCAGCCGCTGCAGAGAAGCTGGGCCAGCCGCGGGCAACCATAGCCAATTACCTGCGAATACTGGACTTGTGTGACGACGCGCAACAGCTTGTTGCGCAGGATCTTCTGAGTTTCGGCCACGCGAAGGTCCTGGCGGGCCTGGCGGGCAAGCCGGAACTGCAGGCGAAGCTGGCCCGAAAGGCAGTGGCCGAATCGCTCAGCGTCCGGAAGCTGGAAGAGCTGATGGCGGCCATGCAACAGCCGGCCAAGGCCCAGGATATCGAGAAGGCCCGCCCCGGCCGAGCCAAGCCCGCCTACATCCGCGACATGGAAGAGCAGTTCCGCGAATCGATCGGCACGCACGTGGCGATCAACCCTGGTCGGCGCAAGCACAGCGGCAAGATCGTGATCGAATACTACAGCCTCGATGACTTCGACCGCATCGCCTCAGCCTTCGGACTCGGCGATGGCCAGTAGGGCCCAGGCCCTGAATGCGTACCGTCCTCCAGGTACCCGCGCGGGGGTGAAACCTGGGGGTATTCTGCGACCGATAAAATAGCGTAATGGAATGTCTCATAGAAAGATACGGAACTGAGAGACCCGCGGAGCGCCGAATGATGTCCTTGTGGCGCTGGTCTGGCTGGCGGGGCGAGAGCAGGATGCAGCCGCACGGCCAGAAGGGCAGGGCCCTTGCAAAAACCGGCGGCATGGCACTTGACTTTGCCCGTACGTGGCGGTACAGTATTCGGTTCCTGTCGCCCCCGACAGTCATCTGGTGATCGTAGCTCAGTCGGTTAGAGCACCTGGTTGTGGTCCAGGGGGTCGGGGGTTCGAATCCCCTCGATCACCCGTCAGGCGAAAAGGAACGAAGAAAGGCCCGCTGCAATGCGGGCCTTTCGATTTATAGTATCTTGTCCTGCAGTTGGTTAGCGATCTACGGGACCCGTGTTGCCGATGATCACCACAGGCCATCGGCCTGAGTAGTCGGACTTGCTGGTCTGGCTGTTCTTGCCGCAGAGCATGGCCGGGATGTCCGGGTGGGCGTTTGTGATCAGGCCGCGGTTGCAGGTCGAGTCCGAACCGTCGGCATGCGGAAACGCCCCCGCCCAGACTTTCCGCCAGCTCTTTCCGCCGTCTGCGGATTCGTGGATGGCCAATTGCCTGCTGGCGGAACCGAAGATCCGCAGCCTGCCTTCGCTTGTCCGAGCGATATCGCCCGTCGATGGGGGGGTCGGGCGTTGCGTCCACGCCTGGCCGTCCCATACCGCCAGGAAGCGCTTGGCCCCGTCGCGGTAAAGCACCAGCGGCGCGGCGTCGGACAGGCTGGCCGTGGTGATCGAGTAGCCCATCGGATGGCCGGTCCGGGCCCCGCCGCGGTGGACCACGCACTTGTTTTCCATTTCGGTGAAATCGACCCATTCGCCCAGGTCCGTCCCGTCGACGGCCTGGAACTTGCCCGTTCGAGGCAGGAAGTAGACGAAATGGTTGTTCCGCGAGCCGATGTTGTGACCTGGCCCGCCGTGCATCTCCCAAGTCAGCTGGATCCGAGCGGGCCTGCCTGCCGCGGCCGGGACAACGTGACAGTCAATCGCGTAGACCTCATCGAACCGACCCGGGACCTTCTGCTGGGAGTCAATGGCCATCCGGGGCTGAGACCACGTCTTGCCGTTGTCGGCGGACTTGATGTAGCGATACGTCCGGTAGGCCTGCGAGATGTTGTCGCTGCGGCTGTAAAAGAGGTAGACCTCCTCGCCGCAGACGATGGGCATTGGGTAGGCAGGGCGGCTGGCCGGCAGGAGCGTCCGCGTCCATGTACCCTCGATGGCGCCCGGAGATGGCGAGCGGAGCATGTACGCCTTGCTGGAGTGCTGGAAGAAGAAGATCAACAGATGGCCGTCGGGGGCCAGCACGACCGTGGGGTAGTTGTGGTAGTCCCACTTGGTGAACCATGCATTCTTCCAGACGCGTCTGGCCGGGCCCCAGGTAGCGGTCTTGTGGTCGAACCGGCGGGCGTAGACGCTCATTCCCTCACCATTCCAGCAAACGGTGGTACTGTTGGTGTCTGGATCGTAAACGCCTGCTCCGAAAGGCCTTCGACAGCCGTAGGTGGCGTTGGATGCGATTGTTCGGACCTCCCAGCCGCTCTTGTTCTGTGCCCAACCCGGGGCGGGCAGGCTGGTCAGAAGCAGGGCGGTTGTCAGGGCGAACAGGCCGGCAGACTGGCAGCAGGACATGGCGGTTCTCCATAAACTTGAGGAAACTCTCAGCCGCCCATTCTACCACACAAGCTGCTGTCGAGGTCCAGCCCCTTGGCCTTACTGAATCGTCGGCCAGACTGCCTGGGCGATCTCCAGATCGGCTGGGGTGGTGATTTTCAGGTTGCGCGGGTCGCCTTGGACAATGCGGACAGCGTGGCCGATCGCTTCGACCAGGCCTGCGTCGTCGGTCGCGGAGCTCTGGGCAGCGCGGTAGGCTTCGACCAGCCAGTCTCTGCGGAAGACCTGGGGGGTCTGGGCCTGCCAGAGGCCGCTGCGGTCGACGGTTTGACGGATGATCCGGTCGGCATCGACGCGTTTGAGCGTCGCGTGCTCGGGCCAGGCCAGCATGGCCGCGCCGTGTCGGCCGGCGGCGGCGAAGACGGCATCCAGGTCGCAGCTTCGCACGCAGGGGCGGACGGCGTCGTGGACGGCGACCAGGTCGGCCTCGGCGTCGACCTTGGCCAGGGCGTTGCGGACCGAGTCGGTCCGGGTGGGTCCGCCGCCGACCAGCTGCACGCCCAACTCCGCCAGCTGCGGGGCGAATTCGGTCTGGAGTCGTTCGGTGTCCTCGGCCGATACGATCAACAGCAGTTGCGAAACGTCCGCCCGGGCCGCAAAGCGGCTGCAGGTGCGCAGGAAAATAGGTACGCCCGCCAGGGGCTGGAATATCTTGTTCGCCGATGCCCCGAATCGCGAGCCGCTGCCGGCGGCGGGCAGGATGACGCTGACCTTGTTCATACAGCTGGTGAGTCTACCCGTCCTGACCCGATCCGCCAAGCCTCGACTGGGCGCGTTGAACAGGCTGACGTGGTTCTGTTAGAATCCTTGAGGTTCGGAGTTCTTTACAGGCTTTGCGGCGGTCTGTACAATGCCTCTCTTTTGCCGAGCCGGGCGGAAGGACGCACCCGCAGCCGCT
Organism: Phycisphaerae bacterium; assembly: GCA_046541415.1. Lineage (GTDB taxonomy): Bacteria > Planctomycetota > Phycisphaerae > SM23-33 > SM23-33 > CAZOVB01. The sequence continues at coordinate 35,203 of JBKHDI010000010.1, read as the reverse complement.
CGGTGAATGGCAGAGCGACCGAAATCCGATGCACGATTCGACCCCCGACAAACCGTTCTCCTGCCCGGGCCACTGTCCGACCTGTTCGGCCAGTCGCGACGGGGAGGACCCGGCCTGCGCTGCAGGCGACGCCTCCTACAGCGGCTGGCGGCTGGCAAGTGCGGCGGCAATGGCGTTCGTGGCCCCGCTGGCCTTGGCGGCCGGTGCGGCCGGTGCCGTTTCTCAGACCATGGCACCGGGCACGCTGCGATCGGGCCTGACGGTCCTCGCCGCGGTGGTCGGGCTGGTTCTCGGGGCGGTTGCCGCCGGTCCTGTCGTTCGTAAACTGCGATGCAACAAGGAGATGGCATGAGCAATGCCCAAGTCCTGCCGGGTGGAACCGGCAAGTTCGCCCGCGGCGTCCACCCGCCGGACAACAAGCAGTTTGCCGCCGATGCAGCCATCGAGGTCCTGCCCAGCCCGGAGGCCGTCTCGATCCCGCTGCTCCAGCACACCGGCGCGCCGTGCCGAAACCTGGTCAAGCCCAAGCAGGAGCTTACCTGGGGCGAGAAGATCGGCGACACCGACGCGTTCATCTCCGCACCGGTCCACGCCTCGATCGCCGGAACCGCGGGGCGCGAGACGGTGACGACCCTGCCCAACGGCAGACATGTGCCCACCGTGCCCATCGACGCCGGTGACGAAAGGCCCACGGCCGAGGAAATCCGCGCCGAGATCTTCGGCGGCGACTGGCCGACGGGCAAGATGGATTCCTTCCAGCCCGCGCAGATCGCCGACGCAGCCCGCCAGGCCGGCCTGGTGGGGCTGGGGGGGGCGGCCTTTCCGACCTCGGTGAAGTTGACGACCAACCCGGCCAAGCCGATCGACACGATCCTCGTCAACGGCTGCGAGTGCGAACCGTTCCTGACCGCCGACTACCGCCTGATGCTCGAATACCCGGCCCCGATCGTGACCGGCGCCCTGCTGGCTGCCCGGGCGACGGGCGCCAGGCAGATCCTCATCGCCGTCGAGGACAACAAGCCTGCCGCGATCGATGCGTTGTGCAAGGCCGCGGCCGGGACGGACATCCAGGTTGCCTCCCTGCACACACAGTATCCGATGGGCGGCGAGAAGCAGACGATCAAGGCCTCGCTGGGCCGCGAAGTGCCCACCGGCGGGCTGCCGCTGGACGTCGGGGTGGTGGTGATCAACGTCGGCACGGCCGCGGCGCTGGCCCGGGCTGTGCTGCGGGGAAAACCCCTGACCCACCGCGTGATCACCGTTTCCGGCGGGGGTGTCAACACGCCCAGGAACATCCTGGCCCCGATCGGCGTGACGTATGGCCAGTTGATCGATTTCGCCGGCGGGCTGAATGATTCGGCCGCCCGGGTTGTTGCCGGCGGGCCGATGATGGGCTTTGCTTTGGGCGATCTGGACGCGGTGGTCACCAAGGGCACCAGCGGGGTGACCGTACTGACCGCCGAAGACATCGCCCGGACCGAGGAGACTCGCTGCGTCCGTTGCGGCCGCTGCGTAGACGTCTGCCCGCTGAATCTTGTGCCGACGAAGATCGCCCTGGCTGCCCGTCAGAAGCAGTGGGACCTGGCCAGGACCTACCACATGCAGGCCTGCATGGAGTGCGGCTGTTGCGCCTACACCTGCCCGGCGGGGATTCCGCTGGTGCAGTTGATGCGCATGGGAAAAGCCCAGATGCCGCGCGAATAGCCGCCCCGGATCACGCAGCAAGCCGCCCACCGCGACCGATTCCTGGAGAGCAAAGAGACACATGACACAAGTGACAAGCAGCCCCGAACAGGCCCAGGCCGGCGGGGCGAAGAAACCTCTGCACGTGGCGCCTGGGCCTCACCTGTTCGACCGCAGCCTGACGACGCGCCGGATGATGATCGACGTGCTGATCGGCCTGGCGCCGGTCGTGCTCTGGTCGCTGTACAACTTCCAGATGTACGCAGCCGGCACGCTGGTGCTCTGCGTGGGCAGTTGCGTTGCAGCGGAGTGGCTGTTTATGAAGATGCGCGGCAGGAAGCCCCAGCTGGGGGACTTCTCGGCCGTGGTCACCGGCGTGATCCTGGCGATGTCCCTGCCCGCGGTGGCCGGGGCGTCCGGCTGGTACGTCAGCGTGCTGGGCGGATTCGTCGCGATCGGCCTGGGCAAGGTCATTTTCGGCTCGCTGGGACAGAACATCTTTAATCCTGCGATGGTGGGGCGGGCATTTGTGGTATTGGCCTTTACCGGCCTGCTGGGCGCGTCGACCGGCGGCTACGTCCAGCCGGATGCGTCGGTCGACGTGGTGACCAAGGCCACGCCGCTGACAGTTCTCAAGGCCGAAAGCGCGGGCCTGGAAGCCCCGGATCCGGTGGACATGACAGTCGGGACCATCAACGGCTCGCTGGGCGAGGTCAATGCCATCGCCTGTCTGCTGGGCGGGCTGTACCTGCTGATCCGGCGGACGGCCTCCTGGCGGATTCCGGTGGGGATCATCGCGACGGTCGTTGTCGTAGCGGGCTTTGCCCAGTTGATCGGCGGACTGGGTCAGGCGACGGTCTACGACCACGTCGCCGGCGGGGCGATGCTTTTCGGAGCGTTCTTCATCGCCACCGACCCGGTTTCCAGCCCGCTGACGCATAGGGGCAAGTGGATCTTCGGCATCGGCGTTGGATTGTTGATCATGCTCATCCGTCTGCTGTCGAGTTATCCTGAAGGCGTGATGTTCTCGGTGCTGCTGATGAACGCGGTCGTGCCGCTGATCAACCGCTGGACGATTCCGAAACCTGTAGGCGGCCCCGTGCCGGTCAGAAAGTAAGGAGCCCGCGATGCGGAAAGAATACCTGGTCCAGGCGTGGCTGATTCTGGCCCTGGCCCTGTGCATGGGCGCGGGTCTGGCGGCTGTGGAGATGAGCCTCGGGCCGATCATCGAAGAAAACAAGCGAAACGAGATGCTCTCGCAGGTCCCAGCCCTGATTCCCGCAGCGGCCAGGGCCGAGCTGGATGAACAGCTGGGCCAGACGTACGGTCTGCCGGTGGCGCGGGCCCTGGACGCCGAGGGCAAGACCATCGGCTGGGCCATCCAGGCCAAGGGCCCCGGATACGGCGGGGACGTGACGGTGATGATCGGCCTGGACGAGATGCTCCAGACGATCAAGGGCATTTACGTGCTGGAACAGAAGGAAACGCCCGAGCTGGGCAACAAGGTCATCCTGCCGTCTTTCCGCGGGCGGTTCGAGAATCTCGACGCGACGGGTCCGGTGACGCTGGTCAAGAAGGGTCCGGCCGGCGAGGGACAGGTCGAAGGAATCACCGGTGCGACGATTTCCTCCACGGCGGTGGTGACCATCGTCAACCAGGGCGTGCGGAATTTCCGCAAGGTCCTGTTTGAAGATCAACCGGTAGAGAGGCCTCTGGAGTCCGAGCGACTCGATGCCCAGGAAGAAAGGCGAGGCGAAGATGCCGAATGACGGCCCGACCCCGACTGAACGGTTCATCCAGGGCATCCTGCCGGAGAACCCCGTCTATCGCCAGCTGCTGGGGATGTGTCCGACCCTTGCGGTTACGGCGACGATGGCTTCGGCGATGACGATGTCGGCCGCGGTGGCCTTCGTGCTGATCTGCGCGAACATCCTGACCTCCCTGCTGCGGGGGCTGCTCAAGCCCCACCTGCGGATCCTGGTCTTCACGCTGACCATCGCCACATTCGTGACCATCGCCGACCGGACGCTGGCCGCCTACATGTACCAGATGTCCAAGCAGCTGGGCCCGTACATCCCGCTGATCATCGTCAACTGCGTCATCATCTGCCGCTGCGAGGTCTGTGCGTCCAAGCAGGGCGTTTTCACGGCGGCCTCCGATGCGGTGGGCCAGTCGCTGGGGTTTGCCCTGGCCCTGGCGTCAATCGCCTCGGTCCGTGAGATCCTGGGCTTCGGGACGTGGTTCGGCCAGCAGATCCTGCCGGACAGCTTCCCCAAGTGGGGCGTGATGGCCGCGGCTGCAGGGGCGTTTATCAGCCTCGGGCTGCTGCTGGGCCTGGCCAACTGGATCGCCGCCGCCCGCCTGGCCCGCAAGAAACCCGCCACCGCCACCGCACAAGCGACGGAGACCGCCTGATGGAATACCTCAGCAGCCTCGTGCTGATCGCCGTGGTCTCGGCGATCATCAACAACTTCGTGCTCTACTCGTTCGTGGGCATCTGCCCGTTTATCGGCGTCTCGCGACGGGTGGACATGGCCTTCGGCATGGGATGCGCCGTGACCTTCGTGATGTCCGTGGCCTGCTTCCTCTCGTGGGTGTTCACCTACTTCGTGCTCCGTCCGGGCGCGCCCGTCTCGGCGATGATCCTCGGCGAAGGGGCCGACCTGCGAATCCTCAGCTACATCATCTACATCTTCGTGATCGCCTCGAGCGTCCAGTTCGTCGAGATGTACCTGCGGAAGTTCTTCCCGCCGCTGTACAAATCTTTCGGCGTGTTCCTGCCGCTGATTACCACCAACTGCGCGATTCTTTTCGCGTGCCTGATCATCCTGGCCAACGTGGCCGCCGATACCGGGCCCAACTGGGACCTGGGCCAATCGATGGTCATGGCCATTGCAGCCGGTTTGGGTTTTACCATCGCAATTGTTATCATGGCAGGTATTCGTGAAGAGCTGGACCTCTGCGACGTGCCTGCGGCGATGAAAGGACCGGGCATTACCCTGGTCGTCGCCGGGATTCTGGCGATGGCCTTCGGCGGCTTTGCCGGGATGGACCGGACGTTGGAGAACATCATGATGCCCGCCGAAAAGCAAGAAGGGGTGGTGGCGCAGTTCCCGGCCGAGCCGGATTGGCACAAGGAATTGCGCAAGGGCAAGGCTGGCTGTGTCGGAGACGGCAACGGTTGTCATCCCGCAGAGAAGCTCCAGGCGATCTGGCAGCGGAATTTCGGCGTAGAAATCCCGGAAGGCTCTGCCTTCCTCAAGCCCGTCGCAGCGACGGTCGAAGCGAACCTGGCCGAGTAGGCTCGGCTGAAGATAGAGGTTGGAAGATGGATCCGATGATTATCATCCTGGCCGGGGCGACGATGCTCGTGTTGGCGGTGTTCATGGCCATCGTGCTGGGCTGGGCGAACCGGGCCTTTCACGTCGAGGTCGATCCGCGGGTCGAAGCGGTGACGGATGTCTTGCCCGGCGCCAACTGCGGCGGGTGCGGGTTTGTCGGTTGTGGCGAGTTTGCCGAGGGCGTCGTCGAAGGCAAGGCCAGCCCGGACGGCTGTCCGGTCGGCGGGGAAAGCTGCGCCGCCCGCATCGCAGAGATTCTCGGTGTCGAGCTGGAAGAATCGTGGCCCTATCGGCCGGCGGTGCACTGCGGGGCCAACTACGCCCAGCGCCTGGGCAGACACGAATATCGCGGCGAGCCGACCTGTGCGGCGGCCAATCTCGTCGGCGGCGTACAGGGCTGCACGTACGGCTGTCTGGGCTTCGGCGACTGCGACCGGTCCTGCCGATTCGACGCGATTCACGTGATCGACGGCCTGGCCACGGTAGACTACGACAAGTGCACCGGCTGCGGAGCCTGTGCGAAGGTCTGCCCGCGGAACATCATCTCGATGGTGCCGTTCAAGCAGTCGGAGATGACGATCGTTTCCTGTTCCAACAAGGACTTCGGCAAGGATGTCAAGGCCGTCTGCAAGGTCGGCTGCATCGGCTGCAAGGCCTGCACCCGGGCCAGTGACCTTTTCAGCGTAGAGAACAACATCCCCACTCTGGATTACGACAAGTACGATCCGGACAAGGACGATTCGCTGGAGCTGGCGATCAGCAAGTGTCCGATGAAGAGGCTGGTCAGCGTCGGCAAGCCCAGCGAGAAGGACAAGCAGGCCACCGACGGCGAGCAGGTGCCCCAGGTCGTCCAGGCGGACTTCAAGACGACGGTCGACGATACTGAGTGGCACGGCTAAATCAGCCCGGCGGCCGCTGAGGCGGGGTCTTGACTCGTGGCGGGATATTAGCATGCGAAAGGCGGTCCGACGCAGGATGATCTGGTGGTTCCTCATTGCCCCGGGGTTGATCTACATCTCGCTCTGCCTGCTGCTCTACTTCATGCAGGACCGCCTGGTCTACCATCCGACCAGCGAAATCGAGCAGGACCCGTCGATTTTCGGTCTGGCCTTCGAGTTCGTGGAGTTTACTTCCCCCGACGGGCTGAAGCTGACGGGCTTCTACACCCCGGCGGCCGGCGAATCCCGCGGGACGATCCTGCTGTGTCACGGCAACGGCGGGAACATTTCGCACCGGATCGAAACGATCGCGATCTATCATCGGATGGGTTTTGACTCCCTGGTCTTTGACTATCGCGGCTATGGGCGCTCGGCCGGCTCACCGTCGGAGCAGGGCACCTACACCGACGCAAGAGCAGCCTGGGACTGGCTGGTTGCCAACAAAGGGGCCGACCCGAAACGGATTGTCCTGCACGGGCGGTCTCTGGGCGGGCCGATCGCCACCCATCTTGCCAGGCAAGTCGCCCCGGCCGGGCTGATCATCGAGTCTTCCTTTACCTCCGTGCCCGACCTGGCCGGGCAGATGTATCCGATCTTTCCGGTGCGGTTGTTGACGCGGTACAGCTACAACACCCGCGAATATCTGGGCGGCGTGGATTGCCCGGTGCTGGTGATCCACAGCCACGAAGACGGGATGATCCGCTACAGCCATGGCGAATCTTTGTTCGCAGCAGCGGGCGAGGCCAAGCGGTTCCTGGAGATCCGTGGCGACCACAACGGCGGATTCGTCGAGTCCGGCCGGGTCTACACCGACGGCCTGGAGGCGTTCCTGGACGAGCTGGTGGGGCTGTAGCTCAACGTCCCAGCAGGGACAGTTGCGGCTGCTGTCGGACCAGGCCGGGCGGGTTTTTCAGCAGGTACTGGTTGAACCCGGGGGTGGTGTAGGACTGGGTATCGTCCGGGTCGCCGTAAACCAGCAGGGCCTCGACGCCCTCGACTTTCTCCAGCAGGGCCATGCCTTCCTCGCGTCCCAGCACGCTCAGGGCGGTCGCCCAGGCGTCGGCGACCATGGCCGTCGGGGCGATGACGGTGACCGAGGCGGGGAACTGGTCTGCCTCTTTGCGGCGCGGATCGCGCGGATCGATGATGTGGCTGTATCGGATCTGGCCGATCTGGTAGGCCCGCTGGTAGTTGCCGCTCGTGCAGACGGCTGCATCGGTGATCGCCAGCCGGCAGAGCATCGCATCGGGGTTGTTCGGCTGGAAGGGGTCTTGCAGGGCGATTCGCCAGGCCTGTCCACCGGGCGCGGCGCCCCAGACGCGGAGGTCCCCGCCGATATCGACCATCGCCCCGGCCACGCCGGCATCTCGCAGCACCTCCATGGCCTTGTCGATCGCGTAGCCCTTGGCCACGCCGCCGAGGTCAAAGCCGGCACTGGAGCGTTGTTTGATGGCGGTCCCGTCGGCCAGCACGAGGATGTCCTCCCAGCGCGAGGCTTCGCGGGCGGCGTCGATCTGCTGCTGGGTGGGGCTCCTGCGGTCGGCAGCTGCCTGACGGTACAGCTGGATGATCGGCAGGATCGTCACGTCGAACGCACCGCTGGTCTGTTCGTAGAACTCCCGCGAGGCCTGGAGAACTTCCATCGTCTGGGGTGGCAGTTCGATTTTCTCCATCGCCTCGGCCCGGTTGAACAGGCTCAGCGGGGAGCTCTGCAGGTGGGTGCTCATCTCGACCCCGACGGCCGTGGCGACGGCCTTGGCGTCATCCAGGGCGTTCTCGGCCTTTCCGGTATCGCCCTCGACGACCACGGTAAAGCGGTAGTTGGTGGCCATGATCTCCAGGTCGCCGGTGGCGGTGATCTGCGATCGGATGGTCTCGTGTTTGTACAGACCGATCAGCACAAGCAGGCCGATCAGGGCGCAGGCGAGGATCCACGCGAAGGTCTCGCGACCGATGCGGGCGGCTTTTCCGGGTTCAGGTTTTGTTTCGCTCATAGCAGGCCTCGACGATCGAATGCATCCCGCCGCGCGGGGTGAAGCTGCCGGTCACCTTCATTCGCCTCGGGGCCAGGGCTTCGACGAGGTCATCGAGGATGCGGTTGACCACATCCTCATAGAAGACGCCCGTATTGCGGAAGTCCTGGAGATAGAATTTCAGGCTTTTCAGCTCCACACACTTTGTATCGGCGATGTACTCGATCCGGATTTCGCCGAAATCGGGCTGACCCGTCTTGGGGCAGACGCTGGTAAATTCCGGCGCGATGTGAATGATGGTAAAATCCCGGTGCGGGTGGGGATTTTCAAAGGCTTCCAGTTCGGCCATGCTTCGTTTCAGTGGATAAGGTGAAAATCGTGCATTGTCATTGTACCGCATTTGCCTTGCCGGGGGAAGATTTGTAGTCTGAAGTCATGAACAGCGAACCGGCAAAATCGGCTGTCGTCCTGCTTTCGGGGGGACTGGACTCGGCGACCACCCTGGCCATCGCCCGCAGCCGGGGCTTTGCCTGCCATGGTCTGAGCTTCGATTACGGCCAGCGCCACCGCTTCGAACTCCAGGCTGCCCGCCAGGTCGCAGGGGCATGGGATGTCGTCGAGCACCGCGTGGTGAACATCGACCTCAGCGCCGACGGCGGGTTCGGGCACTCCGCCCTGACCGACCGCATCGACGTGCCCAAGGACCGACCCGAGGACGATTCGATCCCCTCGACCTACGTCCCTGCCCGGAACACCATCTTCCTCTCGATCGGCCTGGGCTATGCGGAGGTCATCGGCGCATGCGACATATTTGTCGGCGTAAACGCGGTGGACTACAGTGGTTACCCGGACTGCAGGCCAGAGTTCATCCGGGCGTTTGAGGCCATGGCCAACCTGGCGACGGCCGCGGCGACCGAGAAGGGCCGGAAGCTGTCGATCCACGCGCCCTTGATCGAGTTGACCAAGGCCCAGATCATCCGGACAGGGGCGGAACTGGGCGTCGATTACGCGATGACCCACAGCTGCTACGACCCCGACAGCAGGGGACGGGCCTGCGGGCACTGCGACTCCTGCCGACTGCGACGGGCGGGGTTCGTCGCTACCGGCGTGGACGATCCGACGATCTATCAGCCCGAGGGGGACTGAACCTTGGCCGGTGGTCTCGACGCGCTGCTGCAGACCGGCCCGGGCGCGGCGGCCCGGGTGATGGGCGTGCTGAACGTAACACCGGACAGTTTCTCCGACGGCGGGAAGTTCCTCGAACCACACGCCGCCGCCGAGCGTGCTAAGTGTATGGCAGCACAGGGCGCCGAGATCATCGACATCGGCGCCGAATCGACCCGCCCGGGCGCCGGACGGGTCGATCCCCGCGACCAGATTGCGCGGCTGGACGGGATCCTGCAGGCTGTCGTCCAGACCGGCGCGGTGGTGAGCATCGACACCACCCGAAGCGAAGTGGCCCAGTGGGCCCTCGATCGCGGCGCGGTGATCTGCAACGACATCAGTGCCGGGCGCGACGACCCGGAGATGCTCGCCCTGGCTGCCCGGCGCGGCGCGGCAATCTGCCTGATGCACATGCTCGGGCAGCCGGCGAACATGCAGGACAACCCGACCTACGCCGGCGACGTCGTCGAAGAGGTGTGCAGCTTCCTGATCGAAGCTGCCGCCAGGGCGGTCGAGGCGGGCATCCCGGCCGGGCGAGTGATCCTGGACCCGGGAATCGGCTTCGGCAAGCGGCTGGAGCACAACCTGGCCCTGCTGGCCGGGGTGGCCAGGCTGGTCCGAACGGGCCATCCTGTGCTGATCGGACCTTCGCGCAAGCGGTTTATCTCCGAACTCACCGGCCAGGCCCAGCCGCAGGACCGCCTCGGTGGGACCATCGCCGCCTGCCTCGCTGCCCGCGCCGCCGGGGCAACGATCTTCCGTGTCCACGACGTGGCCGCTGCCCGCCAGGCACTTACCGTCGCCGATGCGATCGCCGCAGCTGGAAGCTGAAAAACCATAAGGGATTGCAGAGCGACAACCCCTTGAGACGATGATGTAGATAAGACCTGCTGCGCGCCGCGCAAAACCGAATCAACCATAACGAAAGCCGCACGTGCCGGAAATCATCCAAGCCATCCAGATCTACTTCTCCCGCGTGATGGGCTACAACATCTTCGTTGTCGCCCTGGAGATGCTGCTGATCGGGATCGTCGTCTGGACCGTCATGCGCTTCCTGCGAGGCACGCGCGGGGCCCGCCTGGTCAAGGGCGTGGCCGTGCTGCTGGTCACCGTCTACGTCGTCATCCGCCTGCTGCCCAAGGACCTCGGCTGGGAGCGGATCGAATTTCTCTACCGAAACTTCCTGCTCTTTGCCTTCGTGGCCGTGGTCGTCGCATTCCAGCCCGAACTGCGAAGGGCGCTGATCCAGATCGGACAGGCCCGCCTCTTTCGCGGCAGGAGCGGGCAGATCGACACCGTCGTCGATGCCCTGGTCGACTCGGCCGGATACCTGTCCCGCAACAAGATCGGCGCCTTGCTGGCGATTGAGCGGGCGGTGGGTCTCGGCGGGTTGATCGAGACGGGCACGGCCCTGGATGCGCGGCTGCACCCGGCGCTGTTGAACACGATCTTCTATCCCGGCACGGCCCTGCACGACATGGGCGTGATCGTTCGGGAGGGGCGCCTGACCGCGGCGGGCTGTCAGTTCCCCCTGGCTGAGTCCGACGAGGTCGACCCCTCGCTGGGCTCACGACACCGGGCGGCGCTGGGCTTGGCCCAGGAGACCGATGCGGTGATCCTGGTGGTCTCCGAAGAGACCGGCCGGGTGAGCCTGGCCTATGAAGGCCAGTTGCACATCGGCCTGGACCCCGAATCTTTGGGGGGGATGCTCCAGTCGCTGCTCTCGCCGCAGCACCTGATCGGACGGGGCAAGCGATCCAACGGCAGCGAGGACGAGATGGGGCTGGATGAGGAAATGGGCCTGTCCAGCCAGCCGGATACCGAGAGCGAATGAGCAAGCAGAAACTCTACAACCAGAACTACAAGCGTTTCACCCGCCCGTGGTGGACGCAGAACCTTCGCACCCTGTTCTGGGTGGCGGTGGTGACGATCCTGGTCTGGGTCTACGCCGATATCGAGTTTACCGACAAGATGGAGCTCCAGCCGCGGATCCAGGTGCATACCGGCTCAAGCCGTCATCTGACCCTGATGAGCGGGACCGAAACGCAGGTCAGCTTCACCATCAGCGGCAGCCGCAGCAAGCTGGAGACCTTCCGCCGCGAGCTGCGGGACAAAGGCTCGGTCATCCGCTATGACGTCTCGGAGAAACACGGACAAGGCCGACACAGTGTACCCGTTGTGGACATTCTCAACGAGGTCGAGAACCTCCAGCGAGAGGGGATCACCGTCGTATCGGTCGAGCCGCGCGAGCTGGTCTTCGATGTCGACGAGTTCGTCTCGCGCGAGTTGCCCGTGGAGTTTGTCGACACCAAGGGCGAGTTGGCCCGGGTGGAGATCGACCCGGCCCGCGTCAGCGTCCGCGCACCGCAAAGCGTCTGGGAAGAGATCGAAAAAATCGATCCCCAGCGACAGGTTATCCAACTCGAGCAGATCGACCTGGGCAACCTCCAGGCGGGCAAGGAGATCTCCCGGCGGCTGAACCTGCGACAATTCGTCGATACGATCCCCGTCCGGACCGATCCGGAGCAGGTCCAGGTGACCCTCGAGCTGGAGTCCAACCGCGAGGTCCGCGAACTGCGCGTCACCGTGCAGGTCCAGTCCCCGCCGCAGTGGTACGAGGCCGGCGAGACGTGGGAGAAGTACCGCCTCGAGCGCAGCCCCACCAGCGACTGGAGACCACCGGTCCGCGTGGTCGGTACCAAGGCTGCCCTGGACAACCTCGAAGCCAACCAGTCCGAGAAGATGAACGCCTACATCGTCCTGGGAGACAAGGACCGCGTGGCCGTCGAGAGCTACCTCAGCCGCGAAGTGCAGTACAAATTCGACGACGACCTGGCCGTCGAACTCGAACCGGGTCAGAAAATCACCGTCGATTTCCGCCTCGTCCGCCTCAGCAGCCCGACGGGGGGCTGATCCTGGCAGGGCGACTTCCCCTGAAAGTCCGTTTCGGCTACAATGCTCCGTCCAGCAACACCGACTCACGGAGCATGACCATGGATCCGAAACAGTACGTCCGCAAGATCGCCACTGCCGCACGCCAGGCCGCCGCAGCTCTGGCTGCCCTGCCGGCACAGAAACGAAACGACGCCCTGGCCGCCTGCGCCGCTGCCATCCGCGACCGCAAGGACCAGCTCCAGACCGCCAACGAGAAGGACATCGCCCGCAGTGACGAGTTCGGCCTGACCGACGCGATGGTCAAGCGACTCAGGCTTACCGACAAGCGGATCGAATCCATGGCGACCGCCCTGGAAGAGATGGCCGCACAGGTCGACCCGGTCGGACAGGCCGTGGCCGCCTACAACCGACCCAACGGCCTGCGGGTCGAGAAACGCCGCGTGCCGATCGGGGTGGTGGGGATCATCTTTGAATCTCGCCCGAACGTTACCTCCGACGCCGGCGGGCTGTGCTTGAAGGCCGGTAACGCCTGCATCCTCCGCGGGGGGAAGGAGGCGTTCTACTCCAACCAGGCCATCGCCTCGGTCCTGCAGGAAGGACTGAAAGCCGCCAGCCTGCCCGAAGCAGCCATTACCGTCATCGACGATACCGACCGGGCGATCGTGCCCGCCCTGGCCCAGGCAGAGGGACTTATCGACGTGATCATCCCCCGCGGCGGAGAGGGCCTGATCCGCGCGGTGGTCGAGTCGGCCACCATCCCGGTCATCAAGCACTACGACGGCATCTGTCACGTCTACGTCCACAACCAGGCCGACCTGGACATGGCCGAGTCGATCGCGATGAACGCCAAGGTCCAGTACCCGGCCGTCTGCAACGCAATGGAAACGCTGCTGATCGACGCAGCCGTGGCCGGGACGTTCGCCCCGCGGATCTGCCGGGCCATGCTGGACGCCGACGTGGAACTCCGCGTCTGCGAAAAGACCCGCGCCGCAGTCGGCGATCTGGCGGACAAAACCAAACCGGCGATCGAAGAAGACTGGACGGCGGAATACCTCGACCTGATCCTTGCTGTCAAGGTGGTCGACAATCTCGAAGCGGCGATCGACCACATCAACACGTATTCCAGTCACCACACCGACGCGATCGTCACCGAGCGGATCGCCGCGGCCGAGGCGTTCGTCTCGCAGGTCGACTCGGCCAGCGTGATGGTCAACGCCTCGACGCGCTTCAGCGACGGCGGGGAGTACGGCCTGGGCGCGGAGATCGGCATCAGCACCGATCGCCTCCACGCCCGCGGGCCGATGGGCGCAGAGGACCTGACGACCTACAAGTGGGTCGTCACCGGCGCCGGCCACGTGCGGACCTGATCATTCAGCCGAGTCGATCTTGATCAGCTCGGCCCAGTATTCCGGGGCTGCCAGTTCGGCCTGGCGGTCCTCCAGCTGACCGGTCTGGATCTTGCCCCACTGTTTCTCGACGGCGGAGAAACTCGTCAGCTTCGCGCGGATCGTCTGGCCGGGCTTGATGGTGGCGGCGTCGGTGAACTTGCGATCCTGCATCGCCAGGATTCTCAGCACGGCCTGGGCGGGGACAATCTCCTTGCCTTCGGCGCCTTTGACGTCTTTGACCAGCAGCTTCATCACGAAGTGCGGGTAGTCGGCGTCTTTGCTCGGTCTTTCAGAGACGGCCTGGACGACGGCGGTGGCATCTGCCTGGAACAGGGAGGGGGCTTTGCCATCGGTGGCGATCTGCTGACCAGGCAGATCGACCTTCTGCCACTTGGCGATTGTCAGGAAGCGTCCGGCGTGGGTCCAGATGATGACCTTCCTGCCCTGGAGGTAGTCGCCCTTGGCTGCCCGGCGGGCCAGTTCGGCGGGCATGGTCATGCTCAAGCCCTCGCTGCAGAGGTAGCTGACCGGCTGGCCGATGTGCAGGCCCACGTGGGCGGGCAGATGTCCGCCGAGGTGCATGTTGTACATTCCGAAGCTGTCGCTGGTCAGCAGGATCGGCGACTGGCCCGCGTCCTGGTATTGCTGTCCGGTCTTCCGCTCGACGACGAGTTGGACGGTGTCGGCCTTCTTGCCGTCGGTCCGCTGGTGAACCTTGGTGGTATAGCGGTCGGCCTGCTCGGGCTGGACGAAGTCGTAGCGGCCGAGGCGTTGTGCGATGAGTTTGCCGGCGTGGGCGGCGGCGCGGTTACGCCAGTGCGAATCCCGGTCGTAGTAGAGGGGCTTGTCCTGGCCGAGCTGTTTGCGCAGCTGGAGAAAGGGCGCGTAGAGGTCGACGACTTCCACGTCGGCCTCGCTGAGTTGGGCCAGCAGGCGCTTGGCAGCCAGGGCGACCTGCAGGTCCTCGGGGGCGGTGTCGGTCAGGTAGTCCGGGTAGATGCTCAGCTTGTCGGGCACGAGAACGTAGATCAGGTCGATATCGCGCGCTTTGAGCTGGCGGTCCAGGTGCACGATCGCATCGAATGGCGTTGTCGACTCGCCGAAGCCCGACCAGTCGTCCATCTGCAGCAGGCGGACGGACTTGCCGAGGAATACGAAGTCCTTTTTCGCCTTCCACGGCCAGGAGCCGGTGAGGCTTTCAGCCAGGCCCTTGCGGAAGGGGGCCAGCTGTTTGGCCCAGGCATCCCAGCTGCCCCCATGGCGGGCAAGTTCGGCCTGGAGTTGCTTCTTGGTTTCGGCGATTGCCCGGGAACGGCTGAGCGATTCGGGCCCGGCTGCCTGGACCTGGGCCGACAGAAGCAGGCTGGAGAGGATGACGCAGTTGAGAACATTTCGCATGACGACGGTTCCTGACGGGTTGTTGCCCCGAGCAGGTGAAACCGCCCGGACGTGTCAATGTTCCGCGGGTTCGCCGCCTTGGCGAATCGTCGTTGTCGTCGCATCGTCGGCCGGTGTGCCAATGGAGCAGATTGTCCCTTGCCGGCGGCCAAATGCAAGCACTCTTGGCCGGGGCCTTGGCCGGGGGAAGGGGCCAATAAAAAAGCCGCCCCGCTGCGGAAAGCAACGGGGCGGTTGGAGCTTGCCGAGATCGGCAGGAATCAGCCGATGAACTTGCCGCGCGGCGTGTAGTGCGTGTGCAGCAGCTTGTGGCTGAGGTGGCCGCAGGGTCCGTCGGTCAGGAACTCGCCGTAGAGTTCCATCACGGCCGGGTTCTCGTGCGACTTGCGGATCTCGTAGGCGGCGTCTTCGTCGTAGATCGCATTGGCGCGGGCCTGGCGGATTTCGGGGCTGGTGGGGATGGGCATCCCGCCGCCACCGAGGCAACCGCCCGGGCAGGCCATGAACTCGATGAAATGACACTCTGACCAGGGCCCGCCGGCCTTGATGTCTTCCAGGACGCGCTTGGCGTTGGCGGTTCCGTGAGCGACGCCGGCCTTGAGGGTCGCACCCTTCAGCCAGTCCCAATTGGGCACGAGGGGCTTGAGGATGTCGGGGACCGGCCCAACCTCTTTGATCGGCAGTTCCGCCAGCCGCATCCCTTCCATGCCGCGGACCGGGACGATGTCGGCGTGCTCGAAGAGGTCCTCGACCTTGATGCCCAGCACCAACTCGATGACCGTTCGCAGGGCAGCTTCCATCACGCCGCCTGTGGCGCCGAAGATCACGCCCGAGCCGGTGGCCGTTCCGAACGGGTCGTCGAAATCGCTCTTGGGCAGATCCGGCAGGTGCATGCCCGCCTCGGAAATCATCTGGGCCAGCTCGCGTGTGGTCAGGCCGTAATCGACGTCCTTGAACCCGCTGTCGGCCATCTCGGGGCGATTGCATTCGAACTTCTTGGCCGAGCAGGGCATCAGGGCGACGGTGACGATGTCGGCCGGGTCGATGTCGAACTTCTTGGCGTAGTAGGTCTTAATTATCGCGCCGAACATCTGCTGCGGGCTCTTGGCCGAGCTGACGTGTGGGAGCATCTCCGGGTAGAAGTGCTCGATGAACTTGACCCACCCGGGCGAGCAGCTGGTGAACTGCGGAACCGGCTGGGTGCTGTCGCCCTCGACGAGGTTCTTATACAGCCGCAGCAGCAGCTCCGTGCCTTCCTCGATGATTGTCAGGTCGGCGGTGAAGTTGGTATCGAAGACCTTGTTGAATCCGCAGCGTCGCAGGGCGGTGTTCATCTCGAACGTCAGCGGCGTGCCGGGCTGAAGGCCGAAGCACTCGCCGATGGCAGCCCGGGGCGCCGGAGCGGTCTGGATGACCACGTGCTTGTCGGGATCGTCGATCGCCGCCCAGACCTCGTCGGTCGGGTCGTTGGCGCGAAGGGCCGCGGTGGGACAGCGGTTGATGCACTGGCCGCAGTTGATGCAGACCACGTCGCCGAGGGGCTTTTCCATGAACGCGGCGATTTCGGTGTGGTCCGATCGGCCGATGGCTTCCAGCACGCCGACTTCCTGCAGGTCGATGCAGGTGCGGACGCAGCGACGACACTGGATGCACTTGTTCATGTCCCGTACGACCGAGTAGCTGGAGCGGTCGACGGCGTACTTGGGCTCCTGGACGTGTCCGAAGCGGAAGTGGTCGACGCCGTATTCCTTGGCCAGGGCCTGCAGTTCGCAGTTGTTGTTGCGGAAGCAGGCGTAGCACTCGCCGTAATGCTCGCTGAGCAGCAGGTCGAGCACGTGGCGGCGCGCACGGCGGACGGCCGGGGTGTGCGTCCGGACGGTGATCGAGTTGTTGACCGGGTAAGCGCAGGCAGCCTGGAGGTTGCGCTGGCCCTGGACTTCCACGACGCAGACGCGGCAGACGCCGGCGACGCAGAGGTCTTTGTGGTAGCAGAGGGTGGGAATCCGGATGCCCACCTTGGCGGCAGCTTCGAGGATGGTCGTGCCCATCGGGACCTTGATTTCCTGGTCGTCGATGCGGGCGGTGACCATGGCACCGATGGCGTCGGGGCTGGTCGGCTCTTTGCTCGACGGTACCGTCCGCTGGCTCTTGGGCGCCCGGGGTTGACCTTGGCAGTTGCATTTGTCGGTAGTCATGGCGGTATCCTTTACGAGCCGACCTTGGCGGTACGACCCATCAGTTCGTTGCGGAAGTTCTCCACGATCGAGAGGAAGGCGTTGGGGGAAGACTGGCCCAGGCCACACTTGCTGGCGACCTTCATCGTCTCGCCCAGCGAAGAAAGCTCGCGGAGGTAGCGGGTCGAGCAGCGGCCGGCCTTGAGCATCTCAATGCCTTCCAGGATCTTCACGTTGCCCTTGCGACAGGGCGTGCACTGGCCGCAAGACTCGTCGACGAAGAATTCCATGAAGTTCTCAGCCACTTCCAGCATGTCGCGGTCGGGGCCGAAGACAATGACCGATCCGCCGGTAGCGACATCTTCATAAGCGATGCCCCGATCGAACTGGCTGGCGGGGATCATCTGCCCGCTGGCCCCGCCGATCTGGACAGCCTTGGCGTCGGGGGCCCCGACGGCTTGGAGCATCTCGGCGACGCTGATGCCCATCGGGAACTCGTAAACGCCGGGTTTCTCGACGTCGCCGGAGACCGAAAGGATCTTCAGGCCGGTGGACTTCTCGGTACCCAGACCTTTGAACCAGTCCGGACCCTTGTCGAGGATGCAGGCCGCCCAGGCCAGCGTCTCGACGTTGTTGACGATGGTGGGCTTGCCCATAAAGCCGGTATCGACCGGGAAGGGCGGGCGATTGCGGGCCTCGCCGCGCGAGCCTTCCAGCGACTCGATCAGGGCCGTTTCCTCGCCGCAGATGTACGCGCCGGAGCCCATGCGGATCTCGATGTCGAAATCGAAGCCTTCCACGCCGGCGATGTTCTGGCCGAGCCGGTTGGCCTGCCGGGCCGCTTCGAGCTTCTCTTCCAGTTCGCGCCGGAGGTACATGTACTCGCCGCGGAGATACAACAGGCCGGTCGAGGCGCCGATGGCCCGGGCCCCGATGGCCATGCCGTCGAAGACCAGCTCGGCGTACTGGTGGAGGATCACGCGATCCTTGAACGTGCCCGGCTCGCCTTCATCGGCGTTGCAGACGACGTACTTGGGGTTGTTCTTGGCCGCAGCGGCCAGGTTCCACTTGACCGAGGTCGGGAAGCCCGCCCCGCCGCGTCCCCGCAGGCCGGACTGCTGGATGGCGTTGATGATGTCCGAGCGGCTCATCTTGGCCGCGGCAGCCAGGCCGTCGCCGGGCGAGACGGTCGCGAATGTCAGTTCGTTAACGTGCAGTGCTTTCATGATCCATGCTCCTCGGCGGCCAGGGGACGGTTGGGGGAAAGAACCTGGCGGCAGGTCTCGAGGATGTCCTGGACCTGTTCGGGCTGAACGTGCGTGTAGACGATCTCGTTGACCAGCAGGGCGGGGCCCTGGTCGCACATGCCGATGCAGTTTGCCCAGGTCAGCGTGAACATGCCGTCCTCGGTCGTCTGACCGAAGTCGACGCCCAGGTCGTTGCGCAGCTGCTGGGCGATGGCGTCCTTGCCGGCCAGGTCGCAGGTGATCGTCCGACAGAGCCGGATGACGAACTTGCCCTGGGGCCTGGTGGTCAGGAATTCATAGAAGCTCACCACGCCGTGGACTTCCACCGGGTGGATGCCCAGCACGTCGGCGACGATCTGCATGCCCAGATCCGAGCAGCAGCCATACTGTGCCTGGAGCTGCTGGAGGATCGGCAGCATGGCCGAGCGGTCCTTGCCGAATTTTTCCGCCCAGCTGGCGATCTGGTCTCTCATTCGTTCTTGTTCGGTAAGCAACATGGCCTTACTCCTTGCCATTCAGAAGGCTGTTGACTTCTTCCAGCAGTTTCTTCGGTTCGACGGGCTTGGTCTGGAACAGGTCGACAGGGTTGATTTCCTCGTCCTGTCCGTAGTCCTGTCCGGTCACCGCGTCGATGTTGCTGAGCATGATGATCGGCGCGTCGAAGCCGTCGCCGCGGAGCTGCCTTGCCATGACGATGCCGTCATCCGGCTGCTCCATCATGCAGTCGAGAATTGCCAGGTCGGGGGTTTCGCCCTTCAGCAGGGCCATGCCGTCGTCGCGGTTGGTCGCGGTGGCCACGTCGTGGCCGGCCTGCTCCAGGAACATCTTGACAGCGTCTACGATATCCGGATCGTCATCGACGACCACAATCTTGGCCATCCGAAATACTCCTTACTTGTGTGTCAGAATTGCTGCGGTTTCGCTTTGAGCGGGGCTTTCGAACGGCCCCGCGACTGCTGGCTGTGAAAGGCATCGGACTGGGCCGATCCGCCTTTGTGAAAAATATCACAGACTCGATCCCTACGCAATAGATTATCCGCAGTCTTCAGGAAATGGAACCGTTATGTGCCTACAATTGTGTTTGGCCCCGGCGGGCACGCAGGGCCGACCCGCCGGCCGAGAGGCCAGGGCCCCGGGCTGCGGAGGCTGTCAAAATCAGCGCAGGACCTGCCACAACGTGCAACTCTGGCAGAGTCCAAGGGCCGAAAACAGAAGGGGGCTTTGCGTAACTCTTATCTGCAAAGGAATTTGCAGATTGTGGTACGCGTGTTGTAACATGAGTTCGTTCGTCGGCTCGGCCTCCCTGCGCCGCTGCGACGGGCCAGGACCCACCTGCCGGTCCGACCACCGACGGAACAAACGATTCAGGAACCTGTACCAAGATTCATAGAAGGAAAGGAGAATCTCGCGATGGCGGCCAAGCAAATCGCGTTTGACACCGACGCCCGAGAGGCCCTGCTGGCCGGGGTGAGCAAGCTCGCCCGGGCAGTCAAGAGCACGCTGGGTCCCCGCGGACGCAATGCCATCCTCGACAAGGGATGGGGCGCTCCGACGGTAACCAAGGACGGCGTGACGGTGGCTGAGGAAATCGAACTGCACGACCCGGAAGAGAACCTCGGCGCCCAGCTTCTCAAGGAAGCGGCTTCCAAGACCTCCGACAACGCCGGCGACGGGACCACCACGGCCACCGTGCTGGCTGAGGCGATCTTCAAGGAAGGGTACCGCAACCTGGCCGCCGGGGCCGATGCGATGGGCCTGGCCCGCGGCATCCGGCAGGCGGTCGACGTGCTGACCGAGCAGATCGGCAAGATGTCCAAGAAGGTCAACACCGACGACGACATCCGCAACGTTGCCGCCATCAGCGCCAACAACGACCTGGCCGTGGGCAAGATGCTCGCCCAGGCGATGGACAAAGTCGGCCGCGACGGCGTGATTACCGTCGAAGAGGGCAAGAGCATCGAGACAACCGTCGACGTTGTCGAGGGCATGCAGTTCGACCGCGGCTATCTCTCGCCGCACTTCGTGACCGACCAGGATGAGATGGAAGTCCGCCTGGACAAGCCCCTGCTGCTGGTCTGGGAAGACAAGATCTCCAACGTCGCCAAGATGGTGCCCCTTCTGGAGAAGGTCGCCCAGGCCAAGCGCCCGCTGCTGATTATCGCCGAAGACGTCGAAGGCGAAGCCCTGGCGACCCTGGTGGTCAACAAGATGCGCGGCACGCTGGACGTCTGTGCCGTCAAGGCCCCCGGCTACGGCGACCGCCGCAAGGCCATGTTGCAGGATATCGGCGTGCTGACCGGCGCGAAGGTCTTCAGCAAGGATCTGGGCATCGACCTGGAAGGCGTGCAGTTGAGCGACCTGGGAACGGCCAAGCGCGTCAGCGTCGACAACAACAACACCACCATCATCGAAGGGGCGGGCAAGACCGGCGACATCCAGGCCCGGATCTCGCAGATCCGCCAGGAAATCTCCACCACCACCAGCGATTACGACCGCGAGAAGCTCCAGGAGCGCCTGGCCAAGCTGGCCGGCGGCGTGGCCTGCATCAGCGTCGGCGCCGCGACCGAGGCGGAGGTCAAGGAGAAGAAGGCCCGCGTCGAGGACGCCCTGCACGCGACCCGCGCTGCGATCGAAGAAGGTATCCTGCCCGGCGGCGGGGTTGCCCTGGTCCGCGCCCGGGCCGAGCTGGCCAAGGCCATCGACAAGGCCAAGGGCATCGAGGCGGTCGGCATGAAGATCGTCTACACCGCCGTGGCTGAACCGCTCAAGCAGATCGCCTTCAACGCCGGCGACGAACCGACCGTCGTGCTCAAGAAGGTCGAGGCGGGCAAGGGCGGCTTCGGCTACAACGCCGACAAGCTGGAATACGAAGATCTCGTCGAAGCCGGCGTGATCGACCCGGCCAAGGTCACCCGCACCGCCCTGCAGAACGCGGCTTCGGTCGCGGTGATGCTGCTGACCACCGACGCCAGCGTCTGCGCGATCCCCGAAGAGGAAGACGAAGCCGGCGGCCCCGGCGGCATGGGCGGCGGTATGCCCGGCGGCATGGGCGGCATGGGCGGCATGGGCGGTATGGGTGGCATGGGTGGCATGGGCGGCATGGGCATGATGTAAGCCTGCCCGGCTGCCGGATACCCCTGCCCGATACCCTGCAATCAAACAACCAAACGAAAATATACAAGGAGATACAGCGATGGCACTGAAACCGTTGGATGACCGGGTGCTTGTCAAGATTTCGTCGGCCGAAGAGGTTACCGCAGGAGGCATTGTCCTGCCGGATACCGCCAAGCAGAAGCCCCAGCGCGGCAAGATCGTAACGGTCGGCCCGGGCAAACTGCTCGACAACGGCCAGCGCAGCGAGATGTCCCTGAAGAAGGGCGATGAAGTCTACTACGGCAAGTATGCCGGTACCGAGATCGAGATGGGCGGAGACGACTACGTCATCCTCCGCGAGTCCGACGTGCTGGCTGTAATCGAGAAATAAAGAATCCCCCGCCGGGTGCCAAATCCCGGCCGGTGATCATAACAGGAAGGTGAAACCAAATGCCTGCTAAGCAGATGCTATTCGACGCTGATGCCCGCAGCCAGATGCTCAGCGGAATCAGCAAACTGGCCAAGGCCGTCAAGGTCACCCTGGGGCCCACCGGACGTAACGTCCTGCTCCAGAAGTCCTTCGGTGGCCCCAAGGTCACCAAGGACGGCGTGAGCGTCTCCAAGGAGATCGACCTGCCCAGCCCGTTCGAGAACATGGGCGCCAAGATGGCCAACCAGGTCGCGTCCAAGACCGCCGACGTCGCCGGCGACGGAACCACCACCGCGGTGGTCCTGGCCGAGGCGATTGTCCAGGAAGGTCTCAAGAACGTCACCGCCGGGGCCAACCCGATGGCCGTCAAGCGCGGCATCGACATTGCCGTGGCCGCGGCGACCGATTCGATCAAGGCCCAGTCCCGCAAGGTCAAGGGCGTCGACGACCTGCGGAACGTGGCGACCGTCTCGTGCAACTGGAACGCCGAGATCGGCAAGATGATCGCCGAGGCGTTCAACAAGGTCGGCACGGACGGCGTGATTACCGTCGAAGAGGGACAGGGCATCGAGACCGAGCTGGAGGTCGTCGAAGGCCTGCAGTTCGACAAGGGCTACATCTCGGCCTACTTCGTGACCGACCCGGCCAACATGGAAGCGGTCCTGGACGACCCGATGATTTTGATCCACGAGGGCAAGATCTCCTCGCTGCGGGACCTGGTGCCCGTGCTGGAGAAGTCCGCCTCGGCCTCGCGTCCGATGCTGATTATCTGCGAGGACGTCGAGGGCGACGCCCTGGCCGGCCTGGTGGTCAACAAGCTCCGCGGCGTGCTGAACGTCTGTGCGGTCAAGGCCCCGGCCTTCGGCGAGCGGCGCAAGGCCATCCTCGGCGACATCGCTGCGGTTACCGGCGCCCAGGTGGTCAGCGAGGATCTGGGCATCAAGCTCGAGGCCGTCGAGGCTTCGATGTTCGGCACGGCCAAGAAGATCGTGATCACCAAGGACACCACCACCATTGTCGAGGGTGCGGGCAAGAAGAAGGACATCAACGCCCGGATCGACCAGATCCGCACCCAGATCGAGAAGACCACCAGCGACTACGACCGCGAGAAGCTCCAGGAACGCCTGGCCAAGCTCACCGGCGGCGTGGCTGTCCTGCGGGCAGGGGCTGCGACGGAAACCGAGATGAAGGAACGCAAGGACCTCATCGACGACGCCGTCCACGCCACCCGCGCCGCGGCAGAGGAAGGCATAGTCCCCGGAGGCGGGGTCGCCCTGCTGCACACGATCGCCGACGTCGAGAAGTCCCGCTCCAAGGCACGCGGCGATGAGAAGATCGGCGTGGACATCGTCCTGAAAGCCCTCCGCGTCCCGACCAGCCAGATCGTCGCCAACGCCGGCGAAGACGGCCCGGTCGTCGTTGCCGAGGTCATCGAGAAGGGCGGACAGACCGGCTACGACGCAGCAACCGGCCAGTTCGTCGACATGTTCAAGGCGGGCATCATCGACCCGGCCAAGGTGACCCGAACGGCCCTGCAGCACGCAGCCAGCGTCGCCGGCCTGCTGCTGACGACCGACCTGATGGTCACCGACTACGAGGAAGACGCCGAGCAGGAGGTCCCCGGCGCGGTCATCTGACCGCAACCGGGCTGGACCCGCGAGGCGATTGCATATAGATTCCAGTTCCCGCGCCGGCGGCGGCCCAGACGCCGCTGCCGGCGCAGGGTCCTGGGTATCCCCAGTTGAAAGACGCCCATGGCGAGCAAGCGAGACTACTACGAGGTGCTCAGCGTCTCCCGCGATGCCAGCGGAGACGAGATCAAGCGCGCGTACCGCAAACTCGCCCTGAAATTCCATCCCGACAACTACAAGGGAGACAAGGCCGAGGGCGAGAAGAAGTTCAAGGAACTCGCCGAGGCCTACGAAGTCCTCTCCGACTCCTCCAAGCGTCAACGGTACGACCGGTTCGGTCACGAGGGCCTGCGCGGCGCGGGCATGCACGATTTCTCCTCGATGGGTTTCGGGGACATTTTCAGCATGTTCGAGGAGATCTTCGGCGGCTCGGGCATGGGCGGCCGGGGCCGGGGCGCCTCGGCCCAGCGGGGCCTGGACCTGGAAACCGAGGTCGAGGTCAGCCTGGAAGAGGTCGCCACCGGCGTGGACCGCACGCTGGAGTTCGAACGGATGGACCTCTGCGACGAGTGCTCCGGCAGCGGAGCCAAACCCGGCTCGAACCCGGATCGTTGCGAGACCTGCGGCGGATACGGCCAGGTCCAGCAGCAGGTGCAGGGCTTTTTCGGCGTATCGGTCCGCATCACAGCCTGCCCCGACTGCGGGGGCAAGGGCAAGATCATCCGCAACCCCTGCGACAGCTGTCACGGTACGGGCAAGGGGCGCAAGCAGCGCGTGCTGACGGTGCACATCCCGGCCGGGATCCGCGAGGGCCAGGTCGTCCGCGCCCGCCACGAGGGCGAGCCCAGCCCCGACGGCAGCAGCCGGGGCGACCTGCACGTATACGTCCGAGTCAAAGAGCATCCGCTGCTGGCCAGGCGGGGCAATGACCTTGTCTGTCGCGTGCCGGTCACCTTTACCCAGGCGGCCATGGGCGGAACCGTGCCCGTGCCCACCATCGAAGGGCGCGACGAGGTGGACATCCCACCCGGGACGCAGAACGGCGACGTGATCACCATGAAAAAGAAGGGCCTGCCCGACCTGCGCACCGGCCAGAAGGGCCAGCAGTTCGTGCAGGTCTACGTCGAGATCCCCCGCAAGCTCACCCAGCGCCAGCGCGAGCTGCTGGAAGAATATTCGCACACCGAAGACATCGACGGCGACGGACAGATCCACTCCGAACGCAAGAGCTTCTTCGACAAACTCAAAGACTATTTTTCACCAGCCAGGAAGTGACCGGCTGACGACATACACGTAGACCCCAACCATCCGAAGCTGCCATGAGCAAAAAAGACAAACACCAAGCCCAGCCCGCCGGCGACATCGAGGACGCCGACACCGTCTCCGACCCGGCCGAGGCGCCGAAAGTCACCGAACCGACCGACCCGACGGCCGCCCTGCAGTCCGAGCGGGACGACCTGCTCAACCGCCTGCAGCGTGTCTCGGCCGATTACGTCAACTACCAGAAGCGCACTGCCCGCGAGGCTGAACAGGCCCGCCAGTACGCCAACGAGCAGTTGATCAAGGCCCTGCTCGGCGTGCTGGATGACATGGAACGGGCCCTGGAAGCCGCCCGCGCCAACCGCGACGAGCAAGATCCGTTGCTCCAAGGCATGCAGATCGTCCACGACAAGGCAGTCGACACGCTGACGCAGTTCGGCCTGGAGCCCATCGAGGCCGAGGGCAAGCCCTTCGACCCGGATCTGCACCAGGCCCTGATGCGCCAGGAGACCGACCAGGCCGAGCCGATGACCGTCCTGCAGGTCGCCCAGAAGGGCTACACGCTGAAGGGGCGGACACTGCGGCCTGCCTCGGTGGTCGTCGCTGCCGCCCCCGACGGCTCGGACGCCTCCTCGGTGGATACCCAGGCGTAAAAGCACCCGCAAGAACGGATCCTGTGGTACAATGCCCCGCCGGCCAGCCCCCCCCGGCCGGGCAGTAAACGTACGTACAGCCAAGGAGTTATCACACCATGCCCACCTACGACTACCAATGCCAATCCTGCGGCCACGCCTTCGAGAAGTTCCAGTCCATCACCGCCAAGCCTGTCAAGACCTGCCCCGAGTGCAACAAGCGCCAGGTCAAGAGGCTCATCGGCACGGGCGCGGGGATCATCTTCAAGGGCAGCGGGTTCTACCAGACCGATTACCGCTCCGAGAGCTACAAGAAGGCAGCTGCCAACGACAAGCCCAAGAGCGAGGCCGGGGAGAAGAAATCCGACGCCTCGACCGGCTCGGCCAAGTCCGAGAGCAGCCCGGCCAAGAAGCCCAAGGCCAAGCCCGCGGCGGATTGACCCCACCGGCTCGGGTCCTGGAGTACAATTTCAGACCGGCACGGGACCTGGCGTCTCGTGCCGGTTTCGTTTGACCCCCTATAGCGGCGGGGAAATCGTTTGCAGCCCTCTGGCCAGGCAGTATAATTCGCCAACATGGACGGCCCGGAGAGACTGTCGCGTCCTAGTCGCGATCCATCGGGCCCCGGCCGATCAAGAAGTAGGGAATCGCGGGCAGGGCTTTCGTTGCGAACCCACTCGTTCCTGCGTCAAAGGAAAGGACCAAGCATGGCCGACGAACAACACCAACTGCGTCAGATCAACTGGAAAGAGTTGTTCGGTTTCACGCAGATCTTCAAAGGCTTCAAGATGGCCATTCACCCCAGCAAGCTGCTGCTGGGCATCGCGGCGGTTTTGGGCGTCTTCGTTCTCGGCTATGTCCTCAGCTTCATCTGGGGCCTGTTCGGCTGGAACCTGATGTACCTCAATCAGGGCACGACCAACGAGATTGGCGCTTACTACCGGGCCCGCGACTACTACAGCTTCGACCAGGACAAGCAGGCTGCCGAGGAGACTCAGCTGGACCGCGCCGCAGCCCTGTACAGCGAGAAGCTGAGCCACCGACGCAACCTCAGCAACTTCCGGACCACCTACCTGGATCGCACCCGCCCGGACTTCAGCGCCGCCTGGACCAAGGTCGCCAAGGCCGACGACAGCGTCGAGCCGAAGACCCCGGCCAAAATACTCGAAGACAACAAAGATGCCTCGCCCGCAGACCTGGTCGATCAGGCCGAGGAAGTCTTTGCCGAGGAAGTCGAGAAACTGGAAGAGTGGATCGACGAAGCCTACAAGCAGGCCCGCGACGAGCTGAAGAACAAGGACGACGAAGACCTGCGGGATCAGGCTGAAACGCAGATCAAACAGGATTACATCCAGGCCCTGGCCCTGCTGAGCGAGTACAAGGCCGACTTCGCCGAACGCGTCATCCGCATCAAGGGCAGGGGGATCTTCCCGGCCCTGCTGGACTACGAAGTCTCCTGCGTGAAAAACGCCATCGCCGCGGCGCTTTCAGGCAACTTCCTGACCGGACTCTGGGGCGAGGTCAATAACGCCGAGGCCAAGGCCATGCCTGTCGCAGCCGCAGAGGCCGATGCCCCAGCAGCGTTCAATCCGGGCGGCAACACCCAGCCGGGGTTCTTCGCCTGGCTGGTCCGGGGGGCGTATGGCATCTGCTGGCTGGTCCGCGAGCACTGGGTTTTCGCCTCCCTGCTGCTGCTGGGCAGCCTGGCGATCTGCGCCGTCTTCGGCGGGGCCATTGCCCGCATCGCCGCGTTGGAATTCTGCCGACAGGAGCGGATCTCGATCGGACAGGCCCTGGGCTTCAGCTGCTCCAAGGCGCTGAGCTTCTTCTCGGCCCCGCTGATCCCGATCCTGCTTTCGGCTGCGGCGGGTCTGATGCTCGCCCTGGGAGGCCTGGCCGGGTCGATCCCGTATGCCGGCGACATTTTCCTGCTGCTGTTCATGCTCATCGCCATCCCCGTCGGGATGGGCATCGCCTTCCTGCTGATCGGCCTGATCGCCGGGTCGGGCCTGATGTATCCGACCATTGCCGTCGAGGGCTCCGACAGCTTCGACTCGATGGGCAGGACGTTCAGCTACATCTTCGGCAGGCCGTGGCATGCGGCGTTCTACGGGCTGGTTGCGATCATCTACGGCGCGATCACCTACCTGTTCGTCCGCCTGTTCCTGTACCTGGGCCTGCTGGCGACGCATACGACGCTGGCCTGGGGCGTGCTGCGAGGCCCGGCCGACGGCCCCGGCTCCGGCGTGCACCCCTATGCCGACAAGCTGGACCTGTTCTGGCCCCAGCCGACCTTTACGCAACTGTTCCGCGGCCTGAACTGGGATGCCCTGAACGGCTGGGAGGTCATCTGGGCGTTCGGGATCGGGATTTTCGTCTTCCTCGTCGCCTCGGTCGCCTTTGCCTACCTGCTGAGCTACTACTTCAGCGCGTCGACCGTTATCTACTGCCTCCTGCGGCGAAAGATCGACGCGACCGACCTGGACGAAGCCTATACCGAAGAATTCGACCAGCAACTCGACTGGGCAGCCGAAGCGGCCGAGACAGAAACTGCCGAGCAGGAACCTGACAAGGCCGAGCCGGCAGAAGAGCCCAAGGACGCCTCGCCCGATAAGGAAGCCGAGTCCAACGACGATTCCGAACAGGACGAGAAGTCCGAAGACAACGAAGACGACGAAGACGACGAAAAGAAGACCGACTGACCGGCCTGACAGTTCAGAAATCGACCCCGGCCCGGGCGCTGCAGAGTGCCCGGGCCGATTCTTTCTCTCGCCTGGAAAGTTCAATCTGTTAGAATCCTCTCTCCAAGCCTTTCCCACCCTCCGGAGTTTCGATGCGTACCTGCGAACATGATGTGGACCTCTGTGTTGTCGGCGGGGGTTTGTCCGGCCTGTGTGCAGCCCTGGCTGCGGCGCGGCGCGGCGCTTCGGTCGTGCTGATCCAGGATCGCCCGGTACTGGGGGGAAACAGCTCCAGCGAAATCCGCATGTGGATCGGCGGGGCCAAGGGTCGCAACAACCGCGAGGGCGGTATCATCGAACAGCTGCTGCTGGAGAACTTCCGCCGCAACGAATTGGGCAACTGGCGACACTGGGACCTGATCCTCTACGAAGCGGCCCTCCTGCAGGAAGGCCTGACGCTGCTGCTGAACTGCACCTGCAACGAACTGACGATGGACGGCGATTGCATCGAGAAAGTCCGCGCCTGGCAGATGACCTGCGAAACGTTCCACCTGGTCCGGGCAAAACTCTTTGCCGACTGCACGGGTGACGGCATCCTCGCGCCGCTTTCCGGGGCCGAGTTCCGCATCGGCCGGGAGGCCGCGTCGGAATTCAACGAGGATATCGAGCCGGAACAAGCCGACAACCGGACCATGGGCCTGTCCCTGCTGCCCCAGCCGCGAGAACACCATTTCCCCGTCGAGTTCCATGCCCCCCAGTGGGCAAAAAAGCTCACCGATGATGACCTGCCCCATCGAGGCCGAAGCGTCCAGAGGCAGAACTTCTGGTGGATCGAACTGGGCGGGATGGCCGACAGCATCCACGACGCCGAGCAGATCCGCGACGAACTGCTGAGCTACCTGCTGGGAATCTGGGACCTGGCCAAGAACCGGGACGAACCGGGCCTGGAGAACTGGTCGCTGGACTGGTTCGGCATGCTGCCGGGCAAACGCGAGTCGCGACGCTACGTCGGCGACCACATCCTTACGCAGAACGACGTCCGGGCCGAAGGAAAGTTCGAGGACGTCGTCGCCTACGGCGGCTGGAGCATGGACGACCACCATCCGGCCGGGCTGGCGTACAAGGGCGAACCGACGATCTTCCACCCCGCTCCCAGCCCGTACGGCATCCCGTATCGATGCCTCTACTCGCGAAACATCGAGAACCTCTTCTGCGGCGGACGCGCCATCAGCGTCACCCATGCCGCCCTGAGCTCCACGCGTGTGATGGCCACCTGCGCCGTAATCGGCCAGGCGATCGGCACGGCCGCTGCCATCGCCGCCGGCGAAGAAATCACACCGCGCCAGGTCGGCCAGAACCACATCGGCCGACTCCAGCAGCAGTTGATGGACGATGACGCCTACCTGCCTTTCAACCGCCGCCAGCCGTACCAGCTGACCACGCAGGCGGAGCTTACCGCCACGGCCGGAGATCCCGAACCGCTGCGAAACGGCATCGACAGGCCCGACGCCGAGAACTACAACGGCTGGCAGGGCTCGCCCGGGGACTCGGTCCAACTCAGTTGGGACAGGCCGGTGAAGATCTCGCAGATCCGCCTGGTCTTCGACTCCAACTGCTCGCGCGGCGACACGCGCACGAACCTGCCCTGCGCCTACCCGATGGACCCGCGCCGCCTGAAGGTCCCCCGGCAACTGGTCAAGTCGTTCGTCATCGAATCAAGGGACGCCGGCGGGAACTGGTTGCCGGTCTTCGGCGACGACGACAACTACCAGCGCCTCCGCCGGATCGATGTCGAACTGGAGACCCGGGCGATCCGCCTCCGCTGCGACGCGACCTGGGGCGACGAGCACGTCAAGCTCTTCGCCATCGACGCCCGGTGACACGTCCGCCCCTGCCGACCCCTGCAGGCGCGCGAAAGTTCCCGCAGAGCCCCGCCCGTCGTGGTATGATGCGCCGCTGAGCTTCTTTCGGAATCCCATGAACATCTACCTGGAGACATTCGGCTGCCAGATGAACCAGCTCGACAGCGAACTGGTCGGCGGGCAGTTTGCGCGCCGGGGCTGCCAGCTGGTCGGCGAGATCGACCAAGCCGACGTGGTGATGATCAACACCTGTTCGGTCCGCGACCACGCCGAGCAGCGCGTCTACGCCCGCCTGTGGGACGAGGCCCACCGTCGCAAGGCCGGCGAAAACCGGACCGTCGTCGTGATCGGCTGCATGGCCCAGCGACTGGGCGAGACCCTCCGCGAAGACTTCCCGCACGTCGACGTGATCTGCGGGCCCGGGCAGATCCACCGCCTGGCCGAGATGGTCGAACAAGCCCGGGCCGGGGCCGCCCAGACCGCCCTGGACCCGACACGAAAGCAGGCCCGCGACAGCCAGGCCGAGGCCGCCATCGACCGGATGGACCTGTCGCGCACGCCCGATGCGGGGGACCCGACCGGCCAGGCCTACGTCCGCGTGATGCGCGGGTGCAACAAATTCTGCACCTACTGCATCGTTCCCCACGTCCGGGGCCCGGAGCGAAGCCGAAGGCCCGAAGACATCGTGGCCGAGACGCAGAAGCTCCTCCATGCCGGCCACACGGAAATCACCCTGCTCGGCCAGACGGTCAACAGCTACCGCCATGTCGCCGGCGAAACAACAGTCCACTTCAGCGATCTGCTGGGCCGGGTCGCCGAACTGGATGGCCTGAAAAGACTGCGGTTCGTCACCAGCTACCCGACCGATTTCGGCAACGACATCCTCCAGGCCATGCGCGACCTGCCCAACCTGTGTCACTACATCCACTGTCCCGCCCAGTCCGGCTCCGATGCCGTCCTGGCCCGGATGAACCGCCGCTACAGCCGGGCCGAGTACGAAGACTTCGTCGACCGCGCCCGGTCCATCGTCCCCGACGTGGCCCTGGCCGGCGACTTCATCGTGGGCTTCCCGGGCGAGACGGAGGAGGACCACAAAGCATCGGCCGAGCTGATCCGCTACGCGGGGTACAAGAATTCCTTCGTCTTCAAGTACTCGCCCAGGCCGGGAACCCGGGCGGCAGAGACGTTGAAGGATGACGTGCCCGAAAACGTCAAGAAGCGACGCAACAACGAGCTGCTTGACGTGCAGAAGCAAGTCGCCCTGGAACACCACCGCCAATGGGTGGGCCGGCGCGTCGAGGTCCTGGTCACCGGGCCCAGCCGCCTGGCGGGCACCGATATCGACACCAGCCCGCCCGGGCAGATGCAGTTGATGGGACGAACCAGAGGCGACCACATCGTTATCTTCGACGGGCCCGAATCCATTACGGGTCAATATGTCGAGGTCGACCTGGTCGACACCCAGCCCTTGACCCTCTTCGGGCGCCGGGTGGAAGACTGATCCTCACGACGAGCAGAATTCGTCGCGGATGATCTCGATGTCGGGCAGGGCCCCGAGGAACTGGCGGCCGTAAGGCTTGGTCACCAGTCGGTGGTCCAGCACGGCGACCAGGCCGGTATCCGACTGGCTGCGGATGAGCCGCCCGAACCCCTGTTTGAAGAGGATGATCGCCTCGGGCAACTGGTATTCTCCGAACGGGCTTTCTCCGGCGGCGCGGATGGCGTCGATGCGGGCCTCGGTCAGCGGGGCGTCGGGGACGGCGAAGGGCAGCTTGGTGATGATGACGTTGCTCAGAGCCTCGCCGGCGACATCCACGCCCTGCCAGAAGCTCATGGTCCCCAGCAGCACGGGGGCCGGGTCGGTCCGGAATCGCCGCAGCAACTGGGAGCGGGACGTGAAGCGGTCGTGGACCAGAAGCGTGTAGCCTTCGGTGTCGCAGAAGTCGGCCAGTTGGGAAGCGACCTGCGAGAGCATGCGGTAGCTGGTAAACAGCACGAAGCAGCGGCCTTGGGTCTTGGCGATATAGTAGCGGATGGCCTCGGTGGCCGCGGCGGCGAACTGTCGACTGTTCGGGTCGCCCAGGCGGGTCTCGATGTGCAGCCTGGCCTGGCGGCGGAAGTCGAAGGGGCTGGCAAGGTGCAGTTCGTTTCCGTCTTCCAGGCCCAGGCGGTGGCGGGCGTAGTCGAACCCGTGCCTGCCCCCCCGGGCGGTGGCCAGGGTCGCGCTGGTCAGGACCACGGAGTTGACGGTCTCGAACAGCTGGGCCCGGAGGATCTTGGAGACGTTGATCGGCGCCGCGGACAGGCTCACCACGCGCGTCCGGCGGTATTCCCGGGCGTCGGTCCAGTAGGCGAAGTCTTCGTTTTCCTGCTGGATGAGCATTTCGATCGCGTCGGCCATCTCCGTCGCCCGTCCCTCCAGGCCGTGAATGTCGATCGCGTCGTCCTTTTCCTCGATGGCCCGGCGCAGGTCCTTCAGGCGTCCAGCCAGGTCCTTCAGGGCGCCGGTAAGGGGGTTTTCGACCAGGTCCGGCTGGCGGATGCGTCCGTTGGACGTCAGGCCCGGGCCCTGGTAGTCGGCCAGGGCATCGAAGAATTCCGCCGCGGCCTGGTTGGCCCGGTTGACCGCGGCGATGGCCTCTTTGGCTTGCATCAGCGCCAGGATGCCCTTGTCGGTGTTGGCGTTGTAGAGTTCATCCAGCAGGTACCGCACGGCTGAGGAGGTCACCGACAGGCCGAAGTGGTTGCTGGCGACCTGTTCGATCGTGTGGGCCTCGTCCAGCACGGCCAGGTCGTAATCGCCCAGCAGCTGGGCCTGGGGGGCTGTCATCGCCAGGTCGGAGAAGAACAGCGCGTGGTTGACCACCAGGATGTCCGCCTTGGCCATGCGCCTCCGGGCTGCCTGGAGGAAGCAGTCGCCGCGGTTTCTGCATTGGGCCCCGCGACACTGGCCAGACTCGGATCGGACCTTCTCCCAGACGGCGTAGTCCAGGTCGAAGTCGATCTCCGCCCGGTCGCCGGTGCCGGTGTCCATGGCCCATTCAGCCAGTTGGTCCAACTGCTGCTGGTGCTGCGGGCGGGAGAGCAGCTTGTCGCGACCTTTCCAGACCTGGGCCATGCGGCGCATGCACAGGTAGTTGCCCCTGCCCTTGCCCAGCACGGCCGAGAACCGCAGCGGCAGGGCCTCGGCCAGCAGGGGCAGGTCCTTGGAGATCAGCTGTTCCTGCAGGGCGATGGTGTAGGTGGAGATCACCACGCGCCGGTTTTCGTAAGCTGCCTGCAGCACGGCAGGGACGAGGTAGGCGAAGCTCTTGCCGACGCCCGTGCCGGCCTCGACGAGCAGGTGCTCGCAATCGTCGAAGGACTGCGCGACGGCCTGGGCCATCTCCATCTGCTCGGGGCGGTGCTCGAAACCGGGCAGGTGCTGGCTGACAAGCCCGCCGGGCGCGAGGATGTCTTCGACGCTCAATCGGTGGGCCGACACGTCAGGACCCCGCGTGCAGGACCACCTGCGGATGCCACAGCCGGTCCAGGAACGTCATGATGAAGTAAATGGTTATCAACACGGTCACCAGCGTGATAATCGTCGCCAGGATGGTAATCAGCGTCCGTCCGCGGACGATCGACGAGGCCATCGACGAGACGATCCGCTCCTTGGCCAGCGTCAGCATCGCCAGCATGATCGCCGCGACGGTCAGCCAGATGCTCGTCGAATGGATGCCGCTGTAAATGTACACGCCGCGCGAGACCTGCTTGCCCGACTGGAGGTAGTAGTGCAACTGGTCGCCGACCTGGTCGACATGGCCGTGGACCGCCTCACCGCCGATGAACATGTAGATCAGCGTGTAGGCCAGGAAGTTCGCCAGGCCCAGCAGGATCACCCAGATGCAGATCCGTGTGGGCCTGTCGATGACGGCCTCGGTCTGCTCCTGGTCAGGTTGCGGCGGATGGGCTAAGCGCATCTAGGGGCGTTCTCAGTCCTCTGTGCCGATCACGCCGGTGACCGGCGAGGAGGCTGTGGCGTAGAGCTTCCGCGGGATCCTGCCGGACTGGCGGGCGAGAAAGCCTGCCTCCAGGGCGTGGCGCATGGCCACGGCCATCTTGACCGGGTCCTTGGCCCCGGCAATGCCCGTATTCAGCAGCACGCCGTCGGCACCGAGTTCCATCGCGACGGTTACATCGCTGGCCGTGCCCACGCCCGCATCGACGATGATCGGGAACTCGGGGGCATCTTCCTTGAGCTGTTCGAGGATAATGCGGATGTTCCAGGGGTTCAGCACGCCCTGGCCCGAGCCGATGGGGGCCCCGGCGGGCATGACGGCGTCGGCCCCGGCCGCCTGGAGGCGCTGGGCCATGATCGGATCGTCGCTGGTGTAGCACAGGACGGTGAAGCCTTCCTTCTTCAGCGTCTCCAACGCCTCCAGCGTGCCCAGCGGGTCCGGCAGGAGGGTCTTCTTGTCGCCCAGGACCTCCAGCTTGACCCAGTTGGCCCCGGGATTCTCCAGCCCCTCCAGCAGCTCCCGGCCCAGCCGGGCGGTGCGGACGGCGTCATCGGCACAGAAGCAGCCGGCGGTGTTGGGCAGGAGGATGTACTTGTCCGGGTCGAGGAAGTCCAGGATGTTTCGGCCCTCGGCGTCGGTCATCCGCTCGCGGCGGACGGCGACGGTGACCACCTGACAGCCGCAGGCGTCCAGGGCCTCGGCCATTTGCTCGTACGTCGCGTACTTGCCCGTTCCGACGAACAGGCGGTTGTCTATGCTGTAATTCCCGATCTTGATCGGGGCGGGGCGGGTTTCCATGTTTGGGTTCTTTCAGGCTGCGTCAGGGGCGCGTGCATCAGCCGCCGCCGACGAGGGTTACGATTTCCAGTTGGTCGCCGGCTTCCAGGACGGCCTGGTCGAACTGCTTTCGGGGCAGCAGCTGGCGGTTGCGTTCGACGGCCACGCGGCGCGGTTCGAGGTCCATCTGCTCCAGCAGCTGACTCATCGTCACGCCGTCGGGCACGTCGCGGGATTCTCCATTGATGACAATCTGCATGTCTCTCTCCGCAGTGGTGGCGGGGGCAAAGCCGGATTCTAGCAGCATTCCACGCCACCGGTCAAGAAACCCCCGTCCGACGGTCGGCTCGCATCCGGCCTGGTTACGGTGATATCGGCCAAGACCATGGTGCCGGTGTTCACGCCGCCCGTCTTCGCCTGACGGCTACGACGCGGCAGGCAAGGCGTAACACCGCGCGACGGGCCGTTCGGATTCGGCCTGGTTACGGTGATCTCGGCCTGACGGCCTCGCTCCCCGTGAACCAGGGCACCATTGCCTGCAGGTCGGCCTCGCTCCCCGTGAACCAGGGCACCATTTACCGCAGGTCGGCCTCGCTTACCGCGAACCCGGGGCACCGGTACGTGGGGGGTCGGCC
>JBKHDI010000009.1:0-80685 GCA_046541415.1 Phycisphaerae bacterium | reverse complement strand
GTTCTCAGGTGAAGAGTTGCTGTCGGTACGTTACGTCCAGCGGAGCTCGGGGCCGCCCTTTACGACCTTGCCAAGAAGCCAGCATCGTTCGCCCATGCGTCGCAGGCGGTTCATGATCGCCGAGGCGAAGGCCGGGGCGACGACCATGCAGAAGCCCACGCCCATATTGAAGGTGCGGGTCATCTCGACGTCGTCGACGGGGCCTTTCTTGGCGATGAGCTTGAAGATCGGCGGGATGGGCCAGCTGTCAGCCTTGATCCGCACGGTCAACCCGTCGGGGAAGTTCCGGACGAGGTTGCCCGGCAGGCCGCCGCCGGTGATGTGGGCGAGGCTCTTTACGACCTTCTTGACGGTGTAGGCGCCCAAGGCCTGCAGGACCGGGCGGACGTAGATGCGGGTGGGGGTCAGCAGGGTCTGGCCCACCGAGGCGCCCAGCAGTTCCGGCGGGGCGTCGTCGGGGCTGTAGCCGGCCCGGTCGAAAAGCACCTTCCGCGCCAGGCCGTACCCATTGGAGTGCAGCCCGTCGGAGGCCAGGGCGATCACCGCGTCGCCGGGCTCGACGTTGGACCCGTCGATGATGCGGTCACGTTCGACGACGCCGACGGCAAATCCGGCCAGGTCGAAATCCTCGCCGGTGTAGACGTCGGGCATCTCGGCGGTCTCTCCGCCCAGCAGGGCGGCGCCGGCCTGGATGCACCCTTCGGAGACGCCCTTGACCAGTTCGGCCATGCGTTCGGGGCCCAGCTTGCCGGTCCCGATGTAGTCCAGGAAGAACAATGGCTCGCCGCCGCAGCAGATCAGGTCGTTGACGTTCATCGCCACGCAGTCGATGCCCACCGTGTCCAGGCGGTTGAGCATCAGGGCGACCTTGGTCTTCGTGCCCACGCCGTCGGTGCAGCCGATCAGCACGGGCTCGGAGTAGTTCTTCTTGAAGAGTTTCTCGTTGTAGTCCAGGCGGAACAGCCCGGCGAAGCCTCCGTACTGCTGCATCACCCGCGGGCCGAAGGTCGATTCGACCATCGGGCGGATCTTCTGGACCATCTGCTCGCCGGCCTCGATATCGACGCCGGAGTCCTTGTATGTCATCGATTGCTTGTCGGTGGATTTGGCCATGGGCGTATGGTAGCAATCGGCGCGGCGGTTGCAACGGCACAGCGGGAATTTGCCCGGTTCGTAGGCGCAAAAGCGTGCCCGACCGGGATGAGCAAGGCCCGGCCGGGCCTGAGGAGAGAGCAAACGATGATCTATACCAATCAGCCAATCGAGGCGAGGTTCGCCTGGGCCAGGGCGGTCTGGCAATCGGCGCGGAAGGCATCCTGCAGTGCGGCCACCTGCTGCTGGAGGGCCTGGAAGTTCTCCCACTGTTGCTGGAGGGAGTCGGCGGATTTGTTGGCCTGGTAGGTCGCTGCCTCCAGCTGGGCCTTGCGATCCTGCAGCAGTTGGATGATGGGCCCGACGAAGCTGCCATCGCCACCGGTTGGGGCGGCAGCGGGGGCAGGGGCGGGCTGGGGCTGCTCGACAGGCTGCGGTTGGGCAGGGGCCTGGGCAACTGGTTCGGCGGCAGGTTCATCTGCCACCGGTTCCTCGGCGGCGGGCTCCTGGGCTGCGGGTTGTTCGGCTGCGGGCGCTTCGGCGACAGGTTGCTCGGGGGTCTGCTCGGCTGGGGTCTCTTCTGCGGCGGGTTCCTGGGCGACAGGCACTTGGGCTGCGGGCTCTTCTGCCTGTGCGGGAGCCTCGACTTCGGGCTGGGCGGGGGCTTGTGCCTCGGGTGGTTCAGCCTGTTGCGCGGCGGCCTTTTCTGCGGCGCGTTTGGCGATCAGAGCGTCGATGTCCTCTTCGCTGGCCGGGGCGTTGGCGTCCGCGGGGGGTTCTTCTACGGCTGCCGGGGCGGGGTCCTCTGACTGGGCTTGTTTGGCGGCAGCCTTTGCGGCCAGGAGTTGGTCGATGGCGTCCTGTTCGGTCATTTCTGCCTCGGGTTGGGGTTCTGCGGGAGCTTGTTTGGTGGCGGCCTGCTGGGCGGAGGCCTTTTCTGCGGCGCGTTTGGCGATCAGCGCGTCGATGTCATCGTCGCTGGCCGGGGCGTCGGGAGGCGGGGAGGGCTGAGCGGAGGCCTTTTTCCGGGCCAGGATGTCGTCGACGCTGCCTTGCGGGTCTGCGACGGAATCGGGCGATTGCTGGGCCTCGATGGCGGCGGCTGCGGCGGCGAGTTCTTCCTCTGCCCGTGCGGCGGCTGCGGCCTGCCGGGCGGCTTCGGCGTCGACGGCCTGCTGAGAGGAATCCAGTGCCATCTGGTCTTGTGTATCGGTAGTCACAATCGGCTGCCTTTCTCTGGCGGATGCAACGTCTCTGCGGGCCCGGCGGGTCCCGGTTTTACATCGGATCGCGGGGCTGGGCTTTTCGGGCGGAATTGGCAAAAAGCTGCATTTGTTCGTCTCCGGACTGGACAAGAGATGCCCGCGCATGCATACACTATGTCAGACAGCTTTGCCGGGACGGCCCGTCAGCAGCTGGGACCGATGGGAAATCAACCGGGAGAACAGCGATGCAACGACAGTGGATGAGTCTGGGATTGGTGATGTTTCTTGTGTGCTTCCTGGTCGGTTGCGACGGGCAGGGCGGTCGGACGGTCGGCGAGCAGGCGACCACGGCGGCGGTGACCAACGGCCGCAGTTGGCTCTGGGCGCGCCAGCAGCGCGATGGGTCCTGGCCGGACGACGGCTCGCAGTTCCCCGGCGGGTCAACGGCGCTGGCCAGTTGGGCCATGCTGGCAAGCGGCGTGGAGTTGGACAACCCCAACCTCAGCCGCGCGTTGAACTACCTGGCCGGGCTGGAGACCAACATGACCTACACCCTGGCCATTCGCGCCAACGTCTGGGCCGAGGCCGCCAAGCTCGACAAGGCCAAGTACCAGCCCCTGCTGGGGCGGGACATCCGCGCGTTGACCCGGGGCACGAAGGAAGGATCGTACAGTTACCAGACCGACGACCCGGCCGTGCTGGGCGACCAGTCCAACAGCCACTACGCCGTCATGGGCGTCGAGCGGGCCAGGGAGAACAACATCGAAGTGCCCGCCGCCTACTGGAAGATGGTGATGAACTACTGGCTGAAGGTTCAGAACCGCGACGGCGGCTGGCCCTACAGCCGCTCGGGGACCCCCTCGACCGAGACGATGACCACCGCCGCGATCGCGACTTTGGCGCTGTGTATGGACAAGCTCGGACCCGACCGGACCGCCCAGGCGGCGATCGATCGCGGCGCAGCATGGCTGGAAAAGCAGATGCCCGAATCCCTCTCGCAGAACCGCCTGATGTATTACTACTTCCTGGCCCTGGGGCGGATGGAAGATCTGACCGGACGGGGCAGCCTCGGCGGGGTGGACCTGTCCAAACGCGTTCGCGCCGAACTGCTGGCTCGCCAGATGCCCGACGGCGGATGGGAGGGCGTGTGGGGGCGGGATATCGCCTCTGCCTACGCCGTGCTGGTGCTCAGCCGGGACAACTGACCGGCCGGGGCAGCTTGACCCACGTGCCGCTGTTGTGCGACTGGTACGTTCCGAGCACGATGTCCACGGCGTGACGGGCCGCCTCGGCCGGGACGAACGGCGGGCGATTCTGTCGGATGGCCTCGACGAAGTCGCGGATCTGCATGCGGTGGTGCCCGCCGTAGTAGACCTTCCCGGGTGAATCCGGGTCGGGCTGGTCGGCGTGGAGCAACTGCTGCTGGAGCTCTGCCTCGACCTGCTTGTTGCGCATGTCCAGCAGGGTCACCACGCCGTCGCGCAATTCGATGATCCCGTCCGTGCCGTGGATGCCCACCACCGGATTCCAGTTCAGGTGCGATGAGCAGGTCGCCTTGATCGTGCCCAGTGCGCTGTTGGACAGGCGCAGGATGGCCACGGCGGTATCTTCGGTTTCAATCGATTCGGTGTGCGTGCGGTTGGTGTAGGTCGCGCAGACCTCGTCGACCCCGCCGAGCACCCAGGCCAGGATGTCGATCATGTGGATCGCCTGGTTGATCAGCACCGAGCCGCCTTCGCCCGCCCACGTGCCTCTCCACTGGTCGGCGCGATAGTAGTTGTCCGAACGGTAGCAGTGCATTCGGACGCCGGCGGTGAGAATCTTGCCGAACAACCCTTGGTCGATCCGCTCTTTCAGCAGCTGATAAACGCGGTTGAACCGGTGCTGGAAGATGCCCGAGAAGATCAGTTCGCCATTCTGGCGGCCGGCCTGGATCATCGACTCCAACTGGTCGGTCGAAGCGGCCAGGGCTTTCTCGCAGAGCACGTGCTTTCCGGCGGCCAGGGCGGAGCGGCAAATCTCCGAGTGGCTGGCGTGGTCGGTGCAGACGCTGATGGCGTCGAGCCTGTCGTCGTCGAGCATTTCCCGGAAGTCGGTTGTCGTCCGGGCGATGTCGAACTTCCCTGCCAGGGCCCGGCAGCGGTCTTCGATCAGGTCGCACGCCCAGGCGAGCTTGACATTCTCTTCTCTTGCGAAGGCATCTGCGTGGGTCGGGGCGATCACGCCGCAGCCGACGATGCCGATATTCAGCGGTTCCATAGTCCTTTTCCGGTTCGGGGTCAAACCTCTCGGCCCGGTTCCTACGGTATCGCCGGCGGCGGGAATGTCAACTGCGCATCGACGGGGCAGACAAGCAGGAAAAGAGTGATGCCCCACCGGACAGGGGGAGACCCGGCGGGGCATCTGGTCCAGAGGCGGGAAGAGACCTCTGGATTGGGCAGATCTTGATTTATCCTATCTTTTATTCAAACGGCAGGGCGGGGCGAACTGTTCCCGCCGCAGGGAAGATTCTCAAAAAAATCAGTGCCCCGGACAGCCAGGGGGAAACTGTCCGGAGCACCAGTTTGCCGGAGGAAGGAGGGAGTCCTCCGGCTGGGCAGTGACAAGGGAAGTGGGAGCCCTTGCCACCGTTCTATACGTCGCAGGGGGCAAGAAGGTTTCCTGTTGATCCGAAAAAGTGTCGATGATGCTAAACCGCCTGCGGGCACTAACCGAACCTGCCCCGCCAACTCGGGCGAGCTGCCGGGGCAGGTCCTTTCCAGAGGCGGAGGGAGACCTCTGGGTGGGCATTAGACAAAGGAAGGAGGAGCCTTTGTCAGGGTATTATACGAGCTGGATCCGGGGATGTTCGCGTAGGTAAGATTATTTCTCAAAAGGATTTGTCCGATATTCTGTCCGGTTTTGTCAGTTGGTCGTCCCTCGGCCCCGCGTCGTACAATAGAATACTGAAACAGCCCTGCCCTTAGAGACAGCCCGGTTGCCCCCGGGCGGAAAGAGTCGAGACAATGTCGCGATCTTGCCTGCAGTTGACCCAGCCGACAGCCCGGACCTCCGGTGCGACCCTCCTGATGGGTCTGAGCGGATGGATGAACGGGGGCAACGTTTCGATCGGGGTCGTCGAGTACCTCCGCCAGCAGCTCCAGGCCGACCAGGCCGGACGGATCGAACCGGACATGTTCTACATCTACAACTTCCCCGGATCGATGGAAGTCAGCGCCATGTTCCGGCCTCACGTGGAGATCAAGGACGGCCTGATCCAGCAGTTCGACCATCCGGAGAACCTGTTTTTCGTGGCCCCCCATGCCGGTGTCGTCTTCTTCGAGGGCAAGGAGCCCAACTTCCACTGGCGGCAGTTCGCCGACTGCTTCTTCGAGGTCGTCGAGACCTTCGATGTCGGGCGGATCTTCTTTGTCGGGTCGGTCTCCGGGGTCGTGCCCCACACGCGCGACCCGCGGATCCGGGCCAGCGTCTCGACCCGGTCGTTCAGGGACCGCCTGGAGGATCTGGGCCTGCGGTGGTCGGACTACCAGGGCCCGGCCAGCTTCATCACCTACCTGACCTGCCTCTGCGGAGACAGGCAGATCGACATGGCCTCGCTGGTCGCTGAGATCCCTGCCTACATTCAGGGGCCCAACCCGCGAAGCATCGAGGGCGTCTCGCGGAAGCTGGCGGCTTTGCTGCAGCTGGAGGTGGACTTCGAGGAATTCCGCAGAATCAGCGACGTCTTCGAGCGGCGGGTCAACGAGGTCATCGCCGAAAAACCCGAACTGGCCGAGTTGATCCAACGCCTGGAAGGCGAGTACGACAACGACATGTTCGAAAGCGAGATGGGAGACCTGAAGATCTGGCTGCAGCAGCAGGGGATACGGGTGGACTGAGCCCCCCGGGCGGTTGTTACATGCAAGTTGCGCAGTTGACAGGGCCCCGGGTGTCGAAACACTGTATGATATACAGGATGACAACCCCCTGCTCTGTGAGCCGAACATGAAACACACGTCGAGCCTTCTGCTGATCTGCCTGCCGGCTGTTGCCCTGGCGGCCGATGTAGCCCGAGCCGGTGCGCCGGACCTCGCCGAGCAGGCGGCAGAAGACATCAAGTCCAGCCTCTCGCCGCAGCCGGCGGCCAAGGAAGTCCGGGCCGATTACAACCAGGCCCAGCCGCCGCTGCTGCTGATGGGCCAGTCGGTGGCCGCGCCGGTCTCCAGCCAGCCCGGCCCGGTGATGGTCGAGTCGCTCCACGGGCGAGTGCAGATCGCCGGAAAAGCGGCGCGGACCGAGCTGCTCTTCGGCCTGTCCAACCCGTCTGCCGATTCGTTCCCGGTCCGCGTGCTGGGGTTGATCCCGTCCGAAGCCAGACTGGCCGACGAGCAGCAGCAGGGCCAGGCCGGGATCCGCAAGCAGGCCCAAGCCATCGCCTCGGACCGCTGGCAGACGCTGGTCCGCCAGGAGATCGACGGACGGGCCCAGCAGCTCTCGACCGAGTTCCTGCCCGCCCAGGCCGTCCTCAGCGCCACCATGGACATGCCCGGCCAGAGTCGCCGCAACGTCCTGCTGAGCTACCAGCAGCCGCTCGTCCAGGCACCCGGGCGGCTGGATTACCTCCTGCCCCGAAGCGGGCTGCTGTCCAACGGCGTGCCGCTTGCCCTGGAGGCCGACGTCCGGTCCGACTCGGCGATCGGGGGCGTCTACAGCCCGACGCACGAAACCTACTACGTGCGCATCGCCCCGGACCGCCTGCTGGTCCGCCTGGCCGCCGGATCAGCCAACACGCCGGGGACGGTCCAACTGAGCGTCCTTCCGATCGGGCCCGACGACCAGGGCCTGGCCGCGACGCTCTATACCTATCGCCAGGACGGACAGGACGGACACTTCCTGCTGGTCCTGGCAGCGGGGCCCGAACTGGCCGCCCAACGCAGCAAGACCCGGGAGGTCACGCTCGTGCTCGACCGCTCGGGAAGCACCGTCAGCGGCGGGCTGGACCTGTCCCGCCGGATGGCCCTGGACGTGCTGGGGCAACTGGGGCCGGAAGACTCCTTCAACATCATCGACTACGCCAACACCGTCAGCCAGCTTTCCAGCAAGCCCCTGGCCGCCACCGATGCCAACCGCGAGCGCGCCCGAGCCTACCTCCAGACCCTCAAGAGCGAGGGCGGCACGAACTTCCAGGCTGCCCTGGCCGCTGCAATGGCCCAGCCGAAATCCGACGCAGGCGTCGCGGCGGTCCTGATGATCACCGATGGCGTGCCCAGCCAGGGCATCCTCGACGAGAGCCGGATCGTCGAGTCGCTCTCCCAGGCCAACCACGCCGGCAGGCGAGTCTACCCGCTGGCGCTGGGGGATGAAGTCAACGCAGCCCTGCTGGACAGCCTGGCACGGGCCCACCGGGGCAGGGCGATCTTCCTGACCCGACAGAACCAGCTCAAGCAGGATCAGTGGAAACCCTCCGTCCAGCCGTTCTACGAGGGAATCCAGCCTCCAGCGATCTCGCAGGTGCAGGTCCGGGCTGAGGATGAACGGATCTACCAACTCCTGCCGGCCGGGCCGGTGGACCTGCCGGTCGATCAGCCGGTGGTGATCGCCGGACGCTACCGCGGCGACAAGCCGCTGGACCTGACTATCCTGGCCCGACTCGCAGGCAAGGACGTGACATTCACACGAAGCTTCGACGTCCGGGCCGACGTGGCCGACGGGTTCGTCGCGCGGATCTGGTCGCGCCGGCGGATCGCCGATCTGCTGGGGCGCCTCCGACAGGCCCAGGCGCTGGAGCCGGGCAAGTTCCGCCTGGCCAAACCCGCCGGGCAGGAGGAATCCGACCCCCAGACCCGGCGGATGCTGGACGAGATCGTCCGCCTTTCTCTGCGCTTCGGGGCGATTACCGAGTACACACAATTCCTGGCCGATGACCGGATCAACCCCGCTGCGCGGCAGGCCATCGCCGACCAGGCCGAGCAGAACTTCCTGCGCATGCTCCGGGATAACCGCGTGGGCCAGTCGGGCACGGTACAGGTGATCAACCAGGAGAACCTCTCGCGGCAGAAGACGCTGAACCCGCGGAACAACTACGTCGACGGGCTTTTCAACACCGTCGCCCCGGCCGGGGTCCAGCCGGTCAACGACCTGGCGATGTTCCGGTTCGGCTCGGCCTGGGTCGATTCGCGGGCCCTGGCAGAGGGGCTCAGCAGGCCCGAGCAGATCATCCTGCGCGGCAGCGAGGCGTATTGGCAGATGGTCCAGCAGATGGCCGGTCAGGGCAGGGCCTCGGCCATGGCCCTTTCCGGCGACCTGATCCTGCAGAACGACAAGCAGCAGAACGTGCTGATTATCGATCAGCCGCAGTCGCTGACGCCCGACCTGCTGGATGCCGCCTTTGAGAACAGCAGGAGTCTCAAACTCGAATCCACAGATGGGCAGGGAGAGTGATTGGATGGATCGCAGGAGTGTGCTGGTAATCGAGGACGACCCGGCGATCCGGGAAGGCATGGTCGACGCGCTGGACTTCGCCGGCTATCGGACGATCGAAGCCGCCGACGGCAAGGCGGGCCTGGAGCGGGCCCTGACGTGCGAGTGCGAGCTGATTCTGCTGGATCTGATCCTGCCGGAAATCGACGGGCTGGAGATCCTCCGCCAGGTGCGGCTGAGTCGGCCGACCCTGCCGGTGATCTGCCTGACGGCCAAGGGCGAGGAAAGCGACCGGATCACGGGTCTGCGCCTCGGGGCCGATGATTACGTGGTCAAGCCCTTCAGCGTCCGGGAGTTGATGGCGCGGATCGAGGCCGTGCTGCGCCGCAGCCCCGAGAGGCCCACCGACCTGAAACAGTTCAGCTTCCCCGGCGGCCAGGCCGACCTGAACCGGCGCGAGCTGAGCTTCGAAGACGGCCAACGCAACAGCCTCTCCGAGCGTGAATCGGAGCTGCTGCGGTACCTGGTCGTCAACGCCGGCCGGGCCGTGGCGCGGGGTGAGATCCTCTCACGCGTCTGGCGGATCAGCCCCAATGGGGTCGATACCCGCACGATCGACATGCATATCGCGCGGCTGCGGGAGAAGCTGCGCGACCCGTCCAACTGCCCGCAACTGCTGCTGACCGTGCGCGGCAAGGGCTACATGTGGGCGGTGACACAGGAGACCGCTTGAGACGCCATCGCTACATCTGGCCCGTATTCGCCCTTTGCCTGCTGATCGTCTTTGTCGCGATGGGCTGGGTCAGCCTGCTGGCGCTGGACCTGGAGCGGACGCGCATCGAGGCCGATCAGCAGACACGACACCAGCAGAAGGTCCGCCTGGCGCTGTGGCGGCTGGACTCGGCCGCCCAGCCTCTGATCCTCCAGGAAAGTGCGCG
The DNA here is from genome assembly GCA_046541415.1 of Phycisphaerae bacterium. Lineage (GTDB taxonomy): Bacteria > Planctomycetota > Phycisphaerae > SM23-33 > SM23-33 > CAZOVB01. The sequence goes on along the minus strand of JBKHDI010000009.1, from coordinate 71,051 downwards.
TCCCCACTACGTCTACCAGGCTTTTTACCCGGCCCGGGTGGCCTACACGCGCACGTACGCCCAGATCGCCCGGGACGAGGTGCTGATCCCCTCGCACCTGCTGTTCTTCGAGTCGCCGTGGATCCGCCTCCACTTTCAGATCGAGCCCGACGGGCAGATCACCAGCCCGGAAGTGCCCACCGGCAACGGACGCGACGAAGTCGAGCGTCGATACGACCTTGGGCCCCGCATCGTCGCCTCCGCCAGAAGGCTGGAGGAACTGACGGCCGTGCTGCGGGCCGAGACCCTCTCCGGACGCCTGCCCCAGGCCGTGCCTGATCCCGTTCCGGACTCGCTGGCGACATACCAGCCCGACCGGCGCAGCGGCGGGCGGGACTACGAAGATCCCCCGCAGGCCCAGCAGGCCCAGTCCGAGCAGCGTCCGCAGGGCAAGGGCTTGTCCCGCAGCGAATACGATGCGCGGATGTGGGCCTCGAACAACAACCTCCAGATTCGCGAGCCGATGGGGCTGGAATCGGCAGGCCCGGCGCGGGGGCCGTTCCGCCGCCTCTGGGTCGGGCCCGTGCTGGTGATGGCCCGGCGGGTCAAGTTCGCCCAGGCCGAAGTCGTCCAGGGCTGCTGGCTGGACTGGGACAACCTCAAACCCTGGTTGCTCAGCCAGATCGGCGACCTGCTGCCCGATGCGGACCTCAGGCCCATCGTCACCGGCCAGGACGCCCCAGCCGACGAGGGCACGCAACTGGCGTCCCTGCCGGTTCAGCTGCTGTCAGGCCCGATCGCCGCCGCGGATATCCAGCACTGGTCGGCCGTGCGCTACGCACTGCTGGTCGCCTGGATCTGCGTGATCCTCGGCTCGACGGCGGTGGGGATTGTCCTGGCCCAGGCCGTCAGCCTCTCCCGGAGGCGCGGGGCGTTCGTCTCGGCCGTCACGCACGAGATGCGCACGCCCCTGACGACGTTCCGGCTGTACTCGGACATGCTCGCCGACGGGATGATCCGCGACCCGGACAAGCGGGCGGGGTATCTCCACAGGCTGCGCGACCAGGCGGACCGGCTCAGCCACCTGGTCGAGAACGTGCTGGCCTTTGCGAGGCTGACCGGTCCCCGCAGGCGGGCCCAGTTGGAGACGGTCGAGGCAGAACAACTGGTCGACCAGGTCCGCGAGCGGCTGGAGAGCAGGCTCGGACAGGCGGGGCTGCAGCTGGAGGTCGACAGTTGCGTCGGCGGGCAGATTGCCCTGGCGGACGTCTCGGCCGTCGAGCAGATCCTGCTGAACCTGGTCGACAATGCGTGCAAGTACGCTTCGGGCCCGGAGGGCTGTCCGGTCCGGCTGCGGGCCAGGAGCGTCGATGGCTGGATCGAGCTGGCGGTCGAGGACAGGGGCAAGGGGGTCCCGGCGGGCCAGCGGAAGCAGATATTCCGTCCGTTCGGCAAGTCGGCCCAGCAGGCGGCCCATTCAGCACCGGGCATCGGGTTGGGTCTGGCCCTGTCGCGCCGATTGGCCCGGAACATGGGAGGCGAACTGCTGCTGGACGAGAAGCACAAGCCCGGCGCCCGCTTCGTCCTGCGTCTGAAGCGACAACAGCCCTGACGGCAGGTCGGCCCAGCCGGCCGATTCGCCATTTCCCGCATTGATCCGGGAGGGGATGGCTGTATAATGGGATTCTGGAACCCGGAGGTTCAAATCTTGTCCGTTGCCTCTATCCGCCCTGAGGGTAGTATTATGAAGTTCGGAGCGTTTGTTCTGGTCCTGATGACAGTTGCGGGTGGCTTGGCTCCGAAGGCGGGCGGTCAGGAAAGCGAAAATCTCATCCCCGTGACGATCGACCTGGAGCTGGAGGTGAATGTCGCCGCCAAAACCTGGGACGTTTATTTAAGCCTGGATGACCCGCTGAACCTGACCGCGGGCCTTCAGGCGATCGAACTGAACGTCATCGGCAACGGGATCACGGTCGAGACGGCCGAGTTCCTGCTTCCGGAATACACCGAGACCTCGGGCGACACGGTCTTCCAGAAAGGCTTTTATGTGATCCGCGAGGTCGGTCCGGTCCCCGGGATGAACATGCACGGTTCGCAGCCTCCGTACAACCTCGACAGTACGGTCTACCCGGGAATCAGCAGCAGCGTGATTACCGGGATTGGTCTGGAGAATGTCACCGTCGAGCCGCAGGGCGAAAGCTTCGCAGCCCGGATTCGGGCGGCCACGGGCACGTGGGATTTCAACGGTAGTACCGGCGGGTCGTTGGAGGTGACCTCCGACAGCACGCTGAACGCGCTGCTGCCGGCGCCGGAGGACCTTCCGGCCCCGGCGGACAGCCCCGAAAACGGCGACTTCAGCTCCAGCAGCGCCAGCGAGATCATCAACCACCGGATCTACCTGGACAATCCCGACCTGGCCGGCGTTCACTCGGCCCAGGTGCAGGATCTGGTTTTTGCCGGCCGCGTCGAGGTCGGTTCCGACGTCATGCTGACGGTCGACCAGGACCTGATCGTCGCCAATGACCTGACCGTGGCTGGCGTGGTCGACGCCTACGCGATTTTCGGTGGGGCGAATCTGGCCATCGACCAGACGGGGGTCACCCAGGCCCGCCAGTACAGCCTTCCCTACGCGGTCGATATCGACGGGGCGATGTACATCTACGATACCGGGCTGGATTCGGTTCTGGGCCAGGTTACTGTCGGGCCCGACGGGTCGCTGATTTTGACATCCGATCCCGTGGGCGCACCGGCGATGCTGTCGGTCTCCGGCGGGACGGACCCGTATGCGGTGCTGATCCCCGAGCCGGGCATGCTCGGCCTGCTGGGCATGGGGGCGCTGGCCCTGATCCGCCGGCGCCGCTGATAGGTCCGGTCCAGACTCCCGGACGGGGCGGAGCCCACCTTCGCCTGCACCGACCCATCCGCTTTGTTGCTGCCCGGTGGACTTTGTGTGAAGCTGTATCCTGCGTGCAGGATTTCATTTGCACCCGGAGCCCGGGGCGGTTTGAATCTGCAGGGGCGACTGGAAGGACCCGGCGCCTGGCCCAGATCTTATTTTGTCCAGACGAGGTGAAAAGATGAATCGCATTTCCGTATGTATCCTGGCAATGGCCATCGCGGCCTGTCCTGTTCTGGCCGATGAGACCTCCGATGCCCTCGCCCTGGCCCAGCAGGCGGTCGAGTCGCTGGCCATCGTGGCTGTCTCCATGGAAAATGAGCTGGGCCAGCGAACCTTCGGCGGCCAGGCCGTCTGCATCGACGCCCAGCAGGGAATCTTCATGACGATGTCCCTGCCGGCAGGGCTTAAGGCCAGCGACATCAAAGAGTGCAAGCTCATCCTGCCCAGTCGCGAGGGCAACCGGGTCGACGCCGAGTTCCTCGGGATCGATTCTGCCACCCAGCTGGGCTTCGTCAAGGCCAAGCAAGCCCACGGCGCCAAGGCGATCTCTTTCAAGAAGACCAGCCAGCTCGATCCGGGCCAGCAGGTGGTTTCGGCCGGACTGATGACCTCGATGGCGGGCTTCCCGTCGTACCTGGGCGTGGCCTACGTATCCTCGAATCTTCGCCTGCCGGATCGGCTGATCCAGGTCACCGGCGGGACGCTGACCGGGGCCTGCTCTCCGGTGCTGACCACTGACGGCAAGGTCGTCGGGCTGGTCGGGCGACAGCTGTTCATGGCGTACCAGACTTCGACCCAGCGGGGGCCGGTGGGCATTCGCCTGATGGGCGTGGACAAGACGGTCTTCTTCTGGCCCGTCGAGGAATTCGCCGCGGTGCTGAGCAATATCCCCACCGGTGGCCAGGCCTCCAGGCCCAGTTGGATCGGCGTGGGACAGTTCGCGGGCGTCTCCGAGGAGATGGCCGAGGTCTTCGGCGTGGAGGAACCGGATCAGGTCGTCAAGATCGAATCGGTCGTCCCCGGCTACGTCGGTGACAAGGCAGGGCTCAAAAGCGGCGACGTGATCACCCAGTACAACGGCCAGCCCCTGGAGGTTCTGGCCAATGCGGCGTTGACGCGTCAGAACTTCGTCCGCCAGATCACCCGCCTGTCGGCCGGGACGGAAGTGAATCTGACCGTCCTGCGCAGTCGCAAGCCGATCCAGGTGACCGTCAAGACCGAGCCCCTGCCGGCCACGCCGTCCGACGCGCCTCGCTACGTCAACCGCGTGCTGGGGATGATGGTCCGTCAGCGTGTCCCGCTGGAGACCGACATGGACCCCACAGCGGTCGAAGGGCTGGTGGTTCTGGGCGTGGGCGAGAACAGCGACGCCGCCCAGGCCGGCCTGCGCGCCGGCGACGTGATTACCCAGGTCAACGGCCAGCCGGTGACCCAGGTCGAAGACTTCCAGAAACTGCTCGAACCGAGCCTCAAGGCCGCCGCGGAAGGCAGCGGCCAGTGGCCGATTATCAAGGTCAGCCGCGGCGAGGGCACGCTGGACATGCAGCTTCGCATCTCGCCTCGCCAGTAACGGGTTTTTGTCCCGGTCGAGGTCGCCTGCAGTTGAGAAACAGTGCCCGGGCCCGTTGGATCGACCAGCGGGCCCGGTTTTGGCGAGGTTTGCCTGCGGGTGTGGGGGATTTTACTTTGCCAAATCGGTCTGATTGACCATAATGCGTGTTCTACCTGCATCGGCCCAGAGCAGACCCCTTGTGGTGACCGGCCGAGTTGCTTGCATGCCGACGGTGCCGCCAGGATGATCCGCAGACCCCGACACCCGAGGCTGTCATTGAAACTGCAGGAAGATTCCGCCACAACACCAACCGGCTGGGAGTGCAATGGCGCACGGCGATATCCTTATCGAGGCGAAGAACGTAGAACGGGCCTACAAGACCGGTGACACGGTCGTCTACGCGTTGAAAGGCATTGACCTTTCGATCAAGCAGGGCGAGTATGTCTCGCTGATGGGCCCGAGCGGCTCGGGCAAGACGACGTTTTTCAACATGGTCGGTGCGTTGGACTTTCCCACCGCCGGGGAGGTCCTACTGGGCGGCAGGAACCTGCAGGATCTCTCGCCGGCAGAGCTGGCGTACCTGCGTTGCGTCAACATCGGCTACATCTTCCAGAATTATAACCTCATCGAGGTCTTCACCGCGCTGGACAACGTCATGTTACCCATGCGTCTGCTGGGGATCGAGGAAGACAAGGCCCAGCAGCGGGCCAAGGACATCCTCACCCGCGTGGGTCTGGGCAAGCGATTCGACCACCTGCCCGGCGAACTGTCCGGCGGGCAGCAGCAGCGAGTGGCCATTGCCCGCTCCCTGGCCAACAGCCCCAGCCTGATCCTGGCTGACGAGCCGACGGGCAACCTCGATTCCAAGACCGGCCACGAGATCGTCCAGCTTCTCAGCGAACTGAGCACCGAGGAGGGGGTTACGATCGTCTCGGCGACCCACGACCACCGCATGCTCGATGTCTCCGACCGCGTTGTCTACCTGCGATCCGGCGCGGTCGAACGGATCGTTTCCCGGAAAGATTTGCAGATTTCCATCGGTTCTGTAGACTGACGCCCACGCTGCGGCCCCGCCCGCCGGTCGGTCGATTTGTCTCTCCGTCACGCTATACTGCACGAAGGTTGAAAACAGAATGAAGTTGTCACACCTGGCAACCATGATCGTCGGTCTGGTACTGATCTGCCTGCTGGTGCCCACCACGCAGTACCTGACGCGGAATACCGTCAATCTGGATATCGAAACCGGCGTGCCCGTCGGCTGGGCGATCGGGTTGATCCTCTCTTTCGCCATCGTCCTGGCGGTGATCAAACTCATCGCACGGACCCGCATCCTCGACCGGTCGAACCTGGTTATCCTTTACGCCATGCTCACCGTGGCCGTGCCCGTGATGAACCTGGGCCTCATCCGCCCGATGTTCCTGAACATGCAGGTGGTCAACAACGAGTACCTCTTTCAGGCCACATCGACGTACCGGACCGCCTACGCGGTGCAGGACCCGGCCTGGTTCCCCGTAGTGCCCACCCTGGAGGGCCTGGCCTATAACCAGATGGACGTGGTGATCACCCGCCTGGACGACATCGCCGCCCGCAACCAGCGGCGCATGGCCCTCAAGACCATCACCGACGCGATGACGCGGCTGGAAAAAGGCTTGACGCCGATCGAGGAGGCAGACTTCACGCCCGGCCAGGCCCCCGAGCCGCTGCTGGCGGCCGTGGACAAACTCTGGGTCGACCAGATCGACAACCTCATGCGGGGGCGTCAGAAGCAGTACGTCGAGCAACTCGGGCTGACCGAGGCGATCCAGCAGCGGCGCGCCCAAGCCATCCAAGCCTCCGAAAAGGCCTTGGCTGCGCTGGGCGAACAGCTGCGGGGAATCGATGAATTCGCCCTCAGCCGCGTGAGCGAATTCTGGAAGCAGGTCGACTACTCGGCCCTGATGCGGATCGAGGCGTTCATGCGGGACCTGCCCGCCGAGCGACGCCAGGAAATCAATCAGCTGGCCAAGAAGTACGAAGCCCAGGTCGACACCTGGCGCAACCTGATGGGGCAGCTGTCCCTGGCCGATCGACAGAGGCTGCTGATGGACCTCGCGGCCTACGAAGAGCAGCAACTGCGACAGCTTTCGGATGAGGAGTTGACCGACAAGCGCGTCAGCTTCACCTTCCGCAGTTCGCAGGCGGTGACCAAGTCCATGCTCTACCAGGACGGAACGGGAGGCCAACCGGATATGAACATCCAGGCCTTCCACGAGACGCTCTGGCCGCAGCAGACCGCCGCACAGAGCCAACGCAGCGTCAGTGAGACGCTGGAAGACTCGGCCGAGATGCTGCCGTGGCACCTCTACAAGCAGCCGATGATCATGTGGGGGATCCTGTTTGTCACCATCTTCCTGCTGATGATGTGCCTGGCGGAATACTTCCGCCGCAAGTGGATCGAGCGGGAGAACCTGGCCTTTCCGCTGGTGGAGATCGCCGACAATATCATCCGCCACGACTGTGCCCTGGAGATGGCCGAGGAGGCCACCGACTCCCCGCCGCGGAGTTTCGCCTTCAGCCCGGTCTTCCTGGTCGGCTTTGCCATCGGGGCGTTGTGGATCTCCATGGAGGCCCTCAGCCATTACCAGTTCGGGGACATGGGCTCGTCGCCGAAGGTGACCGTGCTGAACATGTCCAAGGACTGGTTCAAGGAAGGGGTGATGAAGGAGATGAACAAGGTCTTCTTCATCCTCTCGCCGATCGTGGTGGGTATCGCGTTTCTGGTCAGTCTGGAGATCACCTTCTCGGTCTGGGTGATGTTCTTCATCTACACCGTCCTGGGCGTGCTGATCAAGACCAACATCGCCGAAGCGATGATCAAGCCGGCCGGCGAAGTCGGCTGGGCGGCGGGCAAGCTGTTTCCCTTCCCCTCCGAGCAGATGCTCGGCGCGGCGCTGTGCTTTACCCTGATCCTGGTGATCAAGAGCATCCGCACGCACACTCCGCCCAAGGGCGAGGGCAAGGAAGACAGCTTCGTGCCCCGCAAGCTGAATTTCGTGGGCATGGTCGTCTTGCCCCTGCTGATACTGGGTTTGCTGTGGCACATGGGGGTCTCCTCGTTGGCGCTGCTGATCCTGTTCGCGGCGATCGTGATGGTCCAGACCATCGCCGCCGCCCGTGTCCGGGCCGAGACAGGCCTGCCGACATTCCACAGCTCCTACGAGATGACCAAGGCGCCGATAATCTTTGGCCTGACGGGCATTTCCGGGGCCAAGGCCTTTGCTGCCTATGTGCACATCGTCTTCCTGCCGGCGACGCTGCTGTTCCGCTCGCTCTCGACGCACTTGGAGAACATGGAACTGGCCCGGCGCAACCGCGTCCGGCTGCGGACGATCGCCATTGCCTCGCTGATCGCCTTTGTCGTGGCGATCTCGGTGGGCATGATCAGCTTCCTGGTCTTCACCCACGCCTTCGGCGGCGATGCGTACGGCAGTCCCAGTGCCCAGGGCAACGCACCGGACGACGCCTGGCTGGCGATGCGGTATCCGCTCTGGGTCTCGCACTTTCTGACCGAGGCGCGGCTGGGGAAATTCGACAACCCGCTGACCCTGCGATTCGTAGTGATGGGTATAGGCTTTGGCGTCTTCGGCCTGTTGAGCTTCCTGCGGAATCGATTCCTGAGGTTCCCGCTGCACCCGATGGGTTACCTGCTGTTGATGATGGGAATCTACTACAACTGGGCGTCGAACTACGTTCGCGGATCAGCGGGTTTCGGGACCAACTTCATCGAAGCCCCGTTGCTCTGGGGCAGCGTGTTTGTTGCCTGGCTGATCAAGAAACTGGTGATCAAGTACGGGGGCATGAACACCTATAAAAAGGCCAAGCCGCTCTTTATCGGCTTGGTCGTCGGGTCGATTTTCTGCATCTTCGCCTGGGACATGGTCCACCTGGTCGCAGGTTACATGGCCGAGACGGCCGAGGACCCCAGTGACCTGCTGCGGAAGTTCCAGGAAACGTATCCGTATACCCCGAAATTTTACTGATAGTCACAGGAGTGTGACGTCGTGTTGAAACGACTCGCCATATTCGCAATCGCCGCCCTGGCCGCTGTTGCCCAGGCCGGTCCACGAAACCAGGAACTGTTCCGCAAGCTCTCGCTGGCCGACAAGCGGGCCCTGGAAGGCCTGCGCGTCATGGAAACCGGCTCGCTGGAGCAGATCGCCCAGGTAACTCGACCCGAGAGTCTGCGGGCCCAGACCGAGAAGATCCTCTCGCTCGGTTCGCTGTTCATCGGGGCCCGGCAGCACGACGAGGAAGGCTACGCCCCGATCCACCGGTACCTGATGGATCAAATCGCCCAGACCCCGGGCGTCGAGCCGATCGGGACCTACATGGGCAACGTGCCCGTGCCCGTCGCCGTCGAACTGTCCGAACAGGCAGAGCAGATCCCCTCGTGGAAGCAGGGCTCGCTGCTGGAAGTCGAAGGCCGGCAGTTCGAGGTGCTTCCCTTCTGGCCGAACGGCGCGCTACCGACGCTGGCCCCGGCTGAGGGGTTCACCGGCCCGCTGATCTACGTCGGAAAGGGCGACTGGAAGGAACTGCGGGGCCTGGACTTGACCGGCGCGATCGTCCTGATGGACTTCGAGGCCGGCAGGGCGTGGGATCGGCTCTTCTCGCTGGGTGCCAAGGCTGCAATCGCCATCGAGGGAGACATCCTCACCCGCAGGACGGCTGAGAACTGGTTTTGCAACACCCCCGTACCCATGCCGCGCTTCTACGTTACCGCCGAGCAGGGCGAGAAGCTCAAGCAGTTCGCCATGCAGCGCGACCCGGCCGATCCGACGAAGATCCTGCCGGGCAAGTCCTGCAAGCTCCGGGGGGGCAACGTCTACGAAGAAAGACCCTTCCGCAGCCTGTTCGCCTACCTCCCACCGACCGAACCGGTTCGATACACCGTCGGCCAGGACGAACTGCTGGAGCGTATCGCCCTCCAGCACGGCGTTTCGCTGGATGAACTGCTCGAGCTGAACAAGCTCGAGCCCGGCACGATTCCGGACAAGGGAACCAAGCTGGACATCCCGGGACAGGACAAGACGTACGAAGTGGCGGAGAACGATCTGCTCTCGCGGCTGGCGACCGAGTTCGGCCTGCCGGCAGAGGCGGTCGTCCAGGCGAACAGTTCCGAAGGGTCAAAGCTGGTCCTGCCCCTCCGGGCAGGGCAGAGACTGACGATTCCCAATCTGGAAGAATCGGTGCTGATCTCCGTGCCCATCGACTCGGTCAGTTCGGTCCCCGAAGCGCCCCACGGGGCGAAGGTGGCCTCGAACCTGGCGATCGCATTGGCCACGATGCGACACCTGGCCGAGGGCGAAGGTGTGGTGCGTCGCAAGGGCATGGTCTTTGCCTTCCTCGACGCCGAACACCTCGGCGGACGAACCAGCAAGGGTTTTGCCGAATACGTCCTGCTGGCCAAGGGCGAGTTCGGCAAAACTGTCCGTTCCAAGACGGTCGACTGGGGTAACGTAGCCCAGGTGGCGGTGATCACGTTCCTGCTCGCCGGTCTTCTCGGCGGAGGCGTGTACCTGGTGGTTACGGGCAAGCGGGAGAAGGGCCAGCCGCGGCCGATGTCCCAGAGACTGCCCAAGGCGGGCCTGATCGCCGCGATCGTCGGCGTAAGCTTCGCCGTGCTCTACCTGGTGCCCAAGAGTCTCCAGAGTTTCGCCGGAACCCGCTGGGAAGAAGACCCCACCCTCGAACGGTACGAGGAAGCCCACCAGTGGCTTGAGACCGACTGGTCCGAACCGCTGAACGACGACACCGCCCGGTGGCTGGCCAGCCGCTGGCTGCGGACGCGTGTGGAAAAGCAACTGGCGGAGATTTCGGAAGAACAGAAGGACCGCCGCAGCCGGATCAACGAGATCGACCTGGCCGTCGACGAAGGGCAGATCGACCAGGCCCAGGCCGACAAGCAGACCGATGAGATCTACGACGAGATCGACAGGATCACCGAGAACATCGTCATGCCCCTGGCCCAGATGCGCGACCAGACGCTGGACAACCGCTTGCTGGACTGGACCCAGCGTTGCCGGGAGTTTTTGGAGAAGCTGCCCCAGCAGGATGGTCCCGACGTCGACCTGCCCCTGTTGACCATCCGCCGCCTGCGGGCTCGGATGAGCACCGAACTGGCCCAGACCCGCCAGCAGAACAATCTGCGCGAGAACAACATCGAGCTGGCCCGAAAGGTCATGGATCGGCTGCATCCGGGCCAGGGTCTGGACAGCAAGACCCCGGTTCTGGGCTGGCTGCTGGATCTGACGGACGGTTCGGCCTCGATGGGAATCGACTCGATGAACAATTTCCGCAAGTCCAACCCCTCGCATCTCGATGCGGACAAACTGTTGGAGCGGTACCAGAAGGTCCTGGCCTTTGCGTCCGTACAGGTCGGCTGGAGCGAAGACTGGGGCTTTTTGGTCGCTGCCGACTCGGTCGCACACCCGGTGATCAAGACCGATGGCGCGGTGGCGTTTCCGGAGTTCTGGGTGGCAGCGGAGGTTGCGTCGCGGCCTTTCTGGACGCAGAACGACGTGGCCGAGAAACTCGACACGCCGCGGGATACCGTAGAAAATACGAACTTCCAGAACCTGTCCATCCAGGGCAGGAACCTGCTGACGGTCCTCCGTCACGGTCTGGAATTCGCGCCGGATTCCATGCCTCCCGCCCGGATCAAGAAGAAGCCCCAGCTGGGCGTGGTCGAGGGCAAGGTTACGCAGTTCAACATGCGAAGCGGCATCGAGGCGACCGACCCGGTCGCCGGGGCACTGGTGTACTATCCTGCCCTGAGAAAAGAGGCGGCGAACAAGTACAACTCCTCCACGTTCCGCGGCACGCGTCGCGGGGCGCTGGTGATCGCACCGCTGAACGGTTTCTACCGCCTGCCGCTGGAAGACAAGGCGCGGTCCAACCCGAGCTGGGCGATCTTCTCCTACCGGCTGGATCCGGAAAGCGGCCTGTTCGACATGGCGGTCAACGAGGCCCGCGTCGGTTCGCAGAGCGTCAAGAAGGAGTTCGACATCGCCGGTGGAGAGATCCTCGATCACCGGTTGATCATGACCGAACTGTACCCGAAGGTGATCTTCCCGGGCGCCGACCCGCGGGATTACGTCCAGTTGGGCAGTAACACCGGCGAGATCCGCCTGCAGGACTACCGCAAGAACGGCGCGCCCGACCACTACGCCATCGATGCGGCCGGTCAGGATTACCAGGAGGTGGACATCCAGTCGCTGGTGATCTACTCCCGTCCGGGCCGCCGCGTCCGCGTGCTGGCCAGGGAGGGCAAGGAAGACAAGATGCTCCTGGTCGGCCAGATCACCGACCGCGATGAGAAGACCCGCAAGGGCATCGGCTATCCGGTCGGTCCCGGCAAGCAGGATCGCAACCTGACCCTGCCCTACACGCCCCTGCTGGTCGCCGGTGACACGTTGGAACTGACCCAGAGGCCCCGGAAGCTGTACGAAGATCACGGGATCACCGATCGCTCGGTCGGCAACGCCGTCGACCGCGGGGCTGCGAAGTACAAACTGGCCTTGGAAGCACAGGATGAACTGGACCACCAGGCCGCCATCGGCAAGGCCCGCGAGAGCTGGGGAATCCTGGCCAAGGCCTACGCCCGGATCAAGGCCCTCGGTCGCGAGGCCGTCTTCTCCGTCGTCGTCCTGATGGCCTTGCTCCTGCCGGCCAGCGTCTTCCTCGAAAGACTCGTTATCGGCAGGAAGAGCATTCTCGGACGACTGGCCGGGACGGTGATTATCTTCATCCTCGGCACGACGTTCCTGAACTACTTCCATCCGGCCTTCAAGATCTCCGTCTCGCCGTTCATCGTGATGATCGCCTTTACGATGATCTTGATGGCCTCGATTGTGTTGATCATCTCCTACCAGCGATTCGAGGTCCTGGTCCGTCGTGCCCGCATGGCCGGCGGGGAGGTCGAGTCCGAGGAGATCTCCCTGGCCAGTTCGCTTGGCACGGCCCTGTCGATGGGCGTCTCGAACCTCAAGAAGCGTCCTGCCCGGACGTTCCTGACGGTCTTTACCGTCACCGTGCTGACCTTCTCGATCGTCTGCTTCGTCTCGGTCAGCGGATCGGACGAGCTGGGCATGCGCCCGATCGAACTCGACCCGGTCGTCGAACGCGAGGGCGTTACTACCCCCGAGCCGATCGAGCCCCAGTACAAGGGCGTGCTCTTCCGCGAGTACCAGTGGGCCGAGATGAAAGAAACCTTCATCTCCGCCATCCGCAGCGAGTTCGGCAGCCAGTACGAAATTGCCACCCGCGGCTTCTACATCCAGGTCGAGGGGGGCAACAACCTCGCTCGCGAGGGCGTCAACCAGGTCAAGGTCCGCTACCAGCCCGAGGGGGCCAGCAAACCCCGCGAAGATACGCTCACGGCGATCATGGGCTTCGAGCCGATCGAGACGCGGTTTTCGGGCCTGAACCAGGCGGTCACCAACAACGCCTGGTTCCAGCCGGGCGACCGGGACGTGACCATCCTGCCCGACAACGCGGCCGAGAGACTGGGAATCACCGAAGAGATGATCTTCGACGAGCAGGGCAACCGTCGGCCGATGGACCAGTTGCCCGTCGTCCGCGCCGGCGGGCAGGGGCGGCTGTGGCGCGTGGTGGGCATCCTGGATACCTACGAGGCAAACCGCATGCGCGACCTGAACGGCAAGAGCCTGGCCGTAGTGGACTTCATGCAAAGCGGGATTACCCCGTCGGTCGGATCGGGCGACGTGGCCAACGAACAGCCCAGCTATCACCTGGACTGGTCGCGCCTGATGATCGTTCCCATGGCCGCCAAGGACGAGGCCCAGATCAAGGCCCGCAGCCTGGCGATTCGATTCCGCCAGGACAAGACCGTCACCGTCCAGCCGGGCGATACGCTGGAGTCCCTGGCCCGCGAGCACATGGGCACGGACCTCCAGGCTGGCAGGATTCTCGATGCCAACGAATCGCTCAGCTCGGCCGAGGACCTCGAAGCGGGCATGGAGATCACCATTCCCGGCGACGACACCGACCGGTTCCGCCGCGACCTGGCCCTGCGGATCAACCGGACGATGTTCGGCAACGTGGGGGGACAGATGGCGATGATTACCACGCTGACCCAGCGATCCGTCGGCGGGCTGGCCAAGATCCTCGTGCCCGTGATCCTCTGCGTGCTGATCGTACTGAACACCATGCTCGCCAACGTCGACGAGCGCAAGGGCGAGGTGGGCATGCTCGGTGCGATCGGCCTGAGCCCGGGACAGATCAGCTTCCTGCTGCTCAGCGAATCGCTGGTCTTCTCGATCCTGGGCATCGTGCTGGGTACCTTCGGCGGGCTGCTCTTTGCCAACATCGTCCGCTGGGTCCACCAGAGCGACCCGACCTTCCTGGCCGGCCTGTCGTTCAACTTCACGTCGCTGTCTTCGATGGCCCTGGCGATGGGCACGGGCGTGGTCGTGCTGCTTGCGACGCTGATCCCCGCCCGCAGGGCGGCGGCGATGGCCGCCCCGTCCGGCATGGCAAACTGGGAGCTTCCCGAGCCCACCGAGGCCGGGGAAATCAGCTTCGACCTGCCCTTTACCCTCACCCGCGGCAACGGCGTGGGGATGACCGCCTTCTTCCGCCAGTTCCTTTACAACCACTCAGACCCGGCCAGCTCGGACTTCAACTGTCGCGAAATCCAGTTGTCGATGGAACACGAGCCGGTCGAGGCGCTGAAGATCTCGGCGCACATGTGGCTGGCGCCCTACGACCTGGACGTCGCCCAGATCTTGACCCTCCGGGTCATGCCCACCGAGAACGAAGGCGTGTTTAAAGTCAACATCCACCTGCACCGCCAGAGCGGCACGGAAGATGCCTGGATGCGGACCAACTACGGGTTCATGGACCTGGTCCGCAGGCAGTTCCTGCTCTGGAGAAATCTCGACAACGCCTCTCGCGAGGCCTACATCGAACTAGGTGCCGATCTGTTCAAGAACCAGGCCCGCGAACCTCAGGAGACCACTGCGTAAATGGGCGAGCCAAGAGACAACCAACCCCAACAGCCCAAGAAGAAGGACAAGTTCTACGACGCGGCCTTCTCGATCGAGGCGATCCAGAGCGAACCGTACGAGAACGGTTTCACTTGGCGGACGGTCCTGGGCGCGTTCTTCGTAGCCTTCGTCATGCTGCCCGGCGTGATCTTCATGGGCCTGATGATCGGTCAGGACCTGGGAACCGCCGCCGAATGGGTCACGATCATCCTCTTCGTCGAACTGGCCCGGCGCAGCTTCCTGGTGTTGCGTAAGCAGGAACTCTACCTGCTGAAGTACACCGTCAGCCACCTGTCGCACATTTCCGGCGGCCTGGCCCTGGGCGGCGGCGTCTTCTCGATGATGGTCTGGAACCGCTATCTGAAGACCTCCGAGGCATTCCATAACTTCGGAATCGCACAGGAAATGCCCGAGTGGGCCGCCCCGCACGCCGAGGCTGTCTACTCCAACTTCGTCAACGAGGCCTGGTGGCCCGTCATCGCCGTAACCGTCGGGGGCATGCTGCTGAGCAAGCTGACCATGCTCTCGCTGGGGTTTTTGGCCTATAAAGTCACCGCCGACGCCGAGAAGCTTCCGTTCCCGCTGGCGCCCGTTCATGCCGAAGGCGCCATCGCCCTGGCCGAACGAAGCCACGACGAGAACAACCGGGGCTTCCGCCAGTATTGCTTCGCCATCGGCGTGATGTGCGGTGCGGTGTTCGGCCTGTTCTACGTGGCCATACCCACGTTGACGACGGCGTTTTTCAACCAACCCCTGCAGCTGATCCCGATTCCGTTTTTGGACCTGACGGAGAACTTCGAGACGATTCTCCCGGCCGGGACGATCGGCATAAGCCTGAACCTCGGATTGATCTTCATGGGATTCGTCCTGCCCTGGCGGATCGTGCTGGGCGGGTTCATCACCGCCGTCAGCACGCAGATGATCATCAACCCGCTGCTGCTGTATCCCAACGGTATCCTGACGCAATGGAGGCCCGGCTACGACGCGATTCAGACGCACGTGGCCAACAGTCTGGACATCTACCTGTCTGTGGGTATCGGCACGGCCCTGGCGATCGCGGTGGTCGGGTTTTACGGCCTGTTCAAGGCGATTTTCAAGTTCAGCCGCACGCGGAAGAAAGAAATCGCCAAGGCGCTGGAAGAGGGCGAAGTGGCGCCCGGGGCGGACCTCTCTGCCTTGCTCAAGCGAGATGTCGAGCGAGGCGACCCGCCGATCTGGGCGGCACTGGGGGTCTGGATCGGCTCGGCCGTGGGCTTCGTGTTCCTCTCGCACTACCTGATCAACTACAACTTCGAGACCGGCGGGTTCCTGCCGCCCGAGGAACAGTTTCCCGTCTTCTGGCTGATCCTGTTCGCCTTCGTCTGGACGCCGGTCAACACGTACATCAACGCCCGGATGAGCGGTATCGCCGGGCAGCACGCGGGCATT
Organism: Phycisphaerae bacterium; assembly: GCA_046541415.1. GTDB lineage: Bacteria > Planctomycetota > Phycisphaerae > SM23-33 > SM23-33 > CAZOVB01. The sequence continues at coordinate 55,144 of JBKHDI010000009.1, read as the reverse complement.
CCGTATGTCAAGGAAGCCTTCATCTACATGTCAGGCTACAAGTACGTAGACATCTGGTTCGCGCCGCTGCCGATCCACAACTTCGGGCAGATGGCCGACAATCTGCGTATCTGTCAGCTGACGCGTACGAAGTTCACTTCGATCATGAAGGCTGAGCTGCTGATCTTCCCGCTGATGCTGATCGCGTCGTTCATCTTCTGGAACTACATTTCGGGCCTCGGGCCGATCCCGTCGGACCGCTACCCGTACGTGCAGAAGTTCTGGCCGCAGTTCGCCCAGATCCGGGCGGTCTGGGCCTCGGGCATGCGTGAGGGCCAGTCGATGCTCATGCAGTCGATCAAGCCGGAGATCATCCTCGGCGTGCTGGCTGCGACGGTGGGCCTGTTCTCGCTGTTCGGGGCGCTGGGCATTTCCGCCCAGTACCTCTACGGCGGCATCGCTTCGCTGAACGCCTATCCGCACATGGCGATTATGACCTTCACCGGTGCCTGCATCGGACGCTACGTGATGGCCCGGAAGTTCGGCCGAAAGGAGTGGCAGAGCTACGCGCCGATCTTGATGGTCGGTTTCGGGGCGGGCATGGGCCTGATCGGCATGTTGAGTATCGCGATTTACTTCTTATACGTCTCGGTAGGGACCGGATACTGATATGACCCAGCAACGCGCAGAATGGGAAATCGGGCACCTGAAACTCCGCTTCAGCCTTGTCTGGGCGATGGCGATGAGCTCGATCAAAGTGCGCCTCGGCCGCAGCATGTTGACAGGGCTGACGATCACGACGGCGACAGCCTTCATGATGTACCTGCTGGCCACGCCCCGCCAGGCCAGCCAGGACGCCGAAGGACAGAGCTGGGGCCTGATGCTCGCCCTGGCGCTGGTGGTCTCCGCCGCGGGCGTCGTCAACGCGATGCTCATGTCGGTCACCCAGCGGATTCGCGAGATCGGCACGTTCAAGTGCCTCGGCGCCCTGGACAGCCTCGTGCTTCTCAGCGTCCTGGCCGAGTCGGCCCTGCTGGGTCTGATCGGCGCAGGGGCGGGAATCGTCGCCGGGTTGATCATCGCGTTTATCCTGGGCATCGCCGACAGCGGCCTGGCCTTTTTCGGCATGGTCAGCTGGCTGATGCTTCCCCTCTACATCCTGGGCGTATTCATGGTGGGCATGTTCCTGACGACGTTCGGAGCGGCCGTGCCTGCCTGGATGGCCAGCAAGATGCCCCCCGTCGAAGCCATGCGAGGTGAAAAATGACAACTCCCGACGTACCCGAAGCTTCGACCCGGAAGGTGGACTGGTTCTCCGACCTGGGCGAGCAGGTCGACTGCACGGTGATGACCAAGGGCGTCAAGAAGGTCTACCACATGGGCTCGGAGGACATCTGGGCCCTGGACGATGTGTCGATCGAGATCCAGTCCGGCGAGTATATCTCGATCATGGGCCCGTCCGGCTCGGGCAAGACCACGCTGTTCAACGCCATCGGGGGCCTGATGAAGCCCACCGAGGGCAGCGTCTTCATCGACGAGATCGACGTCGCCCAGCTCGACGCCAACGAACTGGCCTGGCTGCGCTGCCGCAAGATCGGCTACATCTTCCAGAGCTACAACATCGTCAAGGTCATGACCGCCCTGGAGAACGTCACCCTGCCGATGCTCTTTGCGGGCATTCCCTCGGATGAGGCCCAGGACCGGGCGGTGGACATCCTCGGCCGCGTCGGGCTTGGCGACCGCATTCTGCACACGCCCAAGGAGCTTTCCGGCGGCCAGCAGCAGCGTGTGGCCATCGCCCGCGCCTTTGCCAACCGCCCGGCAATCATCCTGGCAGACGAACCGACAGCCAACCTCGACCTGCACACCGGCGAGGAGATCATCCACCTGATGAAGGAAATGAACCGCGAGGAGGGCGTGACGGTGATCTGCTCGACGCACGATCACAAGATGCTCGACATCTCCGACCGGATCATCTGGATGGAAGACGGCAAGGTCAAGCGTATCGCCGACCGCAAGGACGTCGACGTGGTCATCGACAGAATGCAGGAAGACGACCAACCGAAAGAGTAGAATGATCTGATCGGCCCATCTCGCAGGCCGACGGGGCCAACTGAGAGGAGAACCGCCATGCTGTGCAAGCTGCATACGATCGTCATTGCGCTGATCGCAACGATCCTGATCCCTTCGACCACCCTGTCAGCCGACTGGGACATCCCATCGCCGGAGGACACAACCCATCCCGGGGCCCAGGAGGCACCGGCGGGAAGTCCGAAGACCTACCCCGACAGCAAGGGCTTCGACGTACGGTCGCAGAAGCTTATCGACGCGTTGAAGGATGAGGAACTCGGGCGCTGGCGCCGCGGCTATTTTGCCGGGGGCGACCCGGCCAAGTACGACCAGGGGCCGATCATGGCAAAGTTGCTGGTCGATCCGAAGGCGGCCGATGCGATCAAGTTCATCAACGACGATCGCTCGTACAAGCAGCACTACCACTTCGCAGCCGTCAACTGGTCGCGGTTCTACCCGATCTTCTCCGACGCGCTGACCGCCGATACGAAGAAGAAGTTCGCCGATCAGGCCTCGCGGTATTCCGCCTATCACGGCGGGGGCGGGACCGAGAACCACGTGGTCATGTGGCGGACCAGCGCCAATGTTCTGCCGCTGTACATCCAGGCCGACCGCCTGGGTCATCGCGACAAGGCGACGATCCTGCGTCAGATGAAGGGCTGGCTGCAGAATTATGTCAAGGGCCTCTATGCCGGCGGGCAGGGCGAGTGGGATTCCAGCACGTACCTGGCCTTCGACGTCAATGGCATGCTCAACGTGTATGACTTCGCCAAGGACGAGGAGGTCCGCCTGCTGGCCAAGGCAGCCCTGGACTGGTACGCAACCGCCTATGCTCTCAAGTATCGCGACGGCGTCTACACCGCGCCCAACCAGCGCGGCTATGCGCCGGACCCGGTGGATAAGATCACCGACCACATCGGCTGGCTGTGGTGGGGCAGCGATGCAGAGATCAGCCCGGCCGACCTGGGCCAGGCCCGCTACACGCTGCACGCCCAGACCAGCAGCTACCGCCCGAACGAAGTGATCACCAACATCGCCCGCAAGAACCTGCCCGACCTGCCGTTTGTCGCCCGCAATACCAAGCCGAACTACTGGGGCACGACCGGCTCGCCGAAACCGGGCGCGTATCCCGAGACGCTGTACGTCGGCCAGGTCCTGTCGATGGGCTCGCTCTGGCGGGGCCACGGATCGCAGATGACGCGTTTCCAGGTCGTCGTCGACACCGACACCGGCGGGCTGGTCTTCTCCGGCGGCAACCCGCGAAAGAGCGACCACCGGTCCAAGAAGATGGGCATCGGCTTCCATGACGGCACGGGCCGCTACACCCAGCAGGCCCAGGCCGAGAACGTCTTTGTCAGCATGTCGCTGGCCACCGAGGGCGACGACCAGGCCCAGTACAGCTACTTCCTGTATCCCAGGCAGGCCCAGCTCAGCCGCAAGGGCGACTGGACCGTCTTCCACCTGGCCGATGCAGCCGTCGCGGTCTACCCGCTGGGCGGCAAGGCGGAAGTGACGACCACGCCGGAAGACAAGAGGGGCAACACCGAACCGATGCTCAAGATCCCCGGCCGCAAGAGCGGGTTCGTCGTCTTCGCCCTGGATAAGGGACAGAGCGTCGACCTGCTGGAGCGGACGAAAGTCGAGACGGCCGAGTTCGACAGCGACATGGTCGTCGCGGTCAAGTTCCCCGCCCCGGACGGCGACAAGCAGTGCATGCTGCGGATGAAGTTCGACCCGGACTCCAGCGCCGATGCCCACGGCAACCGTCCTGCCCAAGTCTGGATCGACGGCGAGAGAGTCAGCTTCGACGATTGGGGCGTCTATGACAGTCCGTACGTCCAGCAGTCCGGCGGCGTGCTGAAGGTCAATGACGGCCGCAACGGTTTCGTCGTCGACTTCACCGGCGACCTGCCCGTCTACAAGCCCTGGAAGAAGTAACTCGACAACAACGGGAGTAACAGTATGAAGCGTTTTCTGCAGGTCCTCGCCTGCTGTGCAATCGGTCTATTTGCTGCCGTGGCGGGTTCAGAATCGCCCGCCACGGTCACTGTGATCGGGCAGGGGCGAGAGGTCAACGGCCAATCGCGCGTGCCGGTCGGCCTGTTCGGCGTGCACAACTTTCGCGGCGACCTGGACAAGGCGATCGACCAATGGGGCATTACCATGGATCGCAAGATCACCTGGACGCCCAATGGCAAGCCCATCCAGCCTCGCAAGGGTCTGGCGATGTTCATCGAGTGCTGGTACGACCGCTACCAGCCCGCCGTCGTGCTGCAGCGCAAGGACTTCAAGAGCTTCCTGGAGGACCTGGCCCGCAAGTACGGCCAGGCTGCCAAGGAATCTCCCTGGAAGCAGCACATCGTCGAGTTCTGGAACGAGCCCTACCTGAACTGGGCGACCAAGCCGGGCGTGAACTACGACGGGCGTTTCTATGAATCCGAAGGGCGCAAGCCCGGGGCGCCGATGACCATCAAGGGCTGGGACAAACCCACCGAGTACCTCGTCTGGGACGGACCTCGCAAGCTGGCGATGATCCGCGGACAGATCGACTACGTCCAGAGTCGCTACCTGCCGGACAACCTCAAGCCCGGCGACGTATGGAAGCGGGGCAGCCGCAAGTACCAGGTCGTCCAGCGCTGGTGGGGCAAGGACCCGACGCAGAAGCACTACTGGTCGGGCAAGCAGAACGTACAGTTCTACCTGTGGATGTACGAGCCGTTCGCCAGGACACTCAAGCAGACCAACCCGGACGTGACGGTCCTGGGCGGCTGGGGCTTCAACATCTACAACGAGGGCTGGGACAGCTGGCGGATGCTCTACAAGCCGTTGATCGACCAGTGCTGGCAGTGGACGGACGGCATTCACGAGCACCACTACGGGGGCGATACCCGCAAGGTGGCTGCGTCGTATGAAGTCGCCTACGCCTACACGCTGGGCAACTACGGCAAGCGGCTGAAGTTCTACAACACCGAGGCCGGCGGGATGCTCGACCCGGAACAGCCCGTCGCCAGACCTGTCTATCACGGCTCGGGTCTCGACCGTCTCCGCGGCGGGATGACCTACACGCTGCGGGACATTATCGGGATGGTCGCCGACGTGCCCGACAAGGCCGCCGCCCGCGCCACTCACCAGCCCGACCCCAACGGCGAGAAGTTCGCCTACCTCATGCTCCGCGACCTGCGAGGGCGACTGATGCACGTGACCACAGATCAGCCCAAGGTCTGGGCCGTCGCTTCAGTCAACGGCGACAAACTGGCGATCGTGATCTTCAATGACAATGCCGCCCAGAACGTTCGCGTACAGGTCAATCCCCCGGCCGGGACGAAACTCAAGTCCGGTCTGGCCAGACGCGTCGTCGCCGAAGGCGGCAAACTGCAGCTGAAAACAGAGACGCTCGACGAGGTATACCCCGACCGGTTTGTGGCCAGCTACGACATCGGCACCAAGCAGGCACAGGCTTTGACATTCCAGTTGGACAAGGCCCCGGGCGAGATGCCGACGCGGAGCGAGACGCAGTTCGTCAGCAAGGATGTGCTTACGGCGGTCACCGCCGCCAATCCGGCCAAGTTGTCGATCTCGATCCCCGCCAAAGACCTGGCCGGGGCGGAAGAGGCCTACCTGCGGATCTCGGCTGAAGGCAACATGCCGATCAAGGGCACGTACTTCACGGTCAATGGGCGGCAGGTGTTGTTCCCTTCTGCCGCCAACCGCTACATCGTCGACATCCCCCTGCCGCCCGACGCGTTGAAAACCGAGAACGAGGTTCAGGTCCGCACGACCGGCACGGGCAGCTTCCTGCTGCACACCGCCAGCCTGTTTGTTGTCTCTGACAGCAAGTCCGGGAGCGGCCAGTGAGCCGGATCTGCCTCGACGGGACCTGGCAGGTGTCCGACGGAGAGAACCAACGTGAAGCAGTCGTACCGGGTCTGGCGGGCGACCCGAAACAGGTCCACGCCCAGCCCATCCGCTACCGTCGCCGTGTCGAACTGCCCGGCGGCGACTGGACCGAGGCGACGCTGACGCTCAAGGGCGCGCGCTTCGCGCCGAAAGTGTTCGTCGACGGCAGGCTGGTCAGCAGCGCCCCCGGCGGGATGGCGCCGACGACGCACCTCCTGCCGGCAGAGGTCGTCGGGCCCGGACGGACGGTCGAGTTGGAAATCGAACTGGCAGGGCTGGATGACATCCCCGCCGATGACGCCTCGAAGATTCCCCCCGCCGACCGGTGGCGGTCGAACATCTCCTCCTGCCTCTGGGACAGCGCAGTGCTGCGAACCCATCGCGGGGCAAGACTGGAAAGGGTGATTCCCTTCGGCGATCCGCTGAAGGCCCAGGCGGATGTGCGGTGGCAGTTCCAGCGGCTGGGCTTCAACGGAGAGATGGACGTGAAGGTCGAGGTCCTCGATGGGGCGCAGGTGCTCTGCCAGCACCGGATCGACGCCCGGGCCGAGACCGGATCGGCCGTCTTCGACCTGCCACGCACCTGCCTTCCCTGGTCGCCGGAATCGCCGAACCTCTACACGTTGCGGGTGAGTCTGCTGGCCGGTCAGGACGCGCTGGACACCTGGGAGATGGCCTTTGCCCCGCGTCGATTCGAGGTGGCGGGCAAAGGGTTTGTCCTCAACGGTCAGCCCATCACGCTCCGGGCCGGCAGCGTGGTCTGGCACCGCTGGATTCGCGACCCCGAGGCCAACGAGCTGGGCTTCGACATCGACTGGTTCGAGCGAAACATCGTCGATCGGCTCAAGTCTCACGGGGCCAATACGCTGCGGTTTCACCTGGGCAGTCCTCCCGAAGCCATGCTCGATCTCTGCGACCGCAAGGGCTTGTGTGTGCAGCTGGAGTGGCTGTTTTTCCACGGCATGGCCGCCTCGCGCCGGTCGCTGGTGGACCAGTGGCGCAGCTGGCTGGACCTGGCCGCAAAACACCCCTCGGTCGTGCTGATCCACCCATGGAACGAGACCGAGGGCGAGCAGCTGGATACGGCCTTCGGTGCTCTGGAGACTCTGGCCCCGGAATACCCGCCGATGATCGTCAGCCATCGCGACGTGCTCCACGTGCACAAGTACTGGTGGAGCCTGTTCGAGAACGTCGGCGTCTATTACGACACGGCTGAGCAGTTCGACCAGCCGATCATGGTCGACGAGTTCGGGGGCAATTACCTGGACGGTCAATGCGATCCGGGGGGCTATCCGACCTTGGTAGAGAGCTTCCTTCGTTTCCTGGGCCCGGGTCATACCGCCGAAGAGAGGCTGGAGCTGAACACGCTGGCCAACTGTCGGGTGGCGGAGTACTGGCGGCGGATCGGCGCGGCGGGTTTCAGCCCGTTCTGCATCGCCGGCAGCTGGGAGGACGGCAACCATCATTTCCTCGGCCCGCTGTCCCGGGCCAGGCCCAAGCCCGTCTGGGATGCCCTGACCGCTGCCTACGCTCCGGTCTCGGTGAGCCTGGACTGCTGGGACCGCAACTTCCGCCCGGGCCGGCAGGTCGACCTGCCGGTGATGTGCTTCAACGATACCTGGCAGGCGCGGTCGGTCAGGGCCCTGGTGCGGCTGGACCGAAACGGGCAGACGCTCGACTCAGCCGAGATCGAACGCGACTGCGACGCATTCAGCCGCGAGGAGACGACCGCCTGCCTGCAGATGCCCGACCAACCCGGGCCCGTCGAACTGGCCGCCGAGCTGACCAGCGGATCGCCGGGCGTGGATCGGCCTGTGGTTTCGCGCTGGTCCGGACAGGTCATCGACGTCCAACTGCCCGAGGTTCTCTCGGGGCGGACGGTGGGCCTGTCGGAAGACGAGCAGGAGCTGGCCGCCTGGCTGGGACAGCTGGGCCTGGCGACCTGCCCGCTCGATGACGCCGCGGCCGACGTGATCCTCGGCAGCGGCGCGCTCTGGTCTCGCCTGGCCGGGACGCACGGCGCAGAGGAGGCATTGACCGCTGCGTTGCGGCGGGGGGCCCCGGCCGTGCTGTTGGACGCAGGGCCGCGCCCGCTGGGGCAGGGCTACCTCGACGGCGACGATCTGGGCCCCCTGCAGGGCAGCATGTGGATCGAGACGCCGGCCAGGCAGGTCTTCTGCCTGCCGATGGGCGTGGGACTGGAGTTCGTCGAGATGCCCGAACCCGAGAGCTGCCTCCACCCGACCGACGAAGGTGCGGCGCTCTGGCAGAACCTGCCCAGACGCGCGACGCAGCTGTGGAACGGCTATCGCGGCGGGCTGATCGTCCCCGCCGTCGACATGCACCCGTCGGGCCTCTGCCGGGAGGCGTTCGTCGAGCTGTGGGTCGGGCGCGGCGCCGATGCGAAGAACATGCAGTCACAACAGTACCTTGCCTACGAACTGGCGGGCTTCTATGCCTTCGCCGACCAGCCCGACGAGCAGGTCCGCAAGCAACTGCGAGAAAAGGTGCGTTTCCTGGTCGACGACGCGCCCGCCCTGGCCGGATCGGTCAACCCCAACGCACCGATCCAGACAACCGACCTGGCCGCCGAATACGACCGGGCCGCCGAGGGTCAGGCCCGACGCCTGATCAGCCTGGCCCGGTGCGGCAAGAACCTGACGCGCACGCCGGTGCTGGCCATCGATTTCGGCCCCGCGACCGGCTTGCTGCTGCTCAGCCAACTGCTGACGGCGGGTCGGCTGGCCGAGGGCTTCGGCACGGCCGGAAGATACGGCGTCCGGCGCGACCCGGCGGCCTCACAGATGGTCCTGAACATGATCGCCTACTCCCTGCAAGCAAGAGAAAGTCAACATGCGTAATGGAACGTTCAGCGGCGACGGCCGTGAGTTTGTCATCTCCGACCCGCTGACCCCCAGGCCGTGGCACAACTACCTGGTCAACCGGGTCTACCTGGCCAACATCACCCAGTTCGGCACGGGCGCTTCGTTCTACCAGCCAGCAGGCGAAGGGCTGCGGACCAATGTCACCGAAGACCCCGACGGCGACGGCGGGCCGAGGCTGGTCTACCTGCGCGACAACGAAACGGGCCGGTTCTGGTCGTTGACCGGCGCGGGGACCTGGCAGATCCCGGACGCGTGGCGCTGTCGCGTGGGCCTGGGCTACCAGATCAATGAATCGGAGAATGAGGGCATCTTCGCATCCTGGCGGACGTTCGTGCCCCAAACCGATCAGCCCGTCGAGATCTGGACGCTGAGGGTGGAAAACCGCTCCGACCGGGTCCGTTCGGTCAGCCTCACCCCGTACCTGGAGATGCACCTGACCGGCGGCAGCACGCTGATGGACTTCATCGCCGTGCTGGGCGGCCATTACAATCCAGACGCCCGGGCGGTGTTCGGCATCAACAGCTGCGTGAAGTTCCCGCCGATGTTCAAGGCGTTCCTGGCCAGCGATTCCGAAGTCGCCGGCGCGACGGTCGGCCGCGACGAGTTCCTGGGCCATTACCGAGACTATTCCAACCCGGCTGCGATTGCCGACGGGGCCGTCCACAACCCCCAGGCCGGGACAGAATGGCTCGGCGCCTCGCTCCGGCACGAGCTGAATCTGGCCCCCGGAGAAAGCAGAACCATCCACTGCTGTATCGGCGTCTGCGACAGCGTGGACAGCGGCCGCGAGTTGATCGACACCTGCCTGGCCGAGGGCAAGGTCGAGCAGCTTTTCGCGGAGATGACGCGGGCCAACGAGAAGCTGATCGACCGCAACGCGGTAAGCACCGGAGATGTGCAGTTCGATCGCTGGATGAACGTGTGGCTCAAGCACCAGCTGGGGTTCGTCGCCAAGTGGGGGCGGGTGATCGGACGCGGCTTCCGCGACGTGCTGCAGGACACCTTCGGCCATCGGCTCAGCGACCCGGACCGTGCCCGCGAGTGTCTTCTGGAGGTCTTCGCCAAGCAGTTTCCCTCGGGCAAGTGCATCCGGGCATGGCGCCTGCCGATCGCCCTTCTCGACCTGCAGCACTACGCCGATTCGCCCAGTTGGATGATTATGGCCCTGTCGATGTACCTCAAGGAAACCGGCGACTTCGACGTGCTCGACCAAGACGTGACGTTCCTGAATCCGGACGATCCGTACGCCGAGCCGACCAGCTCGGCCAGCGTATGGGACCATGTGGTCCTCGCCCAGCGCCACCTGCTGGAGCACCGGGGCAGGCACGGGCTGAGCAAGATCTACTACGGCGACTGGTGCGACACGATGAACGGCGTCGGCCAGGCCGGCCAAGGCGAGAGCGTCATGCTCTCGATGCAGGTCAAGTGGGGCTGCGACCAGTTGGCTGAGTTGGCCGAGCGCCTGGGCCGCCAGCAAGTCGCCCGGGAGATGCGCAGCGGCGCCAAGCAACTGACCGACGCGATCCAGCAGACCAGCTGGGACGGCCGGTGGTTCATCCGCGCTTTCGACGACGATGGTGTGCCGATCGGCTCGACGAAGCAGCCGGAGGACCAGGGGCGGATCTTCCTGAATCCACAGAGCTGGGCCGTCATCGCCGGCCTGGCCAATGACGAGCAGATCGAGTCGGCCCTGGCCGCGGCGACCGAGAATCTCGACACCGGCTACGGGATGGTTCTGCACGGGCCCGCCTTTACCGAGTTGGTGCCCCGGATCGGGCAGATGACGGCCATGACGCCCGGGTTCTACGAGAACGGCAGCGTGTACGTACACGGCAACTGCTTCTGGATCCACGCGCTGGCGATGGCGGGGCGCGGCGAGGCGTCGTGGCAGGCGATCCGGGCGATCCTGCCGGATACCGACAACAAGCCCAATACCGACACCGAGCCGTTCGTGATCCCCAACTATTACATCGGGCCCGTTGTCGAGCGACGCAAGCAGCGGAACCTGTACCTGTCGGGCTGGCGGACCGGCTCGGCCGCTTGGCTGTACGTGACCGCCATGGAGTGGATCCTCGGCGTCCGGGCCGAGTACGAGGGGCTGGAAATCGACCCGCACCTGCCCGACGGCTGGGATGAAGTCCGGATCGGCCGGGACTTCCGCGGCGACCGCTACGAGATCACCATCCGGCGCAAGACAGCCGGGCCCGGCGGGCGGGTCGAGAGCATCCTTTTCGATGGCCAGGCCATCAAAGGGACCACCATCCGCCCGATCGGCGACGGCGGGACCCACGAGGTGGCCGTGACCATGGGCTGAGCGCCGGGCTTGGACAAGGGTGTCCAGTCCCCGGTGAGATCCGAAGGCCAGAATTCACAGAATTGCCTCGTTTCCTATCTGCCTGCGATTGCAACGCTTGCGGACATGGCCGGAAAAATCTCCCGGGGGGACTCTTCTCCGGCGGGCTGGAGGCCTATAATTGGGCAGAAAGAAAAAGCTCACGAGCGAACCAAAGACGGTTACACTTTCCCTTTGCGGTACGTAAAGAAAAGCCCGTGAGCGGGCCCGGATGCAAGATCGGAAGCATCCGGGCCTTTGTTTTTTACGCTCGGGGGCGGCAAGGGGCTATCGCTGGAAGATCACGGTCTCGAAGGGTGCCAGGTCCAGCTGGTCCATGGTCTGGCCGGTCAGGATGTCGGTCTGTTCGCCGGGCAGGTCGAAACGGATTCTCTGCTGCTCGGTGGTGTTGATCCAACCGATGAGCTTGTCGCCCTCGATCTTTTCCAGCCCATCGGGCAGGGGCGTATCGGCCGGCAGGGGCGTGCCTGCCAGAAGCGAGTCGATCAACTGTTCGGCCGAGTCGGGCAGGGCAGATTCCACGCCGACCAGGATCGCCAGGCCCTTGCCGACCGGTCGTGCCGTCACCGCGGCCAAGCCCGCCAGGCGGTGGCTGACGAACTGGGCCAGGACCTTCGTCTCGTCGGAAAGCGGGATCAACTCCAGGCCGCGATCGACCTGCAGGCCGCTGCCGTCGGCCCACTCCACCCGCAGCGGGTCGTCAGGCTGGGCCTCTTCGATCCGGCGGTAGCGGGCGCCGAACAGGTCGCTCAGCCCGGCCGGGTGAGCGGTAGTCTGCGCCTTGCCGCTCTGGTCGAACAGGCCCATCTGCCCGGAGGCGATCAGGATCCCTCCGTTTTCGACGTAGTTTCGCAGCGCCTCTGCCCGCTGGTCGGTCAAGATGTACGTCTGCGGGGCCCAGACAACAGGCCACTGCGAGAGGTCATCGCTGGGGCGGGCGAAGGTCGCGTTGACCTGCCGCTTCTGGAGCTGGTCGTACAGCGCCAGGCTCGGGCCGAGGTAGTCCCAGTCGCCCAGGCCCAGGTGACGGCCATGCTGGGAGGCGATGAAGAGGTCGTCGTAGCTGTGCAGAATGGCCGTGTGATGGACCGGGCTGTTGGCGGCGAGGATTTCGCCGTGGTCCTTGAGGATCTGCCCGACCTGCTTGACGCCCTGGTAGGAGGGGCTTTCGCTGCCGTCCCAGTCCAGGCAGGCGCCCAGGAACATTTCCTGCCCGCCGGGATGGCGATGGAAGTGCCACATCGAACAGCCCTCTGCCCCGCGGAGGTAGTGTCGCAGGAAGTAGCTGCGGTGCTTCTCGGGCGGCAGGGGGCGGGCGCGGTTGTTCATGCCGTCGACGATGCCGGAGGGCATTTCCATGACCCAATGCTTGCGCCCGGGCTTGATGGCGCCGAACCAGCTGTCGACCATCGACATCTTGGCCGGCTCGCGCTGGTAGATGTCGATGCCGACAAAGTCGAGCTTCTCGTTGAGGCGGTACATGTCGATCTCTTCGATGTACCAGGTGATGTTGTGGGTGATCTCCTGGCCGCCGACAAGCGGGCGGAGGATTTCGATCTGTCGGTCGAGGAAGCGGATCCAGCCGGCCCCGCCGAATCGTTTCCAGTCCAGCAGCAGTTGCGGGCTGACGCCCACGCGGGAGTGGGTCGGCACGATGACCTGGTCGAAGCTGTAGACCGTGTGCGACCAGAAGTCGGTGTACCAGGCGGCGTTGAGGGCCCCGACCGTGCCGTACTTCTCTGCCAGCCAGTTCCGGAAGCCTTCGACGCAGTGCTCGCAGTAGCAGTTGACCGACCCGTGACAACCGGCCTCGTTGTCCAGCTGCCAGCTGAAGACGTGCGGGTTGTCGCCGAAACGTCGTCCCATGGCCTCGGTAATCCGGTCGGATCCATCCTGGATGGCCGGGTGATTGACGCAGTAGTGGCGTCGGCCCCCCGGGCCGCGACGCAGGCCGTCGGCGTCGACCGGCAGCGAGTCGGGGTACTTCTGGACCAGCCAGGGCGGCGGGGCCTCGGTGGGGGTGCACATCATCGTCTCGATCCCGGCCGAGGCGGCCAGTTCGACGAACCGCTCCAGCCAGTCGAAGTCGAAGACGCCTTCGTCGGTTTCCATCCGCCCCCAGGCGAACTCAGCCAGGCGGACGGAGTTGATTCCTCCGGCGGCCATCCGTTCGATGTCTTTTTTCCAGGTCTGCTCGGGCCAGCATTCGGGGTAGTAGGCGACCCCGAGGCGCAGCGGTCTGTCAGTCATCTCTCTGTCCGTGTGGTTGTGGCGTGTCGTGCGAACCGGAGAGTATACCCCGCCCGGGCGCCCGGGTCGAGCAGGAGGTTGCCTCGTGGCCCGCTGGCCAGTAAGCTACCTGCTGGCAGGCCACGGGGCCTGTCGGATCCGCAGGACCTTCCGGAGATGCCGATGCCGATTCGTGTCGAATGCGACCAGTGTCAGGGAAAGATCAGCGTCGATGACGCCTTCGCCGGCAGTGTCTGTCGCTGTCCGTACTGCAAGGCGATGGTCATCGTGCCGCGCAGCGACAACGGCGGCGCATCACGTCCGCGGCCCGAGGCGCCGGTCTCCCGTCCTGTCGCGCCGCCATCTGCGGCCCATCCAGTCCAGCCGCCTCCGCAAGGCCAGACCGCTGGCGACCAGGGCGACAAGCCTCTCTTCCACGCCGAGGACCGTCGCCGGATCCACGCCCGAAAGCACCAGGCCGTGATAGTCATCGTAGCCGTGCTGTTGATCATCGCCTTTGCCGGCGTGGCCGTCATCCTCATGCAGGAATCGGGCGGGCAAGACGACGCATACGACCCCGACAAACCCGTGCCCTACGAGCCGGACCAGATCACCCAGCCGCGGGAGAATGTCACCGGGCCGAACATCCTCGGGCAGATCCGCCTGGGCTCGCCGACGATCTACGTCCTCGACGCGGGCGGCTCGATGGTCTCGCACTTCGGCCAGGCGGCCGAGAAGATCGCCGAATCAGTCGTCTCGCTGGGCCCCGAGGGACAGTTCAACCTCTACGTCGCCGAGGAAGAGGGTGTCCGCAAGCTCGGGCAGAACCTGGCAGCGACGGGGCCCCGGGGGGCAGCGAAGGTCCGCGAGATGACATCGAAGACGTATCCGACGGGCGCTACCTCCCAGACGCTGGCCGATGCGATCAAGCAGGCGATCGAGGCCAAGCCCGATGCGGTGGTGGTCGTCACGGCCAAGGAGATCGAGCAGGCAGGCAAACTGTCGGATCTGGCCCGGGCCCGCGGGGTGAAGGTCCACGCGGCGGCGATGGTCGAAGACCAATACGTGGCGGAATCTCTCAAGAAAATCGCGACCGGTTCTATGGGCCAGTTCGCCGCCGGCTGGGACTGATCTTGCCAGCCGCCGCGGCGGGTGCTACATTGCCCGCATGGCAGTAACACGAAACAAGATACAGCGGAATCTCGACCGCATCCGGACGAATATCGAGATCGCCTGCGCCAAGAGCCGGCGTGACCCGAAAGAGGTATCGCTGGTCGCGGTGACCAAGAGCGTGGAGATGGACACCATCCGCAACGTTCTGGACTGCGGGCTGACGGATCTGGGCGAATCCCGGGCGGGACAGCTGGCCAAGCGTCACGACGAGATGAAGGCCTACCTGGCCCGACGGCGCAACGATCTGGCCGGGCCGGTCAGGTGGCACATGGTGGGGCACCTCCAGCGGAACAAGGTCAAAAAGGCCTTGACGGCCGCGACCTACATCCATTCGGTCGACTCGCTCCGCCTGGCCGAGGAAATCGACTCGCGCTGCCAGAGCGAGAACTGCAACGTCGATGTGTTCATCCAGGTCAATTGCACCCAGGAGGACCAGAAGTACGGCTGTGCGGTCGGGGCGGCCTCGCACCTGGCCGAGTCTGTCGACACGCTCAAGCATCTGCGTGTCATCGGACTGATGACGATGGGCGTCCAGGACGACGAGGCCGAGACGGAGATGGCTTTTTCGCGGCTGAAGGAAATCTACGACGAGATCATCCGCGACCGGGTCTGCGGCCCGGCGTTCCGCCACCTGTCGATGGGGATGAGCGACGACTACGTCCTGGCCGTCGAGAAGGGCGCCACCGTGCTGCGGATCGGGCGGGCGCTGTTCCAGTAGCGTTCCGGCGGGATATGGCAGTAAAAAACGGGCCCGGTTGGAAGCTCCAGCCGGGCCCGTTGCGGTTCATCCGGTTGTTGCGTGGTCGGTTCTATTCGGCCTGCGACTGTGCCTTGACGCGGGTCATCGTGCTCTGGATGGCCTGTTTGGCCCTGTCGTTGGGGGCATGTTCCAAGGCTTTTTCCAGGGCGGTGACGGCCTTGTCATTGTTGCCCAGCGAGGCCGCAACGCCGCCAAGCATGTAATAGACCTTGAAGGGCTCCTGCAGTTCGAGATCTTTCCCGGTCAGGCCCGTCAGGGTCGTTTCGAGCTTCTGCAGGATCTTCTTGCCTTCCTGCTCCGTCTTGGCCGAGCGGAGCTGGTTCATCAGGTAGTCGATCTTGATCATTGCGGCGTTCTGGTAGAGGTCCTTGTCGTCGCCGGCCTTTTCCATCACGACGTCAATGGCGGGGATGGCCTTGTCCCACTGGAGGGTCTGGGAGTATATCTCCATCGCCTTCTTGTTGTATTGCAGGGAGGAGGTGTCAGCCTTCTCGGCGTAGGTCTTGAATTCCTTGAGCTGCTTGCGGGTCTCCAGGGCCTTGTCGGTTTCCTTGACGAACTGTTCCGGGGGCACGTAGCCCGAGACGGTGTTCAGGACGGTTCCCTCGGGGGTGACCATCACCAGGAACGGGTAGCCGCTGCCTCCCCACTTGCGCATCAGTTCGATGTTGGTCTTGGTCTCGCCGGTCGGCTGCTGGCCGCGGGGGACAGTGCAGTCCAGGCTGGCGGGGACGAAGTTCTCCAGGGCCTTCTTGCCCTTGTCGCTCTTGTAGGTATCGGCTTCGATCTTCCTGCACCAGCCGCACCACTCGGTGGTAAAGTGCAGGTAGATGGGTTTTCCTTCTTTTTTGGCTTTGGCTACGGCGTCGGCCCAGGAGTTGTCGAACCCCTCGACTTTTGCAGCCAGGGCGGGGCCGGCTACGAGTACGGCCAAGAACACAGCAAGCGATGCGCGTTTCATAACATCTCCAGGAATAAAGGTCTGCACGCGGGATGCATTTCGACGAATTCTTCCACTGCAACAGTATAGACGTTCGAGTCGTGCTGTGCGTTCCTCGATTCCAAGCCCCGGGGCCGGGCCGGGGGCTCAGCGGGTGATGTGGTAGACTGCAACGGCCGTGGCGGCGATGACCGCCGCGGAGATCGCAACGGCTGCGATGGCCCCCGCCCAGTTGCGTCTGACAGGAGGCCTGCCGCCGCCGTAGGCTTCGGGCAGATGATCGGTTGGATACTCCAGGGGCTCCAACTCGATCTTCTGCCTGGCAGGGGCTTCGGCATGATGGTTTTTCTCGGAGGGTCGGCCAGTCATCTTTGCTCGTTTGCAGCTCGGATCTACGGGCAGTACAATACCTGAAGTGTATCGGATCGAGCGCTCCGGCTGTCAGAAGATTTTCGCCAACCAAAGGACCCCGTCCCATGGAATGCAAGAAACAGGCCAACCTCGACAACTGCGCGTGCACCTACACCGCCTGCGGCAAGCGGGGCGTCTGCTGCGACTGCATCCAGTCGCACCTGGCCAACAAGCAACTGCCCGGCTGCTGCTTCCCGCCGGAGGCGGAAAAAACATACGATCGCAGCTTTGCTGCCTTTGCCAAGGCCTGGGGTCTCTAATATGGTAAAGCCCCTGCCACGCCACTTACTCCATAGAGGATAGCGCCTTGAAAGCCATCGCCCTGACCGGCATCCGTCAGCTGGAGACAATCCAGGTCGACGAGCCGAAAATCGAATCCCCCGACCAGGTCCTGCTGCACGTGGACACCATCGGCGTCTGCGGGTCGGACCTGCACTACTACCGCACCGGACGCATCGGCGACCAGGTGGTCGACTTCCCCTTCATCCTCGGCCACGAGTGCTCAGCCACCGTGCTGGAAACCGGCAGCGACGTCGAGACGCTCGAGCCCGGAGATCGCGTCGCGCTCGACCCGCTGATCTGGTGCAACCAGTGCGACCAGTGCCTCTCCGGGCGGGTCCACACGTGTCGCAACCAGGCGTTTCTGGGCTGTCCGGGCCAGCACGCCGGCTGCCTGGGCGAGCTGCTGGTCATGCCCGCTGCCAGCTGCTTCAGGATCCCCGAGTCGCTGACGGACAACCAGGCCGCCCTGGTCGAGCCGTTCTCGATCGGCCTCTACGCCCAGCGACTGGCCGAGAAGGACCTGACGGGCAAGGCCGTGGCGATTCTCGGTTCCGGGCCGATCGGACTTTCGGTCATGTTGGCCTGCAAAGCTGCCGGCTGCCGGGCGGTCTACATGACCGACATCCGCGACTACCGCGTCGAGCACGCCCGGAAGATGAACGCGGACTTCGCCGCCAACCCCCAGACCACCGACATCGTCGCCGGAATCCTCGACAAGGAGCCCGACGGCGTGGACTACAGCTTCGAATGCGCCGGCGAGCAGGAGACCGTCGACCAGGCCGTCCGGATCACCAGGCCCGGCGGGAAGATCCTGCTGGTGGGCATCCCGGAGTTCGACCGCATCAGCTTCGAGGTCTCTGCCGTCCGCCGCGCCGAGATCACCCTCCAGCCGGTCCGCAGACAGAACGAATGCGTCCAGGACGCGATCGACCTCGTCGCAGCCGGCAAGGTGGACCTCGATGCGATGGTCACCCACGAGATGGACTTGGACCAGACCGAGCAGGCCTACCGGATCCTCGACGACTACTCCGACGGCGTGATCAAGGCGATGGTGCACGTCCCCACTTGAGACGACCGAGGAAGATGAGAACCAGGCAGAGAATCGTGGCGGGCTTGGCGGCCCTGTTGGTCGCAGCGGCGGCCGCGGCCCCGCCTCCTCCGCCGGCCGCCGAAAAGACCTGGCCCAGCAGTCAGGACGGACTCGTCTTCCTGTGGCAGGGCGCCCGCGGGGCCAACCGCGTTGTCGACCAGGCCGGACGCACGCTGCGCGTCTGTCGCGTCGTCCGCCGGGGCAGGGCCCTCTGGGGTCCCCAGTGGCAGATGCTGCTGGCCGGCGGACACGTCGAGCCCGAAAAGATCGCCGAACCCTTGCTCACCGCCTGCCGCCAGTCCGGCCAGTTGGGTCTGGAACTGGTCTTCCTGCCACAGTCCCTGGACGCCGGCGCGCCCGGACGGATCGTCACCTTCTCCGACAAGGACGGCCGAACGAATGTCGCCCTCAGCCAGGTCGGCAAGAAACTCGTATTGCACCTGCTGACGTCTGCTGGCGATAACGGCCAGGCCCGCAGGTTCGTGTTGGGCCCCCTGGACGACACGAAACCCCATCACCTGGTCGTCAGCTTCGCCGATAACAAGGTCACATGCGTGCTGGATGGCAAGGGCGCAGGTGCCCACGCCGTTCCGGGCGACTTGACCAACTGGAAACCCCGTACGCTGCAACTGGGCGACGCCGTCGGCGGTGGGGCGGATTTCACCGGTCAGATCCGCCGTCTGGCGATCTACTCCCGCAGCCTGGACCTGGCCGAGGCGCAGGCAAACCACCAACGGCTGGCCGAGGCGCTCAAACCCGCCCCTGCCATCGAGCGGATCGAGGTGACCGCCCGGCTGGTCGACCAGACGACGATCCCCCGGACCCGGTGGCGGAATGTGTATCGCCAGGCCCTGGTGGTCCACTCCTGGAAGGTCGAGCAAGTCCACGGCGGCAAGCTGGAGGCCAAAACGATTGCCGTAGCCCACTGGCTTGTCTTGGACGGGCAGATCCTGCCCGAGGCGCGCAGGCTCGAGCGGGGCCTGTCCTGCCGGCTGGTGCTCGAACCGCTGGATCAGAAAAATCATCCCGAGTTGGTGAACGTCCTGACACTGGATGACACGGGCCGCTTCGACCTGGAAAGATTCGTGCAGGCAGATTGATTGCCCTCACATCGAAGACCGACAACTGGTGCGTCGGGGCCCACTGGTTCACGCTCTACGATCAGTCGGCCCTGGGCCGCTTCGACGGGGAGAACTACAACATCGGCTTGCTCGACGTCTGTCACCGCCCGTACGCCGAACTGGCCCGGGCCGCCCGAGAGGCCCACGAGAATATGTACGAAAATGGCGGCCGGAATCCGACCGCCATTCGACGATCCGCCCGAATACATCGAGCGATTGTTCTTCGACCGATTCCCCAGCACCTCAGGACTTCTTGTCGTCGTCCTCGCCTCGTTCGGCAAGCCACTGGTCGACCTGCGTGCGGGCCTCGTCCTTCTTCAGGCCGTACTCCTGCTGGATCTTGCCGACGAGGATGTCCTTGTCTCCCTCGGCCTCGGTGAGCTTGCCGTCCAACTTGCCCCAGCGTTTCTTCATCTCGCCGCGCAGCTGCTTCCATTTGCCTTTGATTACGTCATTGGACATGGTCATGCCTCCAGATCATCCGGATGGGGTTTCAGTCAGTCTCTTCTTCCAGTTCATCGGCAGCATCTTCGATCTCGTCGGCGCTTTCCTCGATGGGGTCATCGTCGTCTTCGCAGCCTGTCAGGACCGAAGCCGGCAAGGCCACCAGGGCCAATGCTGCAAGCAGCGTCATAAGTTTCTTCATCAAGTCTTTCATTGTCCAACTCCTTTCTGTCTCTTACGAGTATGTTAACGCCTCGACCGATAGACGACGGAAACTGATGAAGCTGCCGGAAAAGAACAAGGCCCTGCCGATATAGGTGGGCCTTGGAGGTCCAGACGCCACCTGCTGGAACTTGCACAACATAGTCGACACATCCAAGCCTGCAGCAGCCTTGTCCCCGAACCGATAGAAACGTAAGATGCCTATGGGGTGATCAACATGGACTCAGACAGAATGGGTGAAACCTCCGGGCCGGGTTTAGCTACGCATTTCGCCTCTCCGGATCGCGACACAGGGCCCCGGCTGGAGCAGGCGGTGCAGGTCGTCGGGCAGAACCCGGTGATCAATCTGCTGCTGGAGACCTATGGGGCTGTCCTGGCCGTTCTGAACAAGCACCGACAGGTCGTGACGGTCAATCATGCCCTGCTGGACTCGCTGGGTCTGAGCGATCCGCAGTCGATTCTGGGCCTGCGCCCGGGGGAGGTGCTTCGTTGCGTCCATGCCGATGAAGGCCCCAACGGCTGCGGGACCAGCCATACCTGTGCCAACTGCGGGGCGGTGCTTGCGATTCTCGCCAGCCAGCAAAGCGACCGTGCTTGCCAAGGCGAATGTCACATCACCATCAAACGAAGCAGCAAGCCGGTGACTCTGTCGTTTATCGCCCGGGCCGTACCCGTCATGGTCGAGTCCGAAGGTTTCACCGTGCTGTTCCTGCAGGATATCTCCGAGTCCAAGCGGCGCGAGGCGATGGACCGGACGTTCTACCACGATTCGCTGAACACCCTCTCTGCCCTGCACAACCTCAGCCACCTGCAGGTCCTGCCCGACGTGAAGGACCCACAGGCCATCGCCCAGGGCATCCTCCGCCTGACCCACCAGCTGATGGACGAGGTCGAGTGGCGCCGCGACCTGGAGCTGATGCTGCGGGATGAATACGAGGCCCGGTACGAGCAGATCGACCTGGGGGCGTTCCTGGACCTGCTGGCCCGCACCTTCGCCAACCATCCCCTCACGGCCAGCCGGAAGCTGCAGTTCCACCCGCCGGCCAGGCCCGACTCGATCCACACCTCGCCGGTTCTGCTGGGGCGCGTGCTGAACAACATGATCAAGAACGCCCTGGAGGCCACCTCCGCCGGCCAGACCGTCCACCTCTGGACGCGAAGCTGCGACGACCGGATCGACTGGAAGGTCTTCAACCATCAGCCCATCGCCCCCGAGGCGCGGCTGCGGATCTTCGAGGGCCACTACACCACCAAGCCCGGCCCCGGCCGCGGGTTGGGCACATACAGCATGAAGCTCCTGGCCGAGCACTACCTCGACGGGCAGGTCGGCTTCGTAAGCTCGAAACGCGGCACGATTTTCCGCCTCCGCCTCAGCCGGCGATAGACCGAACCGTTGCATCGTGCCTGCTGCTGCGGTAGGGTTGCTCTTGCCCCGGGGGCCAGAACTACAGCAGGAGCATCCAGTGTCTTTCGATATCCGCGATTACGGTGCCAGGCCGGAAAACCCCGTCAACACCTCCCAGATCCAGCAGGCCCTCGACGCGGCCGGACAGGCCGGCGGCGGCCGCGTGGTCGTACCCGCCGGAGTCTTCAAGACCGGCACCATCGAACTGCGCAGCGGCGTGGAACTCTACGTCTCTGCCGGGGCGACGCTGCTGGGGACCAACAACCCGGCTGACTATCCGCCGTACTTCCTGGCCGAGAACGTCAAGTCCCGCAGGCCCTTCCAGCGGCGGATGATCCTGGCCAGCGGCTGTCGGGACGTGGCGGTGACCGGCCCGGGGGTCATCGACGGCGACGGCGGGTGCATCGAGCGGACCGACGAGATCTCCGGCGGCAACGAGGGCAGGCCGCTGAATCTGCACTTCGTGGACTGTCGCGGCGTGATGGTCAAGGATGTCAAGCTCCGCCGGGCCGGCTCGTGGATGCAGCAGTACCTGGCCTGCAGCGAGGTGCTGATCAGCGGGATCACCGTCTGGAATCACGACAACCATACCAATGACGGGCTGGACATCGATGGCTGCGCCGACGTCCGGGTGGTCGATTGCGACATCGACAGTCGCGACGACGCGCTGGTCTTCAAGTCGACGGGCCCTGCCGCCTGCCGGAACATCATCGTCTCGAACTGTCGGCTGCGGAGCAATTGTCACGGTATCAAGTTCGGGACCGAGTCGGTGGGGGGCTTTGAGAACATCCGCATCTCCAACTGCATTATCAGCCCCGCGCGGCAGGCGATCCCGATGGAGGGCTACCCGGAAGGCAGGCCGGTGATCACGGGCTGCGCGCTGGAATGCGTCGACGGCGGGACGATGCGGGGCATCAGCATAGACGGGCTGATCGTCGAGAAGGTCTTCGCGCCGATCCTGGTCAAGCTGGGCGAGCGGCTGGACCGTCGCCTCGACGAGACCGACCCGCCTGAGGCCGGCCGCGTCGAGGACATCCGCATCTGCAACGTCATCGCCCGACAGGCCGGTCCGATCAGCTGTTCGGTGACCGGCTATCCGGGCCGTCCGGTCCGTCGCGTCGCGCTGTCGGATATCTCGATCGAACACTGCGGCGGTATCGAGGCCGGGGCGATTATCGACGACGTGCCGGAGAATTCCACCGGCTATCCCGAGATCAACATGTTCGGCAACAAGAAGGGCAAGCACCTGCCCAGCTGGGGCTTCTTCTTCCGCCACGTCGATGGCCTCCGCCTGAGCAACCTGCACCTGCGGACGCTTCGGCCCGAGGCCCGCCAGGCCATCGTAACCGATGACGTCACCGGCCTGGTCGAGCACGACATCCGCATCGAGAACCCTGCCGGCTGAGGCGGTTCAGCGATTCCACCACAGCCAACCGCCCACCGCGGCGACCTGCAGGATACAGATGGCCCAGAAGATCGCGCGGAAGGGCTGTTTGATGGTCTTGTGGCGGAGAAGGTGGCGGGCCAGGATCGCCGCCGGCGAGCCCCCGATCATACCCAGCAGGAGCAGCTGTCTTTCCGGGATGCGCCCGGACCCGTTGCGGGCGGCCCGTTTGTCTGCGGCGTAGAACAGAAAAGTTACGAAATTCACTGATGCCACGTACGCCCAGCCCCAAGCCCAGCCGGCGGCAAACCGCAGGGCCAGCCCGGCAGCGGCGATCAGGCAAACGGCTGCGGTGAAATACCTTACGTGAGGGGATCGGCGTTGTTCTGGCCTGGTCATGGCCCCGATTGTACATGTCCGTTGCGCGGGAGGATACCGCATGGGGCGCAAAAACCGCTGCGCCGGCCCAGTGGCCTTGCCGGATGGCCGATCAAACCGTAGAATGCGCGTCCTTGTAAGGAGAAGTCATGTTCGAGCATTTTACCGATCACGCAAAGCGCGTCCTGGAACTCGAAGGGATCGAGGCCCAGCGGATGCACCATGATTACCTGGGCACCGAACATTTGCTGCTGGCGTTGATCCGCGAACCGGAAGGCCATGGCCATCGGGCCCTCGAGGCCGTCGGTGTGGATATTCGTCACGCCCGCGAAGCCCTGGCCGAAATCGTCGAGCCGGGACCCGACGTCGATATCCCCGAATTCTTCCACCAGACGCCGCACATCAAGCATGTCATGAGCGTGGCCCTGGACCAGGCCCGCCAGCTGAGGAGCCCGAATATCGGTACGGAACACCTGCTGCTGGCCCTGCTGGACGAGACCGAAGGCGTCGCCGTCAGGCTGCTGGACCACCTCGGCGTCCAGCGAGGCCGGGTCCGCGAAGAGGTCATCTCCATGCTCGAAGCCGAGCACGCCACCAGCTGATCGGCTGCAAGATATAGAACACCATCGGGGCAATCAGCACCGGGCGGCTGTCGGCAGCCAATGCAGACCGGGCAAGGAGCGCCCTTTCATGGATCGAAGAGACTTTCTGAAACTGTCCGCTGTCGGCGCCGCTGCTGCTGCGCTGGGCGGGAAAAACCTGGCCGCCGCCGAGAAGCCCGCCGCCGCATCGGCCAAGGGCGACAGCTCTGAGCGGATGAAGGTCGGCTGTCAGCGTTGGGGCTCGAGCGATACGCACATGCCCGTGCTCAAACGGTTCGGCGTGGAGATGATCTGCGCCTCGCCGGCCGCACAAGGGCAGGACCGCATCTGGTCGGTCGAGAGCTGCAAGGCCCGCATCCAGCAGGTCCGCGACGCGGGCCTGGAGATCGGGGCCATGTACTGGGGCGTCCCGGTCGATGTGCTGATCCCGTCGCGGCGTGACAAGGCCGTCGAACGCTGCAAGCGCCAGATCGCCATCGCAGGCCGCGCCGGAATCCCCGCCCTGCAGTACAACCTTCACGTGCGATCCTGGCGGGCGCGAACGGGCAAAGTCCTCGGGCGCGGCGGAAGCAGCTACGGCCAGTGGGAGCTGGAGAAGGTCGAGAAACAGCGGGGCAAGCCAGACCTGTCTCCGCTGAAAGCCGACGAACACTGGGACCGGATCGAGTGGTTTCTCAAGCAGGTCGTCCCGGTGGCACACCAGGCGAAAGTCAAACTCTCCTGCCACCCCAACGACCCGCCCATGCCCGACGACAACCAGTTCGGCGTAGACCAGGTGCTCGACAGCGTCGAGGGGCTTCAGCGGTTCGTGCAGATTCAGGACAGCCCGTATCACGGCGTCCTCTTCTGCCAGGGCTGCATCTGGGAGATGCTGCCCGCCGCGGCCAAGCCCGATGGGCTGTACGAAGCGATTCGCTGGTTCGGCCGACGGGGCAAGATCGTCGGCGTGCACTTCCGCAATCTGCGCGGCGGGCCGAAGCAATTCGTCGAGACCTACCACGACGAGGGCGAAATCGACATGCCTCGGGCAGCCCTGGAGTACAAGCGGGCGGGGTATACGGGCATGGTCATGCCCGACCACGTGCCCGGCCACGCCGACGACCCCGGCGGACTGCAGCACTTCGCCTGGGCGTATGGGTACATCAAGGGCGTCCTGCAGAGCGTCTACAGCCTGGACGCTTGAGGGGGATGGCGATCCAGACGATCCACGAACAAGCCGACGTGCTGGTGCTGGGCGCAGGGACGGCCGGGGCGATCGCGACCATCCAGGCCGCTCGCGCCGGGGCGCGAACCGTGGCCATCGACCGCGCAGCCGGCATGGGCGGCACGACGACGATCGGCGGGGTCAACGCCGTCTGCTCCTTCCACGCCTACGGCAAGCAGGTAATCGCAGGCATCGGGTGGGAGATGGTCGAGGCGGCTTGCCGGCTGGCAGGCCAAAGCGCCGAATCCTGCACGAAGCCCCATCCGGTCGATGCCTGCACCCTGGTGGTGGTCCAGCCGGAACTGCTCTCACTGGTCGAGGAAGAAGCCGCCCTGACCGCCGGGGCCAGTCTGCACTACCACGAGTTTCCCGTCTCGATCGAGGATCACGGCGGGCGATGGTGCGTCGAGACGATCGGCCACGGGCCCCTGCGGAGGATCATCGAGACAACCGAGCTGATCGACTGCACCGGCGATGCGGCCGCGTTCGCCCTGCTGGGCCTGCCGCTGGACCGGGCCCCGGTCCGCCAGCCGGGTACGTTGATCTTCAGCCTCGACGGCTACGACCCCGACGCGCTGGACGGCGAGGAGATCCAGCGCCGCTACAACCAGGCCCTGGCCGACGGCAGACTGGCAGAGGGGGACTTCTGGCGGGCCGACAAGCCGTTTGTGCAGTTCCTGCACGCCCACGGGCGGAACGCCCAGCACGTCGACCAGGCCGACAGCTCGACATGCGTATCCCAAACCGCCGCCGACCTGTCCGGGAGACAATCGCTGCTTCGCCTGCTGCGCTTCTGCCGGACCCTGCCGGGCCTGGAGCACCTCCGCCTGACCGACATGCGGGAATCGACGGCCGTGCGCGAGACCGTCCGGATCGTCGGGCGCAGGTGCATCACCGAGGACGACTACGTCAGCGGCCGGATCTTCGATGACGCCGTCTGCAACGCCTACTGGTTCGTCGACGTGCATACCCAGGCAGGGGTCGAAAAGCGGGTCCTGGCCGAGGGCGACGTGCCCACCGTGCCGCATTCGGCGATGCTTTCACCGGGCATTCAGCGGCTGCAGGCAGCGGGGCGGTGCATCAGCTCCGATCGCCGGGCCAACTCGGCCCTGCGGATCCAGGCGACGTGCATGGCCACCGGGCAGGCGGCCGGGGCGGCAGCGGCGTTGGGCGCCCGTCTGGGCGTGCCATCGGCCGACGTGCCGATCGACCAGATCCGCCAACTGCTGGCCGAGAACGGCGCGATCCTGCCTCAGCCCTGCTGATCGATCAGACGTTTGAGGTGCGGGCGGATCACCCGCGCCTGTGTCGGGCGGGCCGGGTCGTAGATCACCGGCAGGACGTCCTCGACCTGCCTGCCCAGCAGCGGATCGCCCGCGTAGACTTCCTCCTGGATCGTACACGGCGCCGCGCAGTGGGGCTGATACCTCACCACCAGGCGCAGGGGCAGGTGGTCCTTTTCTTCGAGGCGCTGGACAACCAGTCCATCGACCATTCGGCCGTTGATAAGCAGCGTTTCGTCTCGACCTGCCCGGAGCCACGACATGCCCAGAAGCCCGATCCCCAGGCCCATGCCCAGCGAGGCGACGATCACGCTGCCCAGCCAGGGCTGATCGCGATGGGCGACCAGGCGGTTGATCCAGGGCTTGGCGACGGCGTAGTCGACTTCGATGGGCCCCCCGGGTTGGGCCTGGTTCCACAGCCCTGGCGAAACGCGGACCTTCCTGCGATACTCCCGGCCGCTGGGGGCCTGGAAGGCATATTCCAGGTAGTGGTAGGTCTGCGTGTAGTCCTTGCCGTGGTGGGTGTTGGTGATCTCGTTTTCCTCGAGGAACCGCTCGACCACCAGGCCGCGGACGGTGCGGCTGTCGCCCAGCCAGTAATCCTGCCAGAAGCGATGAAGCATCAGAGCGGCGACAACGGAGAAGTAGCCCACCGCCAGCAGGCCGATGACCGTGAGGAAGCACCGCCAGCTTGTGAACATCAGGCGGATGCGGCTGCGGCGGCGCAGCATCTTGCCGTACGAGCGGATGGACCAGGAGTTTGCGGACATCATACCTTCCCCTTCCTCGGACGGGCGGTATGGGTCCTGATCGGCAGATTCGGGGCAGATCTTCAGCAGCGTCGGCGGTCTTTGCCGCCCGATCGACCGGGTCAATACTCCTCGATGTTGTCCCAGAGGTTGGCCCCGGCAGCCTCAGCTCTCTCTTGCCAGGCGGCCTTGTTTTCATCGGGGTTCGGGAAGTAGTCGCTCTGGCTGTGCTCGGCGCGGAAGATCTCCTCGGCCCGGGCCACCAGGTCCGGGCGGACCTCGGCCAGGTCCGTCGTCTCCATGCCGTCATCGATCGCGTAGATTTCGACGGGGCTCCAGCCGTTGGGTCGCCAGGCGCGGAAATCGCCGATTCGGGCCGCCTGTTCGAGTCCGGCAGCGCCGAAGAACTCCCAGTAGAGGCAGTCTCGCGGGGGCTGTTTCTCGTCCTGGCCCCGGAGGGTGGCGACGATGGAGACTCCATCGGTTTCGGGGCAGTCGGCCCCGGCCAGCTCGGCCGCGGTGGGCATGAGGTCCCAGAAGGCCCACGGCGTATCGCAGACGCGGTGTTCGGGGATCCCGGCCGGCCAGTGGGCGATCATCGGCACGCGGAGCCCGCCCTCGTGCAGGTCGCCCTTGCCGCCCTTGAATGGCCCGCGGTGGGCGAAGACGGTGTCCAGGTCGGGGATTCCCTGGTCCAGCAGCGTCTGGGGCACTTCGCCCATCGGGCTGTAGCCGTTGTCCGAGCAGAAGAAAATCAGCGTGTTCTCGAAGACCTCCAACTGTCTGAGCAGGTCGACGAGCTTGCCGATTTCCGTGTCCATTCGTGTGACCATCGCAGCCCATTCCTTGTGGATCGTGTGAGGCAGGTCCGCATCGGCATAGGGGCCGAGGTCGGGCACGACCAGCTTGCCGTGCGGCGGGGTATAGGCCAGGTAGAGGAAGAAGGGCTGGTCGGCATGGTCGCGAACGAAGTCCAGGCTGCGGGCCGCGCATTCGTCGAAGGAATAGACCGCCCGGGACGGATCGGCCATGCGACCTTCCAGGATCAGCTTGCCGTCCTGGTCATACTCGCTCTGGGCCTGGTAGTCGAAGCCCTCGTGCTGGGGGTACTCGACCTTCTCATCGTTGTGCCACAGATGACTCGGGTAGTAATTGTGGGCCTGGCGCTGGTTGAGATAGCCGAAGAACTCGTCGAAGCCCATGTTGTTCGGGCGGCCGAACTGGCTGGGCGTCGCCAGGCCCCACTTGCCGAACAACCCGGTGGCGTAGCCGGCCTGTTTCAGAACGGCTGCGACAGTCGTATCGTCTTGGCCAAGCCCGTGTCGGTATCCGCCGAGCATGTTGGCGCGGATGGTGGCGTGGCCCTGGTGGAGACCCTGCATGAGGCTTGAGCGGGACGGTGCGCAGACGGTCGAGCCGCTGTAGGCACTGGTAAAGCGGATTCCCTTCGCAGAGAGGGCATCGATATTCGGCGTCTGGATGATCTCCTGGCCGTAACAGCCGCAATCGGCCCAGGCCAGGTCGTCGGACATGATCCAGATGATGTTCGGTCGTTGCACTTGGGCATTCTTATCTGCCATGGTAGTGGTTCCTTCCTGGGATAGGGGCAGGAAGCTATCCTACATCCGGGCCGGCAAAAGTCTCGCCACTTGTCGCCTGATTGCGGAATAACGAAGGCGAATTTCGTAAATAAGTACGGCTTTCCGGTGTTCAAATACATACTGGTTTGTATTGGAGCTTGCACGTGGCGTGCGATACCTGCCGCGGTCGATTGTGGCCTGAAGACAAGCAGTGTCTTTTTGTACCTCTTCGGTGGGCCTTGCAGCAGGCGACCCGTAATGGATCGCCTGTCTGGAATAGACCCTGATTCACTCGGCCGGCTTGAACGTTTCGAGCGTCAGCTTGCCCTCTCCGACCTGGATGGCCTGTTTTCCGACGCGAATGGCATTGCCGTCGACTTCCACCTCCGGGTGGCCGGACTCGGAGAACGTCATTACCGCCACATCCTTGCCTGCAACCTGCACGTTGCTGACTTTGGCCTTGTCGTGGCGCTTGTCGTTGTAGTCGTCCTTGCCGAACCGCGCCACCAGCAGGTACGCGCCGGAGGTCTGGCTCATGTCGACAACCAGGGCCTGGCCCTTCTCGTCGGCCAGTTCCATCGATCCGTCCGCCCCGGGGCGATAGTGGGTGGTCTGGCCCGAAAGGCCTCCGAAGCCATGTTTGACCTGCAGTGCCCAGACGGAGGTGCCTCGGCCGACGCGGCCTGACTTGTAGCCGTGGGGCCCGCGCTTCAGCAGCGTGGTGACCAGCGCGTCCTTGTTGTCCTGCCAGCGGTTGCGGGCGGCGTAGTAGCCGTGGGTGGTGTCGGCGATTACGTGAGGCAGGACCTCGTCCGGATCGATCCGCGTCTCGGGCCAGTTGACAAAGGCGTAGAGGCCCAGGTGCGGGTACGGGCCCATGTTCCACTTCTCGATTCCTTCCGGCTCGATGAAGTTGGCGTAGATCCACGCCATTGCAGCTGCTTCGCGATCTGTAACGGCGCCCATCCCGTGGGCGAAATCGCCCATGTGGGAGATGATCGGCCGCTGGTACAGCTCGTTGTTGCCGTAGTCGCCCCGGTGAGGGATCTGCGGCCTCGAGGGCATGGGGTAGTACTTGCCCGCCTTTTCGTCGACCCACTTGCCGGTCGGCACGATCTCGTGCATCAGCCGCAGGACGGTGGCGCGCCCGTTGACGCGTGGGGTGATGTAGTCCAGCCCGCCGGCGACCTTGAGGCTCTGCATCAACGGCAGCACGCCGTTATTGGCGGCGATGCGCCCGCAGCTGATGCCCTCGGAGAACCAGCCGTAGTCGCCGAATCCGGCCGTCAGGACCTTCTTGAGGTTCTTCTCGACAGTGGCCTGGATCTTCTCCAGCCGGGCATCGTCTGCGCCGGGCTCACCCTTGAACGTCAGGGCCACCAGGCCCGGGCCCAGCAGGTACGCGCCGTAGTGGTTGCTCGTCGGCGGGTAGCCGTCGGCGTCGGCCAGGCGCTCCAGGGTGTAGTATTTGTTCTTGTTGACCTTCTTCTGGTTCGTGTTCATGACCTTCTCGACGACGGACTTCTTGTAGTCCTCGTCCCAGGCATCGGCGCAGAGGTCGTAGGTCAGGCAGATGCTCTGGAGCACGTAGCTCATGCGGAAGCCCGTGCCCGGGGTCGTCCAGTTGTAGCGGGAGTCGCGGTCGACCTGGCCGGCGAAGATCTTGTCGACGCACTGTCGGGCCAGGTCGGCGTAGTGCTTCTCGCCGGTCAGCACGTAGAGCAGCCCATAGCCCGTGCCGTGCGAGAGCGTCCACGTGCCCAGCGGCTGGGTGCCGACGCTCTTCTCGTTGAGATTGTTGACGGGTTTGTCGGTCGAGTACTTCTCCGGCAGGGTCAGCGTCGAGCCGAGAACGGTCTTGAGTCGCTCGATCATCGCCTTGCCCTCCGGTGTCCGGGCCTTGGCACGCAGGGCGGGAATGTCGCTGCGGCGGAAGATCAGGCGCGGATGCTCACCGGGTTTGGGGGCCACGAAACCCTCGACCTTCACCGGCCAGGGCTCTTCGGCCGATGTCGAGCCGCTCCAGCCCAGCACAAGAAGCAGGGCACAGCAGATTGCAGTACGAGTCATGGTCCATCCTCTGGTTGATCAGGTGCACGTCTGTGTCGGCCGACATCTCGACCGGCGGCCCCCCCGACAAGGGATCAACCCCGGGCGGTCCAGGGGGGTTTCGGGCCTTGCGCCGAATCGCTTGGCCTGTGACGGCAAGCGATGCTAGAATGGCCTGACTTCAGTGAACTTCAGATGGGAAGGGTCCATGGATAACTTCTGGCTAGCATTCGGGTTGACAGCCTTCGCCGGTCTTTCAACGGGCGTTGGCAGCGCGATCGCCTTTTTCGCCAAGCGGACCAACTACCGCTTCCTGTCCCTGGCGACGGGCTTTTCGGCAGGGGTCATGCTCTACGTCTCGTTTACCGAGATCCTCGACAAGACGCACGAGTCCCTGTCCGGCAGCTATGGCGAGAAGATGGGCAACTGGGCGACGGCGGCGTCGTTCTTCGGCGGGATCGTTGTCATGCTGCTGATCGACCGGCTGATCCCGGCCGCTGAGAACCCCCACGAAGTGCGTCCCAAGGACCAGGTCCGCGACGTCGGCCCGGCCGGGCAGGAACACCACACCGACCCGACGGAGAAATCCAAGCTGATGCGGATGGGGCTTTTCACGGCCCTGGCGATTGCGATCCACAATTTCCCGGAGGGTCTGGCGACCTTCCTGGCGGCGATCAAGGACCCGGCCCTGGGCACGGCGATCGCGGTGGCCATCGCGCTGCACAACATTCCGGAGGGCATAAGCGTTTCCGTGCCGATCTACTATGCCACCGGCGATCGGAAGAAGGCGTTCGTCTGGTCGATGGTATCCGGCCTGGCCGAGCCGGTCGGGGCCGTGGTGGGCTATCTCGTCCTGCGGACCATCCTGACCGACGCGGTGATGGGCATCGCCTTCGGGTCGGTCGCCGGGATCATGGTCTACATCTCCCTGGATGAGCTGCTGCCGACCTCCCGGGCGTACGGCAAGGGGCACGACTCGCTTTACGGCCTGCTGGCCGGGATGGTGGTCATGGCCTTGTCCCTGCTGCTTTTGCAGTAGACCGCCCCTGCGGTCAATCGCCGTTCTGGGCCCTGTGACGGGCCAGTTGCTGCATGTCGGTCACGCGGTCGGTCTCGTCGACGATCTCGTCGCCCAGCAGCGTTTCGAGGATATCTTCCAGCGTCACAATGCCGCTCTTGCCCCCGTATTCGTCCACCGCCAGGGCGATGTGCTGCTTACGGCGAATGAACGACTCCAGCGCGTCGCCGACGGTGGCCATGTCCGGCAGGATCAGGATCGGCCGGGCCAGGTCCTTGAGCTTCGTCTCGGCCTTGCCGTCGTACCAGGCTGCCTGGATCTGCACGCGCGGCACGTAGGCGGTGACCTGCTCGTGGTTGCCCGCGTAGATCGGAATGCGGGCGAAGGGAATGGGGTGGTGCTCGCGGAGGACCTCGCCGACGCTCATGCCCTCCGGCAGGGAGAAGACCACGGTCCGCGGCGTCATTACCTCGATCAGGCGCATCCGCGACAGGGCCAGCAGGTTCGAGGCGATCTGGTACTCCCTGCCCGCCATGGCGCCGCTGGCCTGGCTGAGGCGGATGGTGGCGGACAGTTCCGACCGGCTCAGGCCCGCCTGGCGACGGTCGCGGGAGATCAGGCGGTTGATCCACTCCAGGGGGATCACCAGCGGCAGGGTCAGCCAGACCATGCCCCGTATGAGCACGGCGGCCGGTCCGGCCAGGGCCTTGGCGTGCACCGCTCCGAGCGTCTTGGGGATGATCTCACTGACAACCAGGATCAGCAGGGTCAACACGGCGCTGACGATGCCCAGACTGGCCGAGCCGAAGACGATGGTCGCCTGGGCGCCGACGCCGGCGGCCCCGGCGGTGTTGGCGATGGTGTTCAACGACAAAATGGCCGCCAAGGGCCTGTCGATGTCGTCTTTCATCCGCCTCAGCGCTCGGCCGCTGGCGTGGCCCTGGTCGACCAGGGACTCGACGAAACTGCGAGGCAGCGACAGCAGGCAGGCCTCCAGCAAGGAACAGAGGAAGGAAACAGCCACCGCCAGCAACGCATAGAGAATCAGGTAAGCTACGGGACCCATAGGTCCTACAGGGTGTTGGATGCCCGGGTCGGTGTCAAACAGATTCGCCCTTGGGCCTGATTCAGCGGCCCGGGGCAGGCAGCTCGAACCACTGGGATAGCAAGTCCCGGATCCGCTCGACCGAGAAAGGCTTCTGGACGAAGCCGGCCAGGCTGCAGCCTTCGATCTGCTGGGAGACGGCATCGCGGCTGAAGCCGCTGGTCAGGATCGCCGGGATCTCCGGGCGCATCTTGCGACAGGATTCCAGCAGCGTCAGGCCGTCGATGTTCGGCATGGACAAGTCGAACATCGCCGAATCAATCCGCTGCGACGGGTCGCCGAGAAGCGCCATCGCCTCGCGACTGTCCGACAGGGCCACCACCTCCATGCCCAACTTCTCGAGCATGCGCCCGGCGACCTTCAACACGCTGGGCTCATCGTCAACCAGCAGGATTCGCCGGCGATGCGGGCCGGATTCGTCGGCCGAACCGATCTGCTCAGGCTGGGACTCCTCGGGCCTCTCGCTCGTCCGATCCGGACAGGGCAGGGCGACGCGAACCGTCGTGCCGTGGCCCGGTTCGCTGATCACCTGCAGGTCGCCATGGTGGCCCCGGACGATGCCCAGCACGGCCGGCATGCCCAGGCCCCGCCCGGTGAAACGCGTGGAGAAGAACGGCTCGAACAGCCTCTCCAGGGTCTGGGGTTTCATGCCCTCCCCGGCGTCGGTGACTTCGATCAGCACGTAATGCCCGGGCGGGCAGTTCTGCCTGGCTCGCGCTGCCTGGAAGAACGTTCGGTCCAGGCAGCTGCGGCTGGTCCGCAGGACCACCACTCCCTCTTCATTGCCGTAGGCTTCCGCGGCGTTGCTGACCAGGTGGGCGAGCATCTGTCGGATCTGCTGTTCGTCGCCGTTGATCTTCAGCGGCGTCTCGGCCAGGTCCGTCTGGAGCGATACGCCCTGGCCTGTCAATGTCCGGAGGTGCGGCTGGAGTGACTGGATCAGCTCGTTGACGTCGATGGGCCTGCAGACGAACTGCCCCCGACCGGAAAAGGCGAGCATCTTGCCGGTCAGCACCGTCGCCTGGCGGGCGCTTTCGATAATCTCCTCGACTTCCCGCAGCAGGGGGGAGGATGCGGGCAGGTCCTCGCGGAGCAGGTCGGCGTTGCCCAGCACCCCGACCAGCAGGTTGTTGAAATCATGGGCGACGCCCCCGGCCAGGACGGCGAGGCTTTCGAGCTTCTCGGTCTCGGCCAGCCTCTCTTCCAGTTCCTTGCGCTGCGTGATGTCGTGCAGGGTTCCGACCACTTCGACCACTTCGCCGGATTCGTCGAAGTTGGCCTCGCCCCGGGCCACGACCGTACGGATCGTCTGGTCGGGGCGGTGGACCTTCACTTCGATCACGAACGCTTCGTTGCCTTCCATGGCAGCTTTCATGCTGTCCTGCATCAGCTGCCAGTCCTGCTCGGAGAGCAGCAGGCGGTGGTCTTCGATGCTTGGCTCGCCCTGCTGGGGGTCCAGGCCGGTGATGCGGAACATCTCCTCGGACCACTCCGGACGCTCGGCCCCCGGGGTGTACCGCCACGAGCCGATTCCCGCGATCCGCTGGGCCTGGCGGAGGATCTTCTCCCGCTCGGCCAACTGCAGCTGGGCCTCCTTGCCGGCGGTGATCTCCCGCAGGCTGCTGCGATGGCCCAGGCAGCGGCCCTGTGGGTCGAAGATCGGCTGCCACGTCACCGAGACCCACTTGACTTGACCCTGCCGGGTCAGGATCCGGATCTCGTCATTCTCGTCGCTGGGCTGGCTGTCGGCGCGACGGAGCATCTGCTCGACCTTCTGCCGGTCATCCGGATGGATCAGCCCCAGGGGGTAGTCCTCCATCTGCATGCACTCGTCGGCGCTGTATCCGGTAATCCGCTCGACGGCCGGGTTGACCCAACGCAGCTTCCTGTCCGGGCCGATCCAGTTCTCCCAGTCGTTGGTGTAGTCGGCGATGGCGCGGAAGCGGACCTCCGACTCGCGCAAGGCCTGCTCGGCCTGGATGCGTAGCGTGATGTCCCGCCCGACAGCCACGAAGGTCTTCGGCTGGCCCTGCTGGTCGAGGATCGCCGCCGCCGACCAGCTCAGCCATCGCGTGCCCTGACGGGTCAATACACGCTCCTCGTGCCGTGTCTGGTGCGGAGGTTGCCACATCCGCCCGATCGACTCTCTGACTTTCTCCCAGTCTTCCGGGTCCACCAGGTCCAGGAAGCTCTTGCCCAGTACATCCTGTTCGGACAGGTCGAACAGGCGACAGTAGCTCGGGCTGACGTAAATCAGGCGGCAGTCCGTGTCGTACTCCACGATCAGGTCGTTCTGGTTCTCGATCCTGGCCTTGAAGCGCTGCCGACTCTCGGCCAGCTCTGCCGTCCGGCGCCGTACGGTTCTGCGCAGAGAGACGATCCAGAGCCCGCCGACCGCGCAGAGGCAGGCGGCTGCGAGCAACCCGCCCAGCAGCCATAGCTGGTGCCTGGCCAGCCAACCGCGACGGTCGGGCCTCCAGAACAGCTTCTCCGGAAAGGGGCCGGCCACCAGGCCCGCCTTGGCCAGCAGGGCGTGGTTCCGCCGCCACCTCTCCTGATTGATGTGCCCGATCTCGACCAGCGGATACTCGATCAGCTCGGCCACCGGATCGGTCTGGAAGGCCAGGAAGCCCTCGAAATCTTCCAGGGGGAAGGCAGGGTTGTACTCCTGTGCGATCCGGTCGCGGATCTGCTCGCGGTGTTCCAATGCATATCGCCACCCGGCCAGCGTGGCGCGAACGAAGCCCTCGACCTGTTCCGGATGATCGCGGTAAAACGACTCGGTCGTAACCAGCGAGTCGCCGTAGAAGTCCACGCCGTACCGCGTGGGCCGCAGCTCGGACAGATCCAGGCCCACCCGCCGGGCCTCGTAGGGCGAACCGATGCAGTAGCCGGGGATCAGGTCGACGCGGCCGGTGATCATGTCGTGGAAGTACCCCTTGGACAGGTCGTGGGGCGTCCAGTTGAGCTTGTCGACATCGATGCCCTCCGCGGCGAGCATGGCCCGGAACTCAATGTCGGTCAGGTCGCCCGGCCGGCGAGCGATCCGGAGCTTTGTCAGGTCCGACAGGCTGTCGATGGGCTCGTCCTTGCGACAGTAGAACCGCGCAGCGCTGTGCTGGAAGATGCAGGCCAGCACGACCAGCTTCTCGCCGCGATCCCGTGCCAGCAGGATGTCTGCCCCGCCAATGCCGAACTGAGCCCTGCCCGCAGCGACCCGCCCCAGCGACGAGTGCAGCCTTCCCTGCTGGTCGATCGCCGGGACGATCCGCACGTCCAGGCCCTCCTGCCGGTAATACCCCTTCCACTGGGCGGCGTAGTAGCCGGCGAACTGGAACTGGTGGTCCCACCGCAGGGCCAGGGTTACTTTCTGCCCAGAGAGGCAGGGGCTGGAGGCAAGCAGGATCAGCGCAGCAGCAAAGGCAAGGACCCTCCCCTGCGGCCTTCCGGCGCGATTACATGCCAACCTGCATCTCTCAGACCATGCCCCCGACAAGTGCACTTGCAAAGAAACCAGAAACGCGGTAAAGATTCGGAAAGTGTATTGCCCGTATTAAGCATCTTAATACTTACCAGGCATAGCGGACAATACTTATCTCCTCCAGAATTCCCCTTACCGATAGTGGTAAATGTGCTTACAGACGCCGCGAAAGTAGGGCGAATACCCTAACTTACCGATGATGCGTACCCTACCGGTCGACCCGCCGCGTCCCTCCACTGCCCGGTGCCGGTGTTCACACCGAAAGGCGTAACCCCGGGCGGCGATGCCAATCAGAACGAGACGCCCAGGGTCAGGCCGATGAAGAAACCGTCGCCGATTTCGATCTGGTTGTCGGTGTGGTCGTCGAAGTCGTCGTCCTCGGCGAAGAAACGCTGGTAGGCGTATCCGCCGGAGGCGTCGAGGTAGATGTCGCGGGTGAGGTTCCAGCGGAGGCCCACGGCGGCGGTCTTCTCGTGGTAGAAGAGACGGTCGTCGTCATCGTCGCGGTCGTGGCGGAAGTAGGTGCGGGTGTCCCAGGTCCATTGGCCGTAGAGGCTGAGGTCGCGTGCGATCTGCCAGGTGACTTTGGCCGTAGCGTCGCGAAGGAGGGTGTAGTCGGCCTGGAGGATGAGATTCTCAACGGGTCGGTAGACGATCGAGCTGAAGGGCACGCCGGCCAGGATTTTCAGGTCGTCGCCGGCGTCGTGGAAGTAGCCCACGCCGGGCAGGGGGATGTACTCGGCGAAGTCGCGTCCGTTCGACCAGTTGAGCATCAGCAGCCAGGCGTCCTTCTGGCCGGCAGGGAGGCGATAGTATGCGTTGAGGTTGACCAGCAGTTCCTCGGCCGAGGCGAAGGGTTTATCGGAAGGCGAGCCGACGGTCAGCGAGCCGCCGAAGCTGTGTCCGTTGTCGAGGTTCTGTCGGTAGGCCAGGCCCACAGAGACGTCGTAGAGGTTGGGTGGGAGCTTTTCGCCCGGTCGGGGCAGGACGGCGTCGGTTTCGATGTCCATCCAGCCCAGTTGGAGGATGGCGGACAGTTCGCGAGTTTCGTTGTTGATGATGGGGACCGAGGCGGTCAGCTGGTGGTCCTGGTAGCTGATGGTTTCGCTGCTGGCCTCGATGCCCTGCTGGAAGTAGTGGGCAGCGGAGTAGCTGGCGCGGGGTCGTGCCTGGCCGAGGTCGGTATCCAGTGCGGCCACGGCGGCAGGGGGCATCCAGTAGAGCAGGTTCTGCTGGGCGTCGGCGGCCGCGGCGGACAGGCCGAGGCAAAGGGCGATTGCGAGCAGGCGGCGGTTTGGTTTCATGGTCCTTTTCTCCTGGTGTTGTGCCCGGCCGTGGGGCGCCTGTGGTGTTTGCACGTTACTCTGCGTTGCCGGCGGGGGCGTCCGGTCCTGCGGGACGTTGTTTCATCATACGCATGGCCTGGGCTGCATCAATCGAAAGTGTCGATTCGATCGAGCGGATGTGGATGTCGCGTTGGGGGAAGGAAATTTCGATATCGGCGTTTCGGAAGGCCTGGTCGACCTCGAAGTGCAGTTCGCTGCGCCCGGCGAGGAAGTCCCGCAGGCCCCCGACGTAGGCCCGCAGTTCGAAATCCAGACTGGAGGCGCCGAAGCCGGTAAAGAGGATCATCGGCTCGGGTTCCTTCAGAACGCGCGAGTTGCGGTCGGCGACCTGGCGCAGGAGCGACATGGCCTTGTCGGTGTCGGAACCGTATGCGATTCCGACGGGCACGACTACGCGGATGACGTTGTCCGAGAGTGTCCAGTTGACCAGTTGTGCGGTGATGAACTCCTTGTTCGGGACGATCAGTTCCTTGCGGTCGAAGTCGGTGATGGTCGTCGCGCGCATGCGGATGCGGCTGACCGTGCCGGTGACATCGCCGACGGTGACGATGTCGCCGACGCGGATGGGGCGTTCGAGCAGGATGATCAGGCCGGAGACGAAGTTGGCGAAGATCTCCTGGAGCCCGAAGCCGAGGCCCACGGTCATCGCCGCGACGAGCCACTGGACGTGGCTCCACTTCAGGCCGATGGTCTGGAAAGCGATGACGAATCCGGCGACGAAGATGACGTATCGGAAGATGGCGTTGACGGCGAATCGACTGCCGGAATCCAGCTGGAGTCGCTGGAGCATGATGATATCCATCATGCCCGGCAGGTTTCGCGAGAGCACGACGGTCAGGACGACGACGGAAATGGCTCCCAGCAGGGTGGCCAGGGTGATCGACGAGTCATCGCCGGCCGACCAGAGCTGGATGCGGTCGAGGATTGCCAGGGCCGGCAGGACCTCTGCCCAGATGAACCAGATGCTGGCCAGGAGCATCGCGGCCATGAGGTATCGGACGAACTGTCGGGTCTGTAGGTTGACCGCGGAGAGGTCGACGGGCGGTTCTTCCAGTTCGGCCGGGGCGTCGGGGGGCAGTTCGCCTTCCTGCTGGCGTTTCTCGCGTTGCTGTTTGGCTTCTTTTCGTCGTGCGATTTCGGCCAGGGCGAGGCGTCGTCGTCCCAGGAGGATCCACCGCAGCAGCAGGGCGTTGATGAGGATCAGTGCGACGACCACCCAGGCCTGTGTCAGCAGGCGGCTGGAGAGTTGGACGGTGGTGTAGTAGTATCCGGCGGCGGCGGCGACGGCCAGCGACAGGGGCAGCAGGAGCACGAGGGGGTACCAGACTTTTCGCATCCGGTACATCCAGTTGTTTTTTCGTTTGGCGATGGTTTCCTGGATCAGCGGCCCGGTGGGTTTGAGCAGGCGTGCCAGGAAGATCGTCAGCAGCAGCAGGGCGACGATGCTCAGCAGGCGTCCAAGGCTGGTGCGGTAGTTGTCGTCGGGCTGGGAGCCCATCACGCCGATGAGGACCACCAGGATCAGGCCGAACGTGGTGAGTTTGATCATCGCCGTCGAGGTTCTTCGCAGCACGTCTTCTGGCCAGCGGAAATGGGCTTCGGCCAGTCCATTGCGGCGGACGGCCTGGCGGAGGATCTGCACGGGGGCGATGGCCATGGCGCCCAGCAGCAGTCCGGAGCCGACGGCGTAGGCGAAGGGGCCTGCCTGGGGCCTTGCGACAAGCCGCCAGCCGACGAAGCCCAGCGTCACCGGCCAGAACGCAGCCAGCACCAGCGTCAGGGCCATGGCCAGGACCGTATCGCGATACGTGCCGGGATACTGGCCCGCGACGCGCTGGTTGATCTGGATGAGCTTGCTGCGGGCGCGCCGCTGGGCGACGATCATCGCGCCGATCAAGGCCACCCCGACCGCCACGATGACTGGACTGGCGGCCGCGTCGGAGGCGAGCGCCTGGCCCAGTTGAGTCCAGTTGCTCGGCGAGACCAGCCAGAGGGCGGCGTCGACCGACTCGGTCGCGTCGGGCAGGTTGAGCGGGTCGGTGCTGCGGACCCAGAGGACCCGCTGGTCGATGTAGTCTCGGAACTCCTCGACCAGCGCCAACTCCCGCGCGGTAGCCTTTTCCAGTTCGGCGATCAGGGCGATGTAGTTCGGATAGCCGTCGGTCTGGCTGGTCAGCTGTTCGAGCTTTCGTTTCTGCTCGGCCATCGCGCGGGTCAGTTCGCGTTGCGCGGCAGCGGAGAGTTCCTCCTGCTCGGCCAGTTCGTCCAGTTCGGCCGGGGAGGGCAGTTCGTCGAGCTGCTGGCGCAGTTCTCGCAGTTGCTGGCGGGCCTGCTGTTCCTGCAGTTGCAGCTGCTGCCAGGAGCGGCGCAGGGTCCGGACGCGGGGCAGGTCCTGTTTCTGGCGGCGGAGGAACTGGCCGACCTGTCCGCTGAGCCCTTGCTGCTGCTCCATGAAACGGGCCTGTTCGAAGCTGGAGGCGATCTGCTCGATCCGGGTGGTGATCTGCTCGATCTGCTGCTGGGTGCTGTTGATGGCCGCGGAGAGTTCCATGTCCTGCTCGGCCAGTTCGAGCACGTCGCTCCAGGCCTGTGCGACGAGGGGGTTTTGGGCGGTATCGGCGCGTTGTCGCAGGCGGTTGATTTCGGCGCGTGCCTTGCCCAGGCGGGCCTCTTCCAGGGCGTTTCGCCAGCTCGGGAGGATCGCGTCGATCTGGCTGACGCGGTCGGCGGCGATTTTCTGCTGGGCCTGTCGCAGGTCCAGGCGTGAATCGAGGGTGGACTGCTGGACCTGTGCTTCGGCCAGCTGGGCCTCGAGGGCCTGCAGGCGGGCCTGCTTGCTGATGCGTCTGGCCTCGGCCAGCGGGGTGGGGGTCTCGGAGTCGGGTTGGGTGGAAAGGTCCTCGCGTGCCTCGGTGATCTGCTGCTGGATCTGGGCGATGCGGCCCGGCAGGGCGGTGCGATTGGCCGAGAGGGCAGCGACCTGGGCATCGGCCTCGTTTCGGTTGTTCTCGAACTGCTGCCTTTCGGTCTGGAACTGCAGGATCTGCTGTTCGAGTGCGGGGATGTCGTGGCGGATGGCCTGGGGGATCTCGGCGAGTTTTCCGTAGGGGTTCTGCTCTCGCTGCTGCTGGATCTGCTGGACCTTTTCAGCGGCCCCGTCGGCCAGCTGTCGGAAACGGCGGGTGTTTTCCGCGGCGGTTTCGACCTGTTTGAGCAAGGCCTTGGCCTGGTTGATATCGGCCAGGCCTGCCTTGCGGGCCTCTTCGTCCAGTTGCGTCTCGGCCTCGAGCTGCGTCTGGAGGGCGTTGAGTTGTTCGAGCGTGACGGCCTCGACGCGATCGGCCCCGGCGGTCTCGGAGTTGGTCGTCGGCCTGCCGTTGGCCTGTCCGTGCGAGATGGCGGGGGCCAGTGTCACAGCCAGCAGGCAGATCAGGAGAATCCGTCGAGCCCTGCTGCGATTCCGGCGGTGGTGGTCCATGTCTATATCCTGTAAAGGTCGGCGGATCTGCGCGGGCCATTATAGGTCAGCCCGCGGCGGGGGCCAAGTCCGGGCCGTTGCAGCTTTTTGCTTGCCCCTCCGCCAGCGGGGCCTCCATCATAGTCGAGTCGAGCAACCGCCGCTCCGCTGGGCGGCGGGGCAAGGAGATGGCCATGAGCAATTTGTATTCGCGTCTGCGCAAACGTCACCGCAGCCACACCGGGGCCGTGCCCGGCTCGTTCCAGGTCGACCCGGAGGCGCCCAAGCCGGTAATCCACGTGATGGGCTACGGCCCGGGGGTCTGCGACGAGCAGCCCGTGGATTCGCCCGATCAGTTGGCCGAGCTCCAGGGCCGCTGGCCGGTGATGTGGGTGAACGTCGACGGTCTCGGGGACGAGCAGGTCGTCCGGCGGATCGGGGAGATCTTCCACCTCCATCCGCTGGCCTTGGCCGATACGGTCCACACTTCCCAGCGCGCGAAGGTCGACGAGTACGACGAGCACGCCTTCTGCGTGATTCGCATGGCCACTCCGGATCACGGCATGGACACCGAGCAGGTCAGTCTGTTCCTCCGGGACAAGGTGGTTCTGACGTTCCAGGAGAGGCCCGGCGACTGCCTCGACCCCGTCCGCCAGCGGATCCGCAGCGGATTGGGTCGGATCCGAACCATGGGGGCCGACTACCTGGCCTACGCGCTGATGGACTCCATCGTCGACGGCTACTTCCCGGTGCTGGAGGACTTCGGCGAACAGGTCGAACAACTGGAAAACGATGTGATCCATCGACCCCGCGAGGCGATGATCGGGGACATCCACGGGGTCAAACGCTCCCTGCTGAACATGCGCCGGGCGACCTGGCCGTTGCGGGACGCGTTGACCGGCGTGCTTCACGGCGACATCGAACGCTTCGGCGACCAGACCCGCCTGTTCATGCGGGACCTGTACGACCACGTCACGCAGGTCATCGACACCATCGAGACCTATCGCGAGTTGGCCAGCGGCCTGCTGGACGTCTACCTCTCGAGCATGTCCAACCGGATGAACGAGGTGATGAAGGTCCTGACGATCATCGCCACGATCTTCATCCCCTTGAGCTTCGTCGCCGGCCTGTACGGGATGAACTTCAACCCCGAGGTGTCCCGGTGGAACATGCCCGAACTGTCGTGGGCCTACGGCTACCCGGCCGCCCTGGCCCTGATGGCGCTGATCGCCTTTACCATGCTCTACTTCTTCTGGACCAAGGGCTGGCTGGGACGCAAAGCAGACGAAGATTGAGCACTCCAGCGTCCTGCAGTATGATGGTCCAACCGCACCAACAGGAGCAGGAAACATGCAGGAACCGGACTGGCAGAAGCAGATCGAGCTGCTCGAGAAGCGGCGTGAAAAGGCCCGCCGTCTCCTGGGCGTCCGGGCCGGGGCCGATGACCAGACCATCCGCGCCGCCTGGCGCCGGATCAGCAAGCAGACGCATCCGGATACCAACGCGGGCAACCCCAATGCCAATCGCAAGTTCATGCTCGCCAAGGCCGCCTATCGATTGCTGATGGAGGGCAAAGGGGGGCATCTGCTGGATGAACTCGACGAGCAGACCCAGGCCGGTCAGTTGACAGACGGCAAGTACCTCATGGAGAACCACCCGGGGTACCTGGCCTGGTGGCAGGAGAACTTCGGTTAGGCAAGGCGGGGATCCAGAGAATCTCCGCGGATTGATGGGCGACGCACACGGACCTTTGCCTGGGCCTGCCGCCCCGGCCTATGGGCTGTCGCCCGCGCTGCGGCCTTGGCTGGTTGTTGGCTGTTCAGCCCCCGGAGGGGGTGGTCGCGCATAGCCCGGCACGGCAGTGTCGGGAACAGACGCAGCCCATAATCCCCCAGCCCACAGAGGGGCGACAGCGTAGTTCGGGCCCAGTAGCGCCAGGGATGATCACAGATCAGGTAGAGGCCAACAGGCCGCCGCTTCAGGCCTGAGGCTTATTCGATGTCGCTGGCGCGTTTGCGCTGGGCGGCCTCGTAGGCGAGGATCTTCTGCTTCAGCTGCGCATCGAGGGTTTTCAGCAGGTGGTTGATGCGGCGCCAGACGTCCTGGAGTTCGGCTGGCTCCATTCCCGGCTGGATCGTCTCGAAGGCGGCGACCATGGCCTGTTTGAGTTCGAGTTCTTCCTGGTTGTCCGGCCCGCCGATGCGGGGGTCGTCTTGGGGATGATACATCACCCCGTAGCGGCGGAAAGCGGTGCGCCCCTGGGCCAGGGTAAAGGGCGCATTGGCGGGGCTGACCTGCTCGGCCGAGTCATCGTCCAAGCCGTCGTCCTCCCAGTTACACAGCTCGCAGATCTCCCCGGCGTCGCGCTGGGTCAGCAGGGGGAACCCGCAGCAGGGGCAGGTGTAGCGACGGGACCGGGACGGGCCGTTGTTGCTGGTATGCTCGGCGAGGAACTCTTCGAGCCATTGGCGTCTGGCGTTCATGGTCTCTCCGGGGCTGCAGGCGGTTCAGGATCAACCATTGTAGCGGCCTACCTCTCGAACCGCTCCTGCCACATCGCGTAGATCTCGCGGCCGTGCTGGACGTCCGGACACCAGGCGTTGAAGATGATTCCGCGGCCGCCGTTGCGGGGCACGTCGGTCACCGCCGGCCAGGACAGCAATTCGTCGATGTGCTCGGCCGTTTCAATCCGGACGTCGCCGATGATCGAGACCTTCTGCTGCATCCGGGCCGGGGCGTCGGGGCCGATGAAGACGTCCGGGCCCTGCCAGTTGTCCACGGCCATGACGTTTTCGATTTCGGTCAACACGGGCAGGACATGGCCGGACGGGGCGGGCTTGGTGCAGAAGTGCATGATCACCGGGCCGAAGGTCTCGGCGATACGGTCGATCACGCCCGGCAGGTACGTTCGCAGCAGGTCGGGCGAGAAGTTGACAATCGCATCCGAAGGCAGGCGGTATCCCGGCGCGTAGACGCCGCGGTTGGAGACGTACTCGCGGTCACCCTGGCCCATCCGCTGCTTGACCCGGCGGGTCAGCTCGATGAAGCACGTCGTCAAGTTGTCCAGAAACTGCCTGGTCGCTTCCGGTTCCAGCATGGCCGCAATGAGAAACTCCTCGCCCAGCAGCACCTGGGCCAGGTCCCACGGCGAGGCCGAGGCCGGGAACGACAGGTACCAGCCATCCTCCAGCGCGCCGGTCGCCTGATCGAGCGTCTCGAACAGGTCGTCGATGACGGGGCTTTCCAGTTCGGGCACACCGGCGTCGACGGCCTGCTGGATGTCCGCGAAGTGCGGGTGGCAGATCGGCTCGGAGCCTTTGATCTCGGCGACCCTGGCCCCGAAACAGCTGGGGATGGCGATGCACTGGAAGACGCCGATGTTGACCGACGGCAGCCAGTCCGACTCGATCTGGCGCCGGGGCTCATACGCCCGGATCGTCCCTGCCACGGCTGCGGCAGTGTCCTTCCAGAGCGCCTCGCGCGACGGTGCGTCGGGGCACCTCGTGCCGATCAGCAGGGGGATGTAGTCGCTGCGGCCCAGCAGGGCCTGGCTGTGGGACTGTTTTGCCGCTTCGATTGATGAAGTCATCGCGATCCTGTCGAAGAAGCTGTACGTGGCGTGGGCTGTCGAACCGTCGGGCGATCGAGTACAATCGCCCGCTGAGCAGAAGATTCTAGCCAGATAGCAGCAGCGAGGCAACGGATGAGTATTGCAAGAGGTGTGGCCCTGGGGGCCTTGGCGGCATGGATAGCGGTCTTCTCCGGCGGTTGCGGACCCCAGGCTGACAACGGCAAGACGTTCAGCCGCTCGACCTGGCAGCCCAGTTCGACCCGCCCGACGCTGCCGGAGGGCGACATCGCCCCGAGCCTGGTCGTCTCCCGAATGACCGAACAGGTCTACCAGCAGGTCGGCGACGACAAGTACGTCGACGTCACCGGGCCTTACTATCAACTCCACTACACGCCCACGCCCGAGCGGGGGGAGGTCTCCGCCTCGCGGATCTTCCACCTGATGGGCCGGCGCAGCCGCGTGCTGA
This sequence comes from Phycisphaerae bacterium, assembly GCA_046541415.1. Lineage (GTDB taxonomy): Bacteria > Planctomycetota > Phycisphaerae > SM23-33 > SM23-33 > CAZOVB01. The sequence goes on along the minus strand of JBKHDI010000009.1, from coordinate 10,210 downwards.
AAACGCTGGAAATCGCCGGCGAGAATCTCCAGACCCTCCCCGTGGCCGACCTGCTGGATACCCTCTGGGTGCCCAGCGCCAAACCCGACCGGGTCTTCATCCCTGCCGGGCGGAGCGTCCTGGCAGAACCAGCCGGCGATGTCCCCGATGACGATCCCTTCATCTGGATGGCCGTGCTGGTCAAGGTCCGACATGCCCGCGGCAGCTACGACAAGTGGATCACCTGCCAGGGCCAGAGCGTTCACCTGGCCAGAGAGAACCGCCAGTACAAAGCGGCAAAGGCCTCCGAGCAGACCCTCGCAGCCATCCGTCAGGCCCTGTCCGCTTCGCTGTCTGCCGAGATCTCCGACATCACCATCAACCATCCCAGCTACGCCCCCCAGCCGTTCCCGACGCTGCGCGGGCTGCGGTCCGAGCCGGTCTACGCCCTGAATACCCCAGCCGGGCCCATGATCGGCGTGGTCCGTGAAGACCGCAGCAGTTTCTACGTCCCCGACGTCGGCATGGTCCAGGCGATCCAGACGGGCTTCTCCGACGTCGACCCCGACGTCCGCATCGTAGGGCGGACCGTCATCGACGCCATCGTCTCCGACGCGGCCATCCTCGGCCAATAGACCATCATACGCCGAAAGGCCCACCCATAGTAAACGGTGCCCTGGTTCACGGTGAACGAGGCCGTCAGGCCGAGATCGCCGTAACCAAGCCGAGATCGCCGTACCCACGTGAGCAAACTGGGTGGAAACGCCTATCGGGTCGGGCAATTTCCGGATGGGGCAGGGGCGGGAAAGAAATCTCCAAGAATTCCGGTTTTATGTTTTGACAAGCGCTGAGAGGCTGATCATAGTACGCTTACAGGTAAGCATTTCTGCTGGACTCTTTCCGGCAAAGTGGAAGTACGCGTGGCCCGGCCGATTGCTCAAAAGCAGAGGTCCAGTCCGCGGAGTCTGGAAACGGGCATCGAGTAGCCCGCGGTCGGAATGTGCCTGTTTGTCTCGTTGTCGGTCCGGGTCAGTCCAGCGGACGCCTGGCCGGTCCGGCGTGCAGTCCCAGCGGTCACGGAGGACCGTGAGACATGCTGAAAGACAGATCACATCAGGGCTTGGACGCACTTGGGCCCGCTGCGGGTCCCGACCCGTGCCGGAGTCGATCGATGCGCCGCCCGTCTGGCCGAGGGGGCCCGGCCCATGCCTGAGCACTTCCAGGGCCAGACCATCGACCAGGCCATCGCGCGGGCCAAGAGCTGCCTCGGGCCCGACGCGGTCATCCTGCGCAAGCGCCCCATTCCCGTCGGCGGCCTGCTGGGCTGGCTGACAAACCGAAAACAATGGCAGGTGGTGGCCGATCGCCCGGAAGAGATTTTTGACGCCGACGGCCCCGGAGAGTATCTTGGCAGCCAGGCCGAACGGACGACTGAGTCCGCACGACCCGACGCCGCCGGACGCCCGGCCGAACTCCAGCGGGAGATCCGCCAGATCCGCGACCTGCTGGGCCGGCTGTCCCAGGACCAGCGGCCCGAGACCGTCGAGCCGGCCGAGCCCATGGCCCGGATGCGGGCAAGGCTGCTTTCCCAGGGGATTCAGGGCGACCTGGTCGCCCGGATCGTCCAGCAGGCCGGGCAAATGCTGCCGGTCGATCTGAGAATCCAGCCCGATGCGGTCCTGGAAGCGTTCAGCCAGGCGACAGCCTCGCAGATCGCTGCAGGCCCCGGCCAGATCCCGCCCGGTTCGGTGATCGCGGTTGTCGGGCCGACCGGCGTGGGCAAGACCACAACGATCGCCAAGCTCGCCGCCTGGTGCAAACTGCGCCAGAAGCGGTCGGTGGGCCTGATTACGATGGACACCTACCGGATCGCGGCAGTCGACCAGCTGCGGACCTACGCCGAGATCATCGACCTGCCGCTGGAGACGGTCATGAGCCCCGGCGAGATGGCCCGGGCCGTCCACGACATGCGGTCGCTGGACGTGGTGCTGATCGACACCGCCGGACGCAGCCAGCGGGCCCGCCAGCAGCTGGAAAGGCTGCGGAGCTTCTGCACCGCCGCGGGAGATCCGGAGATCGTCCTGGCAGTCTCGGCGACGGCCTCGGCCGAGTGCATCGACCAGACCGCCCGGGCCTACGGACAGATCGGCGCCCGCAGCGTCATCCTGACCAAGCTGGATGAGGCCGTGACGCTGGGATCGGCTGTGAACCTGTCGCAAACCTGCGACATGAAAATACGTTACGTCACGACGGGACAGGACGTCCCGCAGAACATCGAGCCCGCCGAGGCGGCGAGACTGGCAGGATGGATCCTCCAGGGCCCGCCAGGAGGCAGCATCGAATGAACTGCAGTGATCAGGCAAGTCAACTGCGTGAGATGGTCCGGCGCGACCGCGACTGTCGGACCATTGCCGTCACCAGCGGCAAGGGCGGCGTGGGCAAGAGCAACGTTTCGTTGAACCTCTCCCTGCTGCTCTCGGCGATGGGGGCCCGCGTGGCCCTGGTCGACGCCGACCTGGGCCTGGCCAACCTGGATATCCTCCTGGATGTCAAGATCCAGCACACCCTGGCCCACGTAATCGCCGGACGGCGCACCGTCAGCGAAATTATCGTCGAGCTGGCCACGGGGGTACAATTCGTTCCCGGGGCCAGCGGACTGGCCAAGGCAGCGAACCTGACCGACTTTACCCGCTACAACCTGCTGGGCGGACTGGAAAAGCTCGAAGAAGACAACGATTTCGTGATCGTCGACACCGGGGCGGGCATCGGACCGGGCGTGCTGCAATTCGCTGCCTCGGCCGACCAGGTCATCACCGTGACCACCCCCGAACCGACGGCCATGACAGACGCCTACGCCGTGATCAAAATCCTCTCCCAGCGGTCCTACCCCGGCCAGCTGAGCCTGCTGGTCAACCAGGCCGAGAAACGCCAGCAGGCCCGCGAGACCTACACCCGGATCAGCACGGTCGCCCGACAGTTCCTCGCCCAGAGGGTCTACGACGCCGGGTACGTCCTGGCCGACCCGCGGGTAGGAGAGGCGGTGCTCCACCGCGAGCCGTTCGTGCTGGCCTATCCACGCTGCCCGGCCAGCCGGTGCATGGCGGCCCTGGCCAATAAGCTCTCGGCCGACGGGGCCCTGGTGCCCAAACGAGAAGGATTCTTCCGCCGCGTGGTAAACTGGTTCGCCTGAAAAGGCCCAGATGACCCCGCCGGCACGACCGGTTTGAAACAAAATCGCTGAAAACAAGTAAAGGAAACGCCCGCAGACAAGTAAATAACAGTGCGAGAGCAGCATTGGGTGTGGGAGCACAATGTGGTTCAAGCTGCAGGTCACGCCGCATGGATGTGGTCAGCCTGCCGGATTTCTGATCGCCCAGCTGTTCTGTCGTCCGCACAACGACAGATTGCCAAACAGGGAAGGAGTGCAATGCATATGAAACTACGCCAGGAAAAAGCCGCACCGGAAGTCGTGCAGGCCTGGTGGGATGAGTTCCTCGCCAAAGGATCTGACGAGGCTCGGAACTGTCTGCTGGAGAACTACCTGCCGATCGTCAAGTACTCGGCCGAACGTCTCCACACCAAGCTGCCCGACGAAGTCGATATCGAAGACCTCATCTCGGCGGGCATCTTCGGACTCATGGACGCCGTCAACGCCTTCGACCCGGACCGCGGCGTGAAATTCGAAACCTACTGCGCGCCCCGTATCCGAGGGGCCATCCTCGACGAACTGCGCAGCATGGACTGGGTCCCCCGACTCGTCCGCGCCCGAGCGCACAAGCTCAACGCAGCCGTCCAGGCCCTCGAGGCCGAGTATGGCCGAAAACCCGAGGCCAAGGAACTGGCCAAGCACATGCAGCTGTCGATGAAAGAATTCCGCAAGCTCCAGCGTGACGCCAAGGCCGTCGGACTCGTCAGCCTGTCACGCAAGTGGTTCGAGACCGACTCCAACAAAGACGTCCGCGAGATCGACGTGCTCGAAGATCGACGCTCCGACGACCCCCTCCGCGTCGCGCAGCGAAAAGACCTCAAAGACCTGGTCACCCGAGGCCTCAGCCGCGCCGAACGACTGATCATCATCCTCTACTACTTCGAGGAGATGACCATGAAGGAAATCGGCGAGACACTCGACCTGTCCGAGTCTCGCGTCAGCCAGATGCACTCGTCGATCCTCTCGCGACTTCGCGGACAGCTCGACAAGCGACAGAAAGAGCTCCAGCCGAGCAACTGATCCGGACATTCCCCGCAGATTTTGCACTTCGCAGCCGGGCGGCCCCCAGGGTCGCCCGGTTGTTTTTGTATATCGTTCTCCGTCCGCACCTTTTCAGCATCCTTGAGACCAACCGGGAGTTTCTGGTAGGCTGTCGAACTTCCAGAAAAGGAGACTGAAGCAGATGCGATTTACGAAGATGCATGGGATCGGCAATGACTACGTGTACGTCGACGGGTTCGACCAGACCGTCCAGAGCCCAGCCCAACTGGCGATCCGGATGGCCGACCGCCACCGCGGCGTCGGGGGCGACGGGTTGATCCTCGTTCTGCCCTCGCAGACCGCCGACGTGCGGATGCGGATGTTCAACTCCGACGGCTCGGAGGGGCAGATGTGCGGCAACGGCATCCGCTGCGTGGCCAAGTACGCCTACGACCACGACCGGGCCCGCAAGAACCCCCTTACCGTCGAGACCGCCGCGGGGATCAAGACCATCGAGCTGACCGTCGACGATTCCGACCGCGTCACCGCCGCCCGCGTCGATATGGGCGAGCCGATCCTCAACCCCGCCGATATCCCCGCCAGGCTCGACGGCGACCGGGCCGTCGGAGTCGCCATCGAGGCCGGCGACCGAATCTGGCCGGTCACGCTGGTCTCGATGGGCAACCCCCACGCGGTCATCTACGTCGACGATCTGCCCGCGATCGACCTGACCGTCCTGGGCCCGCCCCTGGAACTGCACGAACTGTTCCCCGAGCGGATGAACGTCCACTTCGTCCAGGTCCACAGCGACGACGAGGTCGCCATGGCCACCTGGGAACGCGGCAGCGGAATCACCCAGGCCTGCGGGACCGGGGCCTCGGCCGTCTGCGTCGCCGGTCTGCTGACCGGCAACTCAGGCCGCGCCATCACCGCACACCTGCCCGGCGGCGACCTGCAACTGGAATGGGACGAGAACACCAACCACGTCTTCATGACAGGCCCGGCCGAGGAAGTCTTCTCCGGCGACTGGCCCGATTGACTGGGTGCTCTTGACCGTCAGGATTGGCCATATGCCATCGCAAAACGGTGGCAGATAGCATATCCTGTCGGGCCTGAAAGGACTGCAACAATGAAACTGGAATCCATCCGCCTCAAGAACTTCAAGGCGTTCAAAGACGCCGAACTCCGCAACATCCCCGGGATGTGCGTTGTGGTCGGGGCCAACGGCACGGGGAAGTCTACGATCTTCAGCGTCTTCGGATTCCTCAAAGACGCAATGACTGAAGATGTGCATGTTGCCCTGACAAAACTGGGCGGGGGACGCGGATTCCAGGAAGCCCGGAGCCGTGACACCGAGGGACCCATTGAGATCGAGTTGAAATTCAGGGCGAAAGAATCATCTCCCCTCATCACCTACTACCTGGCTGTGAACGAGGAGGATGGTACGCCGGTCATCGAGAGGGAGGTGTTGAAATACCGCATAGGTAATAGAGGTCACCCTTGGCACATGCTGGATTTCAGCAAAGGAGAAGGACAGGCCATCACGAACGAACCTGAGATGGTCAGTAATGAAGAGGAGTTGGAGCGCGAGAAGCAGGTCCTGAAATCCGCTGACACCTTGGCCGTAAAGGGATTGGCGCAGTTCAAGAAATTCCCAGCCGCGATGGCCTTGGGAGAGTTGATCACCAATTGGCACATTTCCGATTTCCATATTGAGAGGGCAAGGCCTGAACGCGAGATCGGCCATGCAGAGCATTTGTCAAAGCAAGGTGAGAATCTCGCCTTGGTGACCGAGTTTCTGTATAAGAGGCACCCTGATGTATTCAGGAAGATCCTGGATCGCCTGAAGCATCGTATCCCCGGTATCGATCACGTGGAGGCGAAAACGACGGAAGAGGGAAGGGTTCTTCTGAAGTTCAAAGATGGGTCTTTTGAAGATCCCTTTCTGGCCAGGCACGTATCGGACGGGACAATAAAAATGTTTGCCTACCTGATACTGCTCTTCGATCCCAATCCACACCCTCTTCTATGTGTCGAGGAACCAGAGAATCAACTGTATCCGAAACTTCTGGCCGAGCTGGCGGAGGAGTTCAGGGGCTATGCCAGGCGAGGGGGGCAAGTCTTCATATCGACCCATTCTCCGGACTTCCTGAATGCCTGCCAGCTTGAGGAGGTGTTCTGGCTGACCAAGGAGGGGGGGTACACAACGATCGAAAGGGCGGCGGAAGATGAACAGATTGTCCGCTACATGGAAGCTGGGGATAAGATGGGGTATCTATGGAAACAGGGCTTTTTCGATGGGGTTGATCCGCAATGAGGGAAGTTGTGTTTCTCCTTGAGGAATTGTCCGCACGCGAAATGCTCAAAGGTCTGTTGCCTCGGCTGGGATTCGCTCAAGAGGATACACGCGTTCGCTATATCGTCTTCGAGGGCAAGAGCGATCTGGACAGACAACTGGTCCGCAAACTGCAGGGGTACCAGGTACCGGATGCCCGCTTTGTGATTCTGAGGGACAAAGACTCCGCTGATTGTCACGACCTCAAGAAGGAGCTTCTGCGAAAATGCAGAGAAGCTGGAAAAGACGATGCCCTTGTCCGCATAGCCTGTCACGAAATCGAAAGTTGGTATCTGGCTGATCTTGCCGCAGTTGAGAAAGCTCTATCCATTTCTGGACTGTCCGAAAAGCAGGATCGGGCAAGTCTGAGAAAGCCAGATGCCCTGCCCAACGCTTCGGAGCAACTGGAGAGACTGACCAATCATGTATACCAGAAGGTAGGCGGGTCCAGAGCGATCGGGCCTCATCTGGATCCAGAGAATACGAGATCCCGGAGCTTTTCTGTCTTTGTAGAGGGCGTGAGGCGTCTGGTGTCCTAGAGAATTCCAGTTTCGCAGACCTTCTGCGGACCGCAGGCCCGGCCGAGGAAGTCTTCTCCGGCGACTGGCCCGATTGACTGGGCCCGACGAATCTGGCAGAATGGTCCGAAGTAACCACCGCAACGCCGACTCGGGATCGGTCTGTTCGGGGCAAGCATCGGTGAAAGGACCACCTCATGGCAGATTTTCCCCGCACGCAGATCGAGGGCCTTTCCGTATCCCGCCTGCTTATCGGGACCAACTGGTTTCTCGGCTTCTCGCACACCTCCAAGGCCCAGGATGAGTTCATCAAGGCACGGCAGTCTCGCCAGAAGATCGCCGAAATCCTCGAGGTCTTCCTGGCCGCCGGGGTCGATACCATCTACGGCGTCCGCCCCGAAAGCCCGCACCTGGAAGCCGCCATCGAAGACGCCCAGCAGGCCACAGGCCGCGGGATGATCAAAATGGGTACGCCGCACCTGGACCTGTCCGGGACCGCCGAGGCCGAATCCGACAACGGCCGCACCCTCGACGCCTTCGCCGCAATCGGCTGCAAGGTCTGCCTGCCGCACCAGGCCACCACCGACGCACTGCTGGACAAGACCACCCGCACCATCCGCCGGATGGACCGCTACGCCGAACTGATCCGCCAGCGGGGGATGATCCCCGGCCTCTCCACGCACATGCCCGAAACCATCGGCTATGCTGACCAAACCGGCCTGGACGTCGGCACGTACATCCAGATCTACAACCCGGTGGGCTTTCTCATGCAGGTCGAGGTCGACTGGGTCCACCGCATCATCCAGTCCGCCAAGAAGCCGGTAATCAACATCAAGCCCCTGGCCGCCGGGCGCGTCCTGCCCCTGGTTGGCCTGGCCTTCTCCTGGGCCACGCTCCGCGACCAGGACATGGTCTGCATCGGCTGCCTGACGCCCGACGAAGCCAGGGAAGACATCGAGATCTCCCTGTCCCAGTTGCAGCGCCGAGCCTCGAACATCCAACTCCAGCGAACGCGATCCAAAGCCTCCCTCGAATCGGCCGAGTGAAGTCCCAACCAGGTTCGCGGGCAAACCCGTTGCTCGCATTCCCGAAGAGATTCCACAAACCAAGCGCAGGGTCTGGCTGACTTTCGCTCAGCTCTCCGTACGAGCAGATCGACCCGTCGCGCGAATGGGTCTGGGTCGATGAAGATCCAGTCAAGGGTTCAGACTGTCCCGTCCCTCCACCTGCGATGCCCGGGTTCACGCCGCCTCGGCGCAACCCGGCGCGCCACAACCTCCTGATTCCCACATCCGCCGAAACGGGCCACCGGACCTCGTCTTCGCCTCGACCGTGTGCTGAGATCTGTCACCCCGTTGGGGTCAAGGACCGAGGCCTCGCCTCACCGGATGCTCTTGCCCATCGCCAGCATGGCGGCGGATCGGCTCGGGCGGTGGGGCCAGGCGGTGAAGGTCTGCTGCAGGTCGGCAGAGGCGTCGAATCCCGCCAGTGTGGATGGTCTGGCGCATGAGAAAAACGCCTGTCCGTTCGGGCGGACAGGCGTTATGTAACGGAGAGGGCGGGATTCGAACCCGCGATACGCCTTTATAGCGTATACCGGTTTAGCAAACCGGCGCATTCAGCCACTCTGCCACCTCTCCGGGCAGGAGGAGCAAGGGTATCTGCCAGGCGGGGCAGTGTCAAGGTTCTGTGCGCAGTTTTGTCGGCTGGGAATTCCTGCGGATTCTGCCGGAACAGCAGTGGCGATCGATGCGTCTGACCCGGTAAGATCCGCAGGATCGCGGGGCCGCGCAGAGTAAGAGCCTGAAAGGAACGGGAATGATTGTTGGTGTACCCAGAGAGACCAAATCGGATGAGTATCGAGTCGCGCTGCTGCCTGTCGGGGCCCAACTGCTCTGCCAGGACGGCCACGAGGTGCTCATCGAGACCGACGCGGGGCGCGGCAGCGGTTTCGATGACGAGTTGTACCGCCGGGCCGGGGCGCGGATCGTCGACTCGGCCGAGGAGGTCTTCGCTCGCAGCGAGATGCTGATCAAGGTCAAGGAACCCCAGGCCGCGGAGATCGCGATGCTCCGGCCGGGGCAGGTGGTCTTCACGTACTTCCACTTCGCCGCCTCTCGGGAGTTGACGGCCGGCTGTCTGGAATCGGGGATCACGGCGGTGGCGTACGAGACGCTCTCGGACGCCTCGGGTTCGCTGCCGCTGCTGACTCCGATGAGCGAGGTGGCGGGGAAGATGTCGATCCAGGAGGGGGCCAAGTACCTCGAGCGTCCGATGATGGGGCGCGGCATTCTGCTTGGGGGCGTTACCGGTGTTGCCCCTGCCAACGTGCTGATTCTGGGTGGTGGCGTGGTGGGCACGAACGCCGCTCGCGTCGCGGCCGGCCTGGGCGCCAACGTGACGATCATGGACATCAACCTCGATCGCCTGCGGTACCTCGACGACGTCATGCCCGCCAACGTCACGACGCTGTATTCAGACCCGCATGCGGTGGCCAACTACGCCCGCCAGGCCGACCTGGTCGTCGGGGCGGTGCTGATCGTCGGAGGCCGGGCGCCGACCCTGCTGCCCAGGCCGCTTCTGGAAGAGATGAAGGACGGCTCGGTTGCCGTCGACGTCTGCATCGACCAGGGGGGGTGCCTGGAGACCGCGCGTCCGACGACCCACCAGGACCCGACGTACATCGTCGACGGCGTGGTGCACTACTGCGTGGCCAACATGCCCGGCGCGGTGGGCAGGACCAGCAGCCAGGCGCTGTGCAACGCGACGCTGCCCTATGCCCGCCAACTGGCCAGGCTTGGCGTCGACGGGTTCGCCGGCGTATCGCCGGGCCGGGCCGAGGCGGTCAACATCCGCGAAGGCAGGATCACCAACGCCGCCGTGGCCGAGGCCTTCGGGGACCTGCCCGCGGCGATCTGAAACCGACGCCGACGGACCTACAGGTCCAGCAACGGCAGATCGTAGATGTACAGCAGGCAGTAGAAGATTCCGACGAGGGTGAATACCGCCCCGGCGAGCTTGCGCAGGATAAGTTCGACCTTCTTGATCATCTCGAAGGCCCATCCGGCGGCGTGGGCGAAGAAGGCGATGAGGATCGAGAAAAGCACCACCGGCCCGGCGGTTCCGATGGCAAACAGCAGGGGCGCAGCCCAGGTCGAACCTGTGGATCTGGCCAGCGTCAGCAGGGGC
>JBKHDI010000008.1:0-93663 GCA_046541415.1 Phycisphaerae bacterium | reverse complement strand
GGGCCGCCAGGGCCGCGATGACCAGACAACCCGATAGAACTACAGCCAAGTGGTTTCGCTTTGCCTTTCGCCCTGTAATCATGGGGGCTCTGCTGACTTGAGATGCATGCGCAGCCGTGGATGGCGTGGACCGTTTCGACGCGGCGGATACAAACGCAGTGCCAACAGGGTTGCATCTGCCGTCCCAGAGGCCGACGGCATACCGTGCCGGACACTGACAAACCCACCCACCGACCTGAGAGGCTGTCCGGCGCCAAACCAGATCCGTATGAGACCAGACCAGATCTGGCATGGCCGGGTCGGGCAGATTCTGTTAACATGAACGATACGTTCCGGTCTGGCAGAAGCCGCCCCACCGGCTCGGCGAACCTGCCGCAATCAAAACGAGACCATACCGCCGAACGGGTGTTGTAGAATCAACCCGCCACGGCACGACAAAGGACCCTGTCATGAAACGAGTTCTCCTTTCATCACTTCTTTCGCTGATGGCTCTTCTGCCGACGTTCGGTCAAACCGCCCGGGCAGACGAACCGAGCGTCACTGTCAAGGTCGAACAGATGACCCACCCGATGCAGGTGGGCGAATACCAGGGCGGCGACCAGCGTGGGGCGATGTACCCTCGCAAAGACACGCTCAAGACCATCGACTGGACCGGGCCGCTGGTGACGCTGAACAACGGGCTGGTCGAGGTGAAGATCGTCCCGACCCTGGCGATGCGCGTCCTGAACGCCATAGACCTGACCACCGGCCGATCCATGGCCGGAACGGACGACCCGAAATACTACGAGACCCAGCCCTTTACCGACGTGATCGGCTGGACGGCCGGCTTCATCGAGGCCAGCTTCCCCTACTTCGAGCACGGCACGGGCGTGCGGCAGGACGCCGCCTGGCGGATCATCCGCAAGGATGACGGCACGGTAACCGTCGCGATGACCATGCTGTTTACCGAACACCAGCAGGAGCGTCACAAGCGCCGCTACGGCCGATTCAGCCAGCGACAACTGTCCAGCTGGGTGACGTTGAAGCCGGGGCAGTCGAAGTTTTCGGTCCACTACCGCGTGGACAACCCCAACCCGCTGCGGCGCGGCGACCGGTTCTGGACCAACGTGCTCATGCATGCGGCCGTCTATGACCAGAAGCACATCATCTACCCCGTCGGGTACTACTCGCCCCACGGCGCCGGCTGGGTCAAACCGTTCTTCGCCGAAGGAGGCCAGCGTCAGTACCGCGGCGTCTCGCACTTCGGGATCTATCCGGAATACCGCTTCGCGGGCGTCTATTCGCCCCAGGCCGACGTGAACCACCTGGTCATACGCTCGGCCGATGCCCCGGGCATGAAACTCTACACGCGCCGCGAGGAAGGCGGCTTCCTGGAGCACTGGTTCGGCACGGGTGCGGTTTTCGAGGACGCCGGCGGGTTCGTCGGCCCCTTCCAGCCGATCGAGATGTCGCTGGAGCTCTACCAGGCGGACAAGATCGGGCGGGTTCTCTGGGCCGACGGCCGGGCCGCGGTAGGCTACAAGGACGGTGCCTTCCTCGCCGAGGTGCCCTCCGCCGCCGAGGTCCGCCTGCAGGTCAAAGGCTCGGACAACTCCGCGCGGGCCCGGCTCGAGCCCGGCCAGTTGCTGAAGCTCCAGGCCCGCCCCGAGGCGGAAGTGGAGATCTCCATCAACGGCCAGGTCGCCGCATCGCTTCCGCTGACCTTCGCCGACACCACCGACAAGCACCCGAAAGTCAAGACGCTCGGCGGCAAGCTGCGGATCGAAAAGGAATCGATCAGCAACCACGTCGGTGCCCCGACCGACAAGGACGCCATCCGCATCGTCGAGAACATGATCAAGAAAAACAGCTGGCCCGGCGACACCGAACTGCTGGTCAGCCTGGCCAACACCTGCTACCGCTACGGGCGCTTCGACCTGGTAGACAAAGCCCTGCAATACATCGGCCCGACGGACCCCGACGGCGACTTCCTGCGGGGCCTGATGGCCTGGGAACGCGGCGAGAAGGTCGATTTCGGCTCAGCGGGCATCGAGGCCAACTACCACCGCGCCCTGCTGGCCGTGCAGGACAACCAGACCGACAAGGCCGTCCGCTACCTCAAACAGTTCATCGACAAGTATCCCGGCGCCTTCCGCCCGCAGCTGCTGCTGGCCTGGCTGGAGAAGGACAAATCCGCTGCCGAGAAGCTGCTTGCAGCCAACCCTGCCTCGGCCAAGGCCCTGCTGGTCCTGAAGATGCTCGGCGACGAGCAGGCCGGTGAGGACCTCAAGGCAATGATCGACAGCTACAAGCCCCTGTCCGAGGATGTCCGCCGGTTCCGCGCGGAGATCACCGAGGGCAAGTGGCAGCACATGCCTCGCTACCAGCCCCTGCTGAAATCCGCCGACAAGTAGAACGCCACACGCAGACTCTCGAAGAGTTCCCATACGTACGGACATACGACCTGCCCGACACGCTCAGCACGCGGTTCTTCCGCGAAACAGGCACGTGGGAGGTGGGCAGCAACACGCTGTGGTATCGCGGCAAGGCCGAGCCGCCGGGCCACGGCAAGGCCGATGCTCAGGCGGGTGCGATGATTCGAATCCGGCTTCCGCAGCGGATGAGAATCTCGTCGCGGTCGGCTCGGGTAAACCGCCCCACCTTCGCGTTGACCCGGTCGAACCGACCGGCGAAGGGATCAGCGACCGGCACGAGACCGTCCAGGTCGACCAAGCGATTGCCCCGGTGGTCGTAGATCCCGCGCCAGCCGGGACCGTCGCAGACCAGCAGGTGTTCGACCTGGTCGTCGGTCCACCGGATCGACGTGGTCGACTGGCTGACAAACCCCGCCTGGAATCGGGACACGCGCCGGCCCGACCCGTCATAGACCCCCGTCACGCCATAGCTGCCCCACCGGTTGGTCGCGATGACGCACGGCTCAGCCCGCCCGGGCAGGATGCGTCCTGTGGAGATGAACTGCACGTGACCCTGCGGATGGACCGCCAACAGTCGCCCGGTCCGGGCATCGAGGCTGATCATCCCGGCCGAGCTGGCCGCGTAGTGCAGCCTCGGCGGTGCGTCCGGGCCCTCGAAGAACCCCATCACGCTGGAATCGATGTGATGGCCGTTGGGACACTTCAGCAGGCGCCCCACGTCCTCCTGCTGCCAGAGGATCTGACCGGCTGCGTCGATCAGGCACAGACCGGCTGCGATCTCATCGATCCCGTCGCCGTTGACATCGCAGGCCGACAAATGGCCGCCATGTCCCTGCCCGCCCAAAGTCTGGACATACCAGCGGAGGTTCAGCTCGAAGTCGACAGCCCAGAGTTCCCGGTCGTTGCAGCCGCAGGTCAGGAAGAACGTATCGGCCACCCCGTCGCCGTCCAGGTCGGCCAGGCCCCTGGGACCGTTTCCGGCGCGAGGCTTTTGCCCGGTGTTCGGCGAATCCGGTGCTGGTGCCTGTTTGCGGATCCGGCCGGTTCGTCCGTCGATCAGGAACATCTGCTCGTTGGCCACGGCAATCAGGTCATTTGTCCCCTCCTGGCCGGGGGGCAGGACGTGGAGCATATCCGCTCCGGGCCAGTGGGCCTTGTAGAGCACCTTGCCGTCGAGATCGACCGCAGCCCAGTTTGGCTCATCGGGGCCACCGAAGAGTCGGATCATCAGCTGTTTGTCCGGGGCGTCGGGCCGCAGGCGCGCCGGGTGAATGTTCGCGTTGTGGCGGATGGTCTTCGAGATCGGCGGAAGGTCCGACAGCTCGATCTCGCCGACCACCTGCCCGGCCGCGAGGCAGGGGCGCGGTTTTGCCCCTGCAGCATCGCCTGCCCGGTCGGGGTGGCGGAGGATGCGGAAGTCGGTGGCGAAGCTGGTGGTCGTTGCCCGCAGACCTGCCCAGCCCTCGCGGTAGGCGTAGTCGACGGCGTGGAACAGGAACTGCCCGCCCAGCCAGGCCTCGAATGCGTTGCCGCGGATCGACAGGGTCAGCTGGTACGGCGTCCACGTGTCCAGCCAGACCTGCGCAGCTGCCAGTTCGATCCATTGGGCATCGTCGCGCCGGTAGAGCACGACCCGGCCTGGGAATTCGAGGCAAAGGTAGTAGTAGCGACGCAGGTCCTGCATCCGCGCGACCATGCCGGTCCAGGGCCTCTGGAAGCTCACGTTGTCGGCCCCGTAACCGGTGGTGATTTCATCCATCGCCAGCGTGGCCGTCAGCACCACGTCGGCCGGGGGCTTGTCGCGCAGCAACAGGGCGTGGTCGTACCAGATGTTCCACCCCTTCTGCCAGACGTACTGCGGATCGCGGGATTCAAAGGCGAAATGCAGCGCTTTGCGCCCCTGAAAGTAGCGACTGACGGTGAGCTGGCTCTTGTGGTGGTGCCACACCAGCGGCGTCTCCCATTGCCCGAAGGCGTGGTCGTTGACATCGTCGGGTTCGACGCGGTCGTAGATAGGCCCCGGTTGGCAGTCGACAAGCGGCAGGGCAGCCAGCGTCTCCAACTCGTCCAGTTCAGGCAACGTGTGGCGGATCGGATACAACAGTGCCATGGCGGGTCTCCTGGGTGTGTGGCGGACAGGGTTTCCGGATCTGTCGGACAGGCCACGGCATGCGGCCATCCGATACCGGACATCATACGCCTGCAGGGCTCGCGGTTCTTCCCGCTCGATCCGGTGACATTCCGGAAATGTCTGGTATACTCGACCGGATGGCAAAGACAGCAGCCGACAGGAAGACAGGCCAGGCGATCGAGTGCGAGCAGCGCCGTCTGCGCGGAGACGGCTCGTGGCGGTTGCACGCTGCCGTCTATCTTCACCTGCCGGTCTCGGCCCCCCTGGCCTTGTCCACGCCGTCGCATCGCCAGACTGCCCAGGCCGGCGAACTGTTCCTCTGCCCGCCTGGGATGCTCTACCGTTTCGAGATCCAGCCCGCACAGGCGGTCGAGGCCATCACGGTCCGCATCCGCAGCCGGGCCTTCAACCCGGGGGTCTACGGCGACCGCCAGATCACGCGCATGCTCTGGGCGCTGAGACGGGAGGGCCACGTCCACGGCCCCCTGCTGGGCGTACCGACTGCGGCGCGGAGTCGGATCGGGCAACTGGCCGAGCTGCTGCGGAGTCGGGTCGCTTCGTCGGCAGCGACGGCAGAGGCGGCCTGTAAGGCAGCGACGATCGAACTGCTCCTGGCCGCGGTGGCCTCCAGGCCCGCGGGCCGATGCTCGACGGCGCCCGAGTCGCCGACGGACGCCAAGATCCTCGACGTGCTCTGGTATCTCGACGAACACTTCGCCGAGAAGCTCACCGCGGCGCAGCTGGCCGATTCGGTCGGCCTCAGTCGCAGCCACTTCCACGCCGCCTTCCGCAAATACACCGGGCAGACGGTCGGCGAGCATCTTCGGTCGCTGCGGATCGCCCGGGCTACCCGCCTGCTGGCCGATTCAGACGCCGCGATCACCGATGTCGCCGCGCGCTGCGGCTACGACAGCCTCAGCCAGTTCTACCAGACCTTCGGCGCGGTGATCGGCTGCCCGCCGGGCGAGTACCGGCGAAGCGGACAGGTCCCGTCCGAGCGGGGCTGAGCCCGCTGGTCGCCGGTCATTTTTCCGGGGCGATGACCGCGGCGGCGTACAGCGTGTAGCCGTTGAAGCGGGACGGGTCGGAGACGCGGAACTCGATCCGCGCGTTTTTCGCCAGTTCGGCCGGGTCGATCGCGATGTCCTGGATCACGCTCGTGCCGTCCCCGCCGGCAGCAAAGGGCAGCTGGTAGCTTTTCGAGCCGATGACCGCAACCGCCTCGCCAGGCTGAATATCGCGCGCGACGATCCGCAGCATGGCCTGGCCGTTCAGTTTGGCCCGGTCGCGGAAGAGCACCTTGCTGTTGACCGACGCACCGGGCTTGACCTGGACGTTGACGGCATCGCAGAAGGACGAGACCAGCCGCACGGCCGCCTGGACGGGCTGGGCCCGGTCGGTCGGACGGAAGACCCAGCAGGCCGCCGCACCGGGCGCAAGCTGCAGCGCATCGGCATTGCCCACCGGCTCGAGCGAGGTCTGCCCCTCGACCGAAAGCTGCCTGCCTGTCTGGAAGACGTAGCCCTTCATCTCCGCGGGCTTGACCTTCCGGGCGAAGCGCGTGTCGTTCAGGGCCACCAACACCACCCGCCCGTCGGAGCGGCGGGATGCGACGGTGATAATCCCGGCGTCGCTCGAGCCGACCGCCAGGCGTTTGCCGCGCAGCTCGGCCAGCAGCAGCATGGCGTTTTCCACGCCCGTGTCGCGCAGATAGCCGCTCCAGAGCGCGTGAATCGCCCGCCCGTGAACGATGTCGGGCACCTGGCGGATCAGCAGCAGGATCTCCTTGAGGTTGTACCACGCCTGCCTCCGCTGCGGGGCGTGCAGGTCGCCGCACTCGGTGTTGTAGATCGGGTACCGCTTGCCGTGGACCACGTCGCTGTAGGCCGAGGCCACGAAATAGCTGGCCGGGTACACCTCCGGCAGCCCGCCGTAGTGGTGCTCGGTGAGAAAGTCGATCTGCCCGGCAGAGGCGTCGATGAAGTACTTGACGTAATTGAAGAAGTTGCCGTAGCTGTCCGCCGAAAAGGCCGGTGCGCAAGGCCCGCCCAGCTGCACGTGCTTGTTGGCGGATTTCGCGCCGTCGACGGCTGCGTTGAAGATCTCTGCGTAGATCTGGGCCCCGAGCTTGGCCGGGATGTAGCCGTGCTGGGTCGGATCGGTCCAGGCCTTGCGTCCCTCGGGGTTCTGGTGGCCCATGTTGATGTGCCTTCCCCAGATGAACGGCTCGTTCCAGACCTCGAACCTGCGGCGGACGTTGTAGATGTCCCCGGGCACCCAGGCCGAGGCCGCCTGGCGCCGGTAGAACGCCCGGACGCCGTCGACGACCCTGTCCATCGACTGATCCATCCACCCGGGCCGGGCCCAGAGGTCGACGGTGTGACACCAGATGACGTTGTCGACGGCATCGGCCGCCTCGGCCCGTCGGAAGAACATCGAGTCCGGCCGCTTCGGGTCTTTCTCGACCGTCTGCATGTTGCGGATCTCTTCATCGCTGATCGGCTTGGCGCCGAAGCCCACGTGCGTCAGCGGTCGAAGGAACCCGGGCTTGAGCGACTGCATGTACTCGACCGGGTCCAGCCGGCCGGACTGCGGCTTGGCGTTGCCCACGTCGTGGTATCCGAAGAGGCCCTTGGGCACCTCGTCGCTGCCGTTGATCGCCACGGTCACGCCGGGCTCGACCTGCAGTTGGACCACATCCTCGGGCGATTGGCCGAACCCCTCGTCGCTCCAGCGGACCAGCTCGATCTTGCGCACCGTCAACTCGACCGTCCCGATGCCCATCGCGTTATTGACGCCCACGAACAGGCCATTGATCCGCCGGATGTCCAAAAAGCCGTCCTCGCTGACGCCCCGGAAATGATCGAACGGCACGAGGAAGCTCTCCTGGCGGCCCAGCAGCAAGGCGGCGCCGTTGGCGGTGAACCAGTCGCCCGAGGTCTCCCAGTTTCCGCTGGACTCGAACTTGCCGTCAGCGCCCCACTTGCCCCCCGCCTCACGGATGCCGATTTCCACTGTCGCATCGTCGCGGCGGACGGGCGAGTCGACCGTCACCCGCAGGCCGTCGAACCGCCCCCAGTCCTGCACCTGCGGCCAGATCCGCTCGGCGACGGCGCTGGTGCCCGTCGCCACGCGCTTCGGAGACAGCCTGGCGGTCAAATCCGCCCCGCCGCCCTTGGCGGGGGTGATCACCAGGTTGCCCCGCACGCCGAAGGTCGCGGCCGTGGGGCTGGGGCTGATCGCCCCGCGCAGCTTGCCCTCGACGACCTGGCCATCGCGGACAGCCTTGAAGCTGCCCTCGATCAGCCTCCCGCCGTACTGCGGGATGTCTTTTCGCCACGGGGGCATGTGCGGCTCGGTGTCTTGCTCGTAGGCGAGGAATTTATCGGCATGGACCTTGGCCTCGACGTGCACGGTGAAGGTGTCGGCCTTGCGGGGCGTGCGCTGCTCGGGCTTGGCGTTGGGGCGCGGGCTGTCGGGGTTGATCGTCACCCCGATCGAGCCTGCCAGCCGCCCGTCAGCCAGCTTGAGCTCGTGGATCTCCACCGGGTTGTTGGACTTCTGGTTATAGTCGGCCGCGGCCGAATGCCCCTCGGCCGTCCATTTACCCTGCCTCCGCTGGAGCATGACGACGATGTCGCCCTGGCCGCCGGGAACCGGGCGGATGTCGACCAGGCGCAGGGCCACCATCGCATTGTCGGCCCCGTCGGGCAGGTCGGTGCTGAAGTCGGTTACCAGGCGTGATTCCAGGATCTCCACGTCGCCGTCCCCGGCGGCGCTGGACCCGCACCCGGGTCCGATCAGGATCGATAACCCCACGAGAATCATCCACATCGCTTGACTTGCACGCATCGCAATACTCCAGGCCCCGGTGGTTCGGCGAAACAATTCCACCAACATTCCTACCATCGGGGCCCCGCCCGTGCAAGATCGCATCTGCCGGATCGGGGGTTCCAGCGTGGCCGGCGGGGGCGTACAATCGCCCGGTGACTGCCAGAAAGGAGCGTCAGGGCATGGAGCGATTCGGCATCGATATCGGTGGAACCAAGTGCACGGTCACCCAGAGCGGACCGGACGGGTCGCCGGGGCCCGTCCAGCAGAGGCCCACCGCCGGCCCGGCCGAGACGCTCCAATGGATTGCCGACTGGATCGACGCCAGGCAGCCCGGGGCAGATCCGGTGTTCGGCATCTCCTGCGGAAGCCCGCTGGATGAGCGCCAGGGCCTGATCCTCTCGCCGCCGAACCTGCCAGGCTGGGACCGCGTCCAGATCTGCCGGTTCCTGACCGACCGCTTCGGCGGGCGGGCACGACTGATGAACGACGCCAACGCCGGTGCCCTGGCAGAGCGACGCTGGGGCGCGGGCGCCGGCAGCGACCACATGATCTTCCTGACCGTCGGAACCGGCTGCGGCGCGGGGATTCTCTCGGCAGGAACGCTGATATGCGGCGCAACCGGACACGCCGGTGAGATCGGCCACGTCCGACTGACCGACACCGGACCGCTGGGGTACCATAAGCGAGGTTCGGTGGAAGGCTGGGCATCGGGCGGGGGCATGGCCCAACGCGTCGAGGACCTCAAGGCCGAGGGAAAGCTACCGGCCGACTGGCCCTGGCGGACTGCCCGGGAAGTATTCTCCGCCGCCGGCAGGGACGACCCGGACGCGATGGAACTCGTAATCGACTTCGCTCACCACCTGGGCAGGGCCCTGGCGATTCTGGTCGACCTGCTGAACCCGGACACCATCGTGCTCGGGTCGATTTACGCACGGGCGGTGGATCTGATCGAACCAACCATGCGACGGGCACTGGCGGCCGAGGCCCTGCCACACGCCCTGGAAATCTGCCGCATTGTGCCCGCTGGGCTGGGAGATCGGCTCGGTGCCCACCAGGCCCTGGCCGTGGCCGACTACGAGAAACCGGGCGCTTAGAATGAACCGTGGGTCGACCTGGGCCCCCGCTCAGCGGCGCAGGTAGCCCAGCTCGGCCGGGAGGGTGATGTTGTTGCCCAGGTTGTCCTCACCGTAGCCGTTCTCGGCCAGGATGCGAATGTCTTCCAGGACTCGCTTGTCGCCGATGAGGGTGACGGACATGTCGGCGTGGATGTCGATGCGCCCCGTGGCCTGGAGGCGGGCGACTTCCTCAATGACCTGTTCGAACAGGGGACAGTCTGCCCGCCCGGCCAGGTCCCCGACTTCCAGCGGCTGGTCGTAGATGACCACCTTGCCCTGCTCGGCCATGACGTTCAGCACGCGCTGGACGATCCTGCGGACGTCGCCGTCGTCCTCGGACATCCACTGCTGCAGGGGCAGCTGGCCGATCTCGGCGCTGAGCCACCTGCGTTTGCGGGCGTTGATCCGCTCGTTGACGCGGAAGATTTCCAGCGGGCTGGACGCGTCGTAGGTCTCGCCGTCCATCTGCATGCTGACATCCGTGCCGTAATGCATGACGATCTTGGCCACCAGCGTCGAGGGCCTGACGTGGAATCCGCGGTACCGGGGGATGGGCACCTGGATGGACTCGACCTCCGCGTAGCGGTTGAGCATGGTCTGGCAGAGCTTGCGCCCGGACTGCAGGAAGCGCCCGGCGTAGGTGATGCAGTATTCCATAAGCATCGCCAGCAGCGCATCGACCTGCAGGAATCGCGAGCCATGCGTGCCGCTGTCGGTACCGGCCCCGGTGATGTGGCGTTCGTAGTAGTGGGCCAGGTTCGTGGCGATGTGCAGCAGGTGGAAGACGACCGACACATCCCCGCGCATGCGGGGCAGGTCGGGGTCGAGGCATTCGGTTTCCGAGTCGCTGACGAAGGTATCGTAAAGCGACTGGAGGTTGTGGAACAGGTGCTGGAGATTCCGCAGCGATTCCTCGCTGACCGGGTTGGGGATGAAGTCAGGGTATTCATCGGGGCGGATCTGTGTGACGCGTTCGAGCAGGTCGGCCTGGGCGGCCAGGTTCAGAAAGGCCGTGGCCAGTCGCGTGACGACCTCGCCGGCAGAGTCGACCCGTCGGCGCGCCCTGTCGTTGGGCAGGCGCCCGGGGGGGAGCATTTCAATGAACTCGCTGTAGTCCATCGGCTCGGGCAGGTCGAGTCCGACGCGGCTGCACTCGTCCAGAAGCTGACAGCTGGCGCGGATCAGGGCCTTTCGCGCGAAATCGGTCGCCACGAGGGTCTCCGACTCGAAGCTGCCTTCCACGTCGGGCAGGTTGTACAGGGGGATCGACTGGCGGATGTGGATCAGCTCGTATTTGATCTGGCTGAAGCGTTTCAGCGCGGCCACCGGAGCGCGGAAGACGCGCCAGTTGCGGTTGTTCCGCGCATTGTAGGTGTCCAGCAGTTCCTCGACCTGGGAGGATTGGCTCAGCAGGCCGCCCAGCAGCGGACGGGTCAGTTCGAGCCTGTCCTCGTCGCATTGGCGGATCAGCCGCGCCATCGCCAGCAGCTTCTCGCCGCGGACCCGCACGACGTTGCGGAAGTCCTCCTCGGCGATGATGCTCGTAGCGGGGCAATCGGGACTGTCTTGGGGGGGTTCCATTGATTGGCCAGGTTATTGTATGACTCGCCGACTCCCTGGCGGGTGATAGATCGCATTTCCACCAGCCCCCCGGCGAATCCATTGCATTTTATCGGCCATTTGGCTACATGCCGTCAATTATTCAACGCACTTTTCCGGGCGATCCGGGCCGAATTTTCCTGTCATGCAGCAGCCAGGGCCCGTAAAGCAGGCCCACCAGGACAAGGGCCACGCCCTCCAGAAAGAGGATGTACCAGGGCCAGGGCAGGAAGAAGAACGGACTGACCCCCTCGGGGGGCCTGCAGAGGAACATGTAGTTGGCGTCGAGTCCGGCGGCCCGCAAGGCGATGTTAACTGCTGCTACGAAAAGCATGTATAGATTCGTCAGGCCGAAGACGCGCCACACCGCCCCCTTGAGCGGGCGGAAACCCATGGCCGCTGTGAGGTAAACCACGAGCACGACGATACCCCCGTGTACGATGAAGTACTGGAAGAAGTGGTAAGCGGGGAACGGCTCCTGCAGGTTGGGCGTGATCAGCGCCTGCAGCGTCCCGCCGATGCCCCAGAAATAGGCCAGTTCGTAGCTGAGCTGGTTGTTCCGCCAGGCCGCCCAGGCCAGCAGGTAGACCGCCGCCCCGCACAGGTGAAGCGGCAGAATGCTCTCGATGAACCCCGCCCAGCTGCCCGTCCAGATGTGCCACCCATAATAGATCAGCTCGTTGACTACCAGCCCCGCAGCGATCGCCGCTGCCAGGCTCCGACGAGACGACTTGCCCTTCAGCAGGCGGATCGCCAGCAGCGGAATGACCACCGACAGCCCGATCGTCAGCCCGATGGCGCCCAGGTGAGACGAAGAAAAGGTTTGGAAACCTCCGTCGGCGGCCAACAGGCCCGGCAACGCCGAAATGGATGACCAGCCGTTGAGCATGGCCCCATACCATAGAGATCTGTTCGGAAAGGTCAATGGCCCTGCCTCAGCGGCGACTCACCTGGCCTGGGGATCCGGCCGCGAAGCGGTCAGCGAGTCCTGGATGACCTTGTGAAGCTCCCGTGCATCGATGGGTTTGGAGAGGAAGGCATCCATCCCGGCTTCGAGGCAGCGGGCGCGGTCCTCGGGACGGACGTGGGCGGTCATCGCGACGATCGGCACCGGTGCCAGTGACGCGGCCTGTTCGCGAAGGCGAATCTGCCGGCAAGCCTCCAGGCCGTTGAGGTTGGGCATTTCCAGGTCCATCAGCACCAGGTCGTATTGGTGGGTCCTGCAGGATTCGACGGCCTGTGCGCCGTCCTCGACAACCGTCAGGCGGACCTGCCTCTTGGCCAGGAGCTTCTCAACCACGGTCCGGTTGACCTGATTGTCCTCGGCCAGCAGGACATGCAGGCGGTCCCAGCGGATGCCCGTGTTCCAGTCGGCTTCTTCCGAAAGGATCGGCGCGGGGGCCCGGCAGGTCGGGACGGATATCTGCACGGTGAAGATCGTCCCCTTGCCAGGCCGGGACTGGAAGTCGATCCTGCCGTCCATCATGGAGATGATCTCCCGACAGATCGCCAGGCCCAGGCCCACGCCCCCGATCCGCTTGGTCAGCGTGCCGTCGGCCTGCTCGAACGGGCGGAATATCCGCCGGGCCAGGTCCGGCTCGATGCCGATGCCGGTATCGACCACCTGGAACTCCAGCCTCGCCGTGGCCGCCTGAGACTCCAGGCAGCGGGCATGCAGCTGGACCGACCCACCCGGTTCGGTGAATTTCAGGGCGTTGTTCAACAGGTTGTCCAGAATCTGGCGAAGACGTTCGGCGTCGCAGCTGACCCATTGCGGCAGGCTGTCCTCGGCGTGCAGAGACAGCTCGATGGATCTCTGTCGGGCCAGGGATGCGAAGGCCTTGACCGTCCGCGCCAGCAGTTCCGGCAGCATGATTCTCACGCTGGTCAGACGCAGCTTGCCCGCCTCGATCCGGGCGAAGTCCAGCAGGTCATTGATCAGGACCATCAGGTGTTCGGCCGAGTCGGTCAGGTCGCCCAGACACTCGGCCTGTTCCTTGTCCAGATCCGTCGTTTTGAGCAGTTCGGCCATCCCCACAATGCCGTTCATCGGCGTGCGGATCTCGTGAGACATCGAGGCGAGGAAGTGGCTCTTGGCCAGATTGGCCGCCTCGGCGGCCTGGCGGGCCTCGACCAGCTTCTGCTCGTGCCGGCTGACCTGGCCGTGCAGCGTCTCGAACGCCGTCGAGAGGGCATGGATCTCATCGCCACCGTCGGGGTCGACGAACTGCTCGGGCTTGACGGCCAGCGAAGCGACCCGCTGGCGCAGCGAGACGATCGGCCGGACCACCGCCACCTGCAGGACCACCGCCAGCAGGATCAGCAGGACCGCGGCGCCCAGGGCTGCGGTGATCGATGCGATATCCATGGCCCGTGCGCCGGCCCGGTTGACTTCCCGCGGTATACTCGCGCAGACCAGCAGGTACGCCCGACCGCCCAGATCAGACAGACACGACTGCACGTGCAGCAGTTGCTCATCGACAATTCGAACGTCGACGGCATGGCCCTGGTCAACCCGGCGAGCAAACCTCGCCATATCGGCCGGCAGGTTCTCGCCCTGCCGCGTCCAGGTCTTGAATTCCACGCCGATCTGGTCGCGGACGCGGCTGAGAATCTCAGGCCGCAGCAGGCGGCCCATCATGAATGTCCCTGCCAGGGGCCCCCGACCCTCGGAAGTCAGGATCGGCCAGACCGATATCATCATCGGCCCTTGCGCGGTATGGACCAGCCCCCTGCGACTGCAGTCGATTTCCCTGACCAGCAAGGGTGAGTCGGAGTCCAGCCGATCTGCCGAGAGGTCCCCCAGGTCGATCCGTTCCAGCGTTTCCGGATCTCGGGTGTTCCCGGCTACGCGCCTGCCCTGCCGGTCGTAGATGGCAATCAGGTCCATCCGCGTCTGGGCGTGGATGTTGACCAACAGGTTGGATTCGATGTAATCGTCGTTGGGCCTCTGGACGAACTCGTACGTATCGTTCCAGACAGCCCAATCGCGGGTTATCAGGTCGATCGCCTCGATTTCCCGCTGCAGAGCAGAGCGGATCCGGTGGGCAGCCAGATGGGCGTCCTGCATCTCGATCCGCCGGAAACTCGGCGCAACCGCGAACTGCATCACCGCAACGTTCAGGAGACAGTACAGGCCCGTGAAGACCAGCAACAGCAGCAGGATTTTGCGTTTCAGGGTCACCGGGCGATGGTTTTCCTGTCAAACCAGGGCAACTGGCGTGTGGCGTGTGGCGTCTTGACAATGCCCTTCCCTCCATCGGTCAGGTCCGAACCTGTCTTTATTATCGACAGACGCTTGGCTTGCCAGGGTGGCCATCTGCTTGCCCGCGCCTGCGAGGCGGTATACTTCCACAGAGCCCGGCCCAACCGGACAAAGTCGCGCAGGTTCCTTACACGGAGACACTTATGACTCGACAACCAGAAGATTTCACGAAAGACCAAGCCATCACCATCGATCTGGAAACCCAGCCCGCCGAGGCGTTCAGGGACATCCTCGACAAGTATCGCGGCGACTGGCCGACCGCCCACAGGTATCAGGTGCCCTCGGCGATGGATGTCGATGACCAGGCGGATCTCGACCAGGGCGAGACCCTCGGCTCGGAGGGTTTCAGCGCCGATGCGTGGATCAGCTTCGAGCCCGGCTACGCCCGGGTGATGCTCAACCCCCACCATTATGCCGACACCCCCGCCGACGAACTGCAGGGCGAGGCCCAGCGCATCCTCCAGGACTGGGCACGGGCGGCCCGCAACAGCATGGGCCTCTCGGGCAGCGACATCACCTGGGGCGAGTATCGGCCGGACCGGCAAACCCGACCCGCCGACGAGGTCGCCGACCGGCCTGGCTCTGATCGAATCGAGTAAATGCCATTTCCCTCCCCGGCCGCGGGCGAGACTGGCAAGGATCGGGGGCCTGGCCTATAATGCGCCCTGCAACAGGGACCGCCCGGGAGAAAGACGGCATGATTGAGTCTACCAACAAACAACTGCTCCAGCTGCAGGACGTGACGTTCGAGGCCGACGGAAATCGGATTCTCGACAAGTTGAACCTGGAGCTCTGGGAAGGCTATGTCCACGCGATCGTCGGGCCCAACGGAGCGGGGAAGAGCACGCTGGCCTACACGATCATGGGCCTGAGCGATTACCAGGACTTCAGCGGCCGGATCCGCTTTGCCGGGCAGGACTTGTCCGGCATGTCGGTCGACCGCAGGGCGCGGCTGGGGATTACCCTCGGCTGGCAGGAGCCGGCCCGCTTCGAGGGCCTGACCGTACAGCGATTCATCCAATCCGCCGCCCGGGATGTCGGGGTCGATCAGCTCGGGCAGATCCTCCAGCAGGTCGGCCTGGACCCGGGCCGATACATGCATCGCGCGGTGGACCGGACCCTCTCCGGCGGGGAACGCAAGAAGGTCGAGCTGGCATCGATCGTCGCGCTGAAACCCCGGCTGGTCGTACTGGACGAGCCGGACAGCGGCATCGACGTCGAGAGTCTCCAGCGCATCCACGACGCAATCGGCGTGCTCAAGCAGGCCGGGGCCACCGTGCTGCTGATCACCCATTCCCAGGAGGTCCTCTCCTGGGCCGAGCACGCCTTCCTGATGTGCTCGGGGACGATCCTGGACAAGGGCGAGATCGGCAAGATTTCCCGTTACTTCCAAGACCGCTGCCTGCCCTGCGACCACCGGAACCTGCCCAGCCTCGACAAATTCAACGACGCCCAGGACAAGGACGCAACCGCATGAACGCAATGGAACTGATCAAGTCGGCCAACATTCACGCCGCCGTTCAGGACCCCGACGTGGCCCACCTGGTTATCGGGCTGAACGAAGTGGTCTCCTCTAACGGCACCGACGGGCTGGATGTCGAAACCGAGCCGTTCGGGGACGGCGTGAAGATCCGCATTGTCGTCGGCGAAGGCTGCGTCATCCACAAGCCGGTGCACATGTGCTTCGGGCTGGTCCAGGCAGAGGGAATCCAGAAGATCGACCTGGATCTGGAGGTGCAGGATCGGGCGGGCATCAGCGTGATCGCCCATTGCGTATTCCCCAACGCCGAGAACGTCCAACACCTGATGGACGGGCGGATCCGTGTGGGCAAGCATGCCAGCTACGAGTACCAGGAGCGACACATTCACTCCCCTGCCGGCGGGATCGACGTGATCCCCAAGGCCGTCATCGAGCTGGATGAATATGCGCGTTTCCAGACATCCTTCGAGCTGATCCACGGCCGCGTCGGGCGGATCGAGATGGACTACGAAGCGACCTGCCAGGCCCACAGCGTCCTGGAAATGATCGCCAAGATCTCGGCCAAGCAGGATGACGTGGTCAAGATCCGCGAGACCGGCTACCTGGTCGGCGAGCACGCCCGGGGCGTACTCAACAGCCGCGTCGCCGTGCAGGATTCTGCCCGCGCCGACGTGTACAACAAGCTCGTCGCCTCGGCCGCCTATGCCCGCGGACACGTCGACTGCACGGAGATCATCCAGGGCGACGGGGTCGTCTCAGCCGTGCCGATCGTCGAAGTCAACCACCCCAAGGCCCATGTCACACACGAGGCCGCCCTGGGCAGCGTCGATACCAAACAACTGGAGACGCTGATGGCCAGGGGCCTGAGCGAAGATGAGGCCTCCGACGTGATCATCGAAGGGCTCCTGAGTTAGCAGAGCGTTTCGCCTTCCCTGTCGGCCAGCGACTCCAACCACCAGGCCAGCAGGTGACAGGCCAGGGCCCAGGCCAGCCCCGCCGCCCAGCCGGCCATGACGTCCGTCGGGTAATGTACGCCCAGCCAGACGCGGCTGATCCCGACCAGGGCGGAGACCAAGAGGGCTGTGACGATCAGGAAAATCTTCTGGCGCACCAGCCTGACCTGGTGGGCCAGAATCACCCCCAGGGTCATGTAAACCACCGTCGCGATCATCGCATGGCCCGATGGAAAGCTCTGCATGCTGACTTCCACGAGCTGATAGCCCGGATCGGGCCGCGGGCGGTTGTAAAGGTACTTCAGCAACGCAGACATCGCCGAACCGCCCGTGATGGTCAGGAAGGTCAGCAGCGAGCACCATCCCCTGCCGTTCAGCAGCAGATAGAGACAGACGAAAATCGTGATGAACGACAGGACGGCGAACCCGCCCAAGGCGGTGAAGTCATCGAAGGCCATCGTGATCCGAGGATGGCCGATCGGCTTTCCCGGGTTTCCTTCCACCCGCATGGTATCCATCACCATCTTGTCCATGGCGTGGATTTCTTCCTCGTTGATCTCGTCGGCAATGGCGAAAAAGCCCATCAGCCCCGCCACGACGGCCAGGCTGGCCAGCAGCACCCTCGTCTGAACCGAAGATGTGATCTTGTGCCATATCTGCTTAGTCTGCCTGGTAATCATCATTTCCTTTCTGCTCCGGGCTTCACTACATGGTAGGAACATGCCACCACCACGACCACCGGGCCGGCCAGGTCATTGGCCAGACCACCCGACCCAGGCCTCTATACTACAGAAAGGCGCGGCGGGAATCCGTGCCCACGCGAAACCCCAGACTCCGGAGTCCAACCATGAAAGCACTCATACTCACCGCAGACGGCTATGAAGACAGCGAACTGCTGTACCCCTACTACCGCATGATCGAGGAGCAGATCGAGGTGGACATCGCCGCGCCGGAAAGCGGCAGCGTCACCGGCAAGCACGGCTACACGGTCGAGGCGAACAAGTCCTTCGACCAGATCAACGCTGACGACTACCAGATGCTCATCCTGCCCGGTGGCAGCGGGCCGGAGACAGTCCGACTCAATGACAAGGCCGTCGCCACGGCCAAGCAGTTCATGGAGCAGAAAAAGCCCGTCGCGTCGATCTGTCACGGCATCCAGACGCTGATCTCTGCCGACGCGATCCAGGGCAGGAACGTGACGTGCTGGCACGGGATCAAAGACGATACCATCGCCGCCGGGGCGACCTTCGAGGATGAGAAGGTGGTCATTGACGACAACCTCATCACCAGCCGCATGCCCGACGACCTGCCGGCCTTTGCCCGGGCGATCATCCAGTATCTCCAGAAGAGCGACCAGCTCAAGCCCACGCTGGCCTCGGCCAAGCACACGGGCTGATCTGCAGCGACCGTGCTCTTCGAAAGATACCAGGACAACCCCATACTTACCGCGGCGGACATGCCGGCCTGCGCGGTCGCCGCACTGAACCCCGGCGCGGCGACCGACGGCGACCAGGTGGTCCTGCTGGTCCGGGCGGAGTACGCCACCGGCTACAGCGACATCCTCGTCGCCCGCAGCGACAACGGCGTCGACGGCTGGCAGGTGAATTCCGAACCGCTTCTGGCCCACGGCCTGGAAGATATGCGCTACGAGAAGTGGGGCTGCGAAGATGCCCGCGTCGTATGGCTGGAAGAGGACCAGACCTACTACATCACCTACACCGCCGTCTCACCGGCGGGTACGGCCGTGGGACTGGCCAGAACCGACGACTTCCAGTCTGCCTATCGGGTCGGGCTGATCTTCTCGCCCAACAACAAGGACACGGCCTTGTTCCCGGAGAAGATCGACGGCAAGTACTACGCCGTGCATCGACCCGACGCGGGGGATGGGATTGAGAATATCTGGATCGCCTCCTCCGAAGACTGCAAGTATTGGGGCCAGCCGCACTGCGTGCTGGAGGAGAACTGCGGACCGGCCTGGGATGGCATGGCCGTCGGGGCGGGACCTCCACCGATCCGGACCGAATACGGTTGGCTGCTGATCTACCATGGGGTCAAGGAATACGGCAACCGCCCGGTTTATCGCGCGGGGGCCGCCCTGCTGGACCTGAACAGCCCGCACAAAGTCGTCGCCAGAACTCCCGAGTGTATTCTCCAGCCGGACTATCCGTACGAGTTTTCCGGCATCATGCCCAATGTCGTCTTCCCCAGCGGGCTGCTGCTGCGCGGCGACGAGCTCTGGATGTACTACGGCGCGGCCGATACCTCCTCCTGCCTGGCTGTCGGCAAATTGCAGGACGTCCTGGATCGTTGCGAACCTGCCGACAGGTGATCCGCCCGCCGAGCCGTTGGGATCGGTCGCTCGGACGTCTAGAATTCATCAGGGACAGGCCAGGGTCCGGCCAAGGGCGCACTTGCCCTCCCCCAGTCGCCACCTTCGTTTGAGGTACAATCATGTTGCGTACGATCAAGAACATCCTGAGATTCAAGCTCCAGGCCACCGACGGCAAAATCGGCCACGTCGAAGACTTCTACTTCGACGACCAGCTCTGGGCTGTCCGCTACCTCGTCGCCGACACCGGCGACTGGCTGCCCGGCAGGCAGGTCCTGCTGGCCCCGAGGTCAATCGAATCGGCTGACGGCAACGACAAACGCGTGCACGTGAATCTTACGCGGGACCAGATCGAGAACAGCCCGTCGGTCCAGGAGCACAGGCCCGTCTCCCGCCAATTGCAGATCCAACTGGCTGACTACTTCGGCTGGACGCCCTACTGGGAGTCACCCGCCGCTGCCCCGATCGCCTGGTTCCCCGAGACCGCGACGAGCGACGAGAACCTCAAGGCCGCTGAAATGGAGAAGGAAGACCCCCACCTGCGGAGCATCGACGAAGTCCTCGGCTACCACATCCATGCCCGCGACGGCGAGATCGGTCACATCGAGGACTTCCTCGTCCAGGACGATGACTGGAGCCTGAAATACGCCGTGGTCGACACGCGCAACTGGCTGCCGGCCAAGAAGGTCCTGGTGGCGATGACGTGGATCGGCGAGGTGGACTGGGCGGCCGGCGAAGTCAAAGTCGACCTCCAGAAGGACAAGATCAAGCACGCGCCCGAGTTCGACCCCGACGAGCCTGTCGACGAGGAGTACGAATCGGCCCTATGCAATTACTACGGCGAATCCCTGAGCAACCGCTGATCCGCCTCCCGAAAGATCAAGATCTGCCCATGACCAAACGTTCTTCCTGCGATTATGATGCTGTTGTGATCGGCACCGGCCCCGGCGGCAATGCCGCCAGCGAACGGATCGCCCAACGCGGCGGTACCGTCTGCCAGATCGACAAGGGGGCCATCGGGGGCACGTGCGTCAATGTCGGCTGTATGCCCACCAAGGCCATGCTCGCCGCCAGCCAGCGGTTCTACCAGGCCGGCCGGGACGACGGCATGGGCTTTTCCGTAACACCCCCCCATCTCGACGGCCGAGCGTTCATGGACCGCGTCCACCGTATGGTCGACACGCTGAACCACTCGATGCGCGAGAAGCTCGAATCAATCGACGAAATCGACCTGGTCGAAGGCTTCGCCCGGGTCGTCGACGCCCACTCCGTGGAAATCGACAGCGACGGGCAAAAGCAAACCGTCAGCGCACGCAGCCTGCTTATCGCCACGGGCTCTTCTCCCGTCGTGCCGGATTTCCTGGACGTCGAAAGCAATCGGATCTGGCTGTCGGATGACGCCCTGGCGGCCGAGACCGTTCCCGACAGCGTCATCATCCTCGGCGGCGGGCCTTTGGGCTGCGAGTTCGCCACCGTCTGGAGCGAGTTGGGCAAGGACGTGACGATCATCGAAATGTCCGACCGGTTGCTGGGCACGATGGATACCGAGGCATCCCTGGCCGCCCGACGACTGCTCGAAGACCGCGGCGTGAGATTCCACATGGAAACGAGCATCCGCTCGGGAAAGGTCAAAGACGACCGCGTCGAACTGGCCGACGACTCCCGGACCTTCTCGGCCGAGCACGTGCTCTGTGCCATCGGCCGACGGGCCAACATGAAAGGCTGCGGGCTTGAGAACCTGGGCATCGACACCGAAAGACCCTACATCCACGTCGACGCCAGATGCTGGACCGGAATCGAGCAGGTCTACGCCGTTGGCGACGTAGCCGATTCGCGCAATTACGCCCACTTGGCGGCCAGGATGGGCACGGTCGCCGGCGACAATATTATGGGCTTCGAGGCCGCTGACGACCGCAGTGTCGTGCCCACGGCCGTCTACACGCACCCGGAGATCGCCTGCGTGGGCCTCTGCGGCGAGGCATGCGAGAATGACGCCGGCGAGGAGTTGGTGGAGCTCAGCGAATCCTACTCTCACAGCGGATCGGCCTACGTCCGGGGCAGGCAGGAAGGGATGATCAAGCTGTTGGTCGCACCCCGCAGCGGCCGCAT
Organism: Phycisphaerae bacterium; assembly: GCA_046541415.1. Lineage (GTDB taxonomy): Bacteria > Planctomycetota > Phycisphaerae > SM23-33 > SM23-33 > CAZOVB01. Next base: position 72,434 of record JBKHDI010000008.1, on the reverse strand, counting down.
CTGCGGGGCGTTGTGGATCGGGCCTCACTCGGTGGACATGCTCCACGAGTTGGTCCTGGCCATGCGGGCCGAGTTGACCATCGAGCAGATCCGCCAGACCATCCACGGCCACCCGAGTTTCCAGGAAATGCTCCACACGTTGGCAGAGCAGTTCGAACAGGAGTACCTGCTGGACTCCGCAGCGGAGAGTTGAACGTGGCGTACCGCATCAGAGACAAGTCCAACGCGGCCTGTTCGGTCCGCCAGGTAGCCCTCAGCCAGATCGCCAAGGCCGCGGCAGAGCTAGATGTGTTCGACGACGACCCGGCCGAAGCAGTCCACCAGGTCCGGAAGCGATTCAAGAAGATTCGTGGCCTGATCCGCCTGGTCCGCCCCTCGATGGGCAAGACCTACAAGAAAGAAAACCGCTGGTTCCGCGATCAAGCGAGGCGGATCGCCGAGGCCCGTGACGCGGCGGCCCTGGTGGAAACCATCGACCGACTGGCCAAGCATGCCGACAAAGACCACCAGCAGGATGCTTGTCAGCAAGTCCGCGAGGTCCTGGTCGAGCAGCGCGACGCCAAGTCCGACAGCAAGGACCTGGCAGAGACCGTCAGGCAGATCCGCATCGAGCTGGACGACGCGATTGACCGCGTCGAATCGTGGCAGCTGGACGAGATGGGCTATGACGCGATCGGCCCGGGGCTGGGCAAGACCTATGGCCGGGCCCGCAAGGCCATGGACAAGGCCTACAAGGACCCCTCCAGCCACGCCTTCCACCAGTGGCGCAAACGCGTAAAGTACCACCGCTACCACTGCAAGCTGCTCCGCGAGATCTGGCAGCCGATGATCATGCAGCGCCGCGACCAGGCCAAGCGACTGACCGACCTGCTGGGCTGGGACCACGACCAGGTCGTCCTGCGCGAGCACCTGACAGGCCCGGCAGGCAAGTCGATCGACCAGGCTGTCCGCTCCACCGTGATCGCGCTGTCTGAGTCCGTCAGCCGCCAACACCGGCGCCAGGCGAAGCCACTGGGCCGCAAGCTTTTCGCCGAGACCAAGGACGATTTCGCCCAGCGGATCGGGGCCATCTACGAAGTATGGGCCCAGGTTGAATAAGTCCGGTGGTGACAACGCCGGCCGAACCGATACAATACCAAAGCGATTCCGCCACAGCTTCCGGAACAGGGCGGAATACCACCACATACACACAGCCAGAGGCGAGACATGGGAAACGGTGCAGAGAGTGGAACCCATACGGGGACCAAGCGGGTTCTGTTGGTCGATGATCATCCGATCGTACGGCAGGGCCTGGCCCTGGCGATGCAGGACCAGACCGATCTGGAGGTCTGTGGGCAGGCGGAATCGGCCTCCGAGGCCATCGAGAAGATCGCCCAGTTGAAACCGGACATCGCGGTAATCGACCTGGCGCTGAAGAATTCCAGCGGCCTGGAGTTGATCAAGGACATCAACGCGCGGTTCGACAACGTCCTGATGCTGGTTCTTTCGATGCGGGACGAGGGCTTCTACGCCGAACGCGTCCTGCGGGCCGGAGCGCGGGGGTACGTCACGAAGTCCGAAGGCTTTCAGACCGTCCTCGAAGCCATTCGCACGGTTCTGCACGGCAAGGTGCACGTAAGTCCGGCCATCGCCGACAAGGTCATGAACCGCCTGGTCGAAGGCTCGGCCAAGTCACAGAGCGACTCGCGGATCTCCACGCTGACCGATCGGGAACTGGAAGTTTTCACCCTCATCGGCAACGGCATGCCCACGCGGGAAGTGGCGGAACATCTGCATATTTCGCCGAAAACAGTCGATTCGCATCGCGAGCACATCAAGTCCAAGCTCGATCTGGACAGTGCAACAGACCTGTTGAAGCACGCCATCCAGTGGGTGCAGATGCAGCAGAAGGGCTGATCTGGCCAGTCGCGTCGCCTTTTGAGTCGCGTTCTGTCAATTCTCCGTACCCCGCCGGACGAAATGGGGAGATCTCCCACCGTCCTTACGGACCGAACGGGTAGAAGTTACCACGTCCGGCCCGATTGTAAACGTTGCCCCATCGGTCAAAATATACGTACAGCCTTGGGAGGCGCAACTCCCGGAAACAGGCTGCACAAGAAACCATCGGACTGATGCGAGGAATCATGGGCAACAAGAATACATCTGGCGACAAAGCCACGAACAAGAAGAACAACTGTACCCAGATCGGAGAGGTCGAATTCGTAGATAACGAACTATTCCACACCCGCAATGCCGAGAAAACCCTCTGGGGCCCGGACACCGAAGATATCCCCGTCGGGAAATACCGCCTGCTGCCGCAGGTCCAGAAACGCAAATCGACGCCCGACGTCAAGCGCACCAAACTCACCAAGGACCAGGAAAAGACGCTCTTCCTGCGGTACAACTATGCCAAGTACCGCCTGGCCCTGGTGCTGACCGACAACTCCCTCAAGGGGCGCAAACACAGGCGGGCCCGGTTGACCTGGAAACGCAGGTCGCGGACCAGCCGACACAAGCTCGTCCACGCCAACCTGCCCCTCGTGCCCGCCATGGCCCAGAAGTCCAACGTCTCGAACGTGGAATTCACCGAGCTGATGAGCGAGGGATACATGGCCATCCTCCGGAGCATCGAAAAGTTCGACATCTCCAAGGGGTTCAAATTCTCCACCTACGCCTGCCGCGCCGTCATCTCCTCCTTCCGCCGGGCCAGCTCGAAGGCACAGACCTACCGCAAGCACGTCCCCGTCCAATTCGACGTGCCGGTCGAAAGGAGCGATTTCACCGAACGCAGGCACGACGAGCAGTTGGACAGCGCCATGGAAGACATCCGCCGGATTCTCCAGGGCAATGCGGCCGAGCTGAGCGAGGTCGAGTTCGAAATCCTCCAACAGCGGTTCCCGATCCTGGCCAATGAAAAACCGCGGACCCTCGCCCAAGTCGGCAAGGCGGTCGGTTTGAGCAACGAACGCGTCCGGCAGATCGAGAAAGCCTCGCTCTCGAAGATCCGCCAGGCGATGCAGCTGGCAGAGTGACCAAGCCGGCAAGGCCAAACTTTTTCAGATGCAGACTCTGTTTTTGCGAATCTCGCCGGTATCATGTGACCCGACCGGGCTGACGTGACCCGAGAGAAACTTCCGCAGATCAGAAGCATTCCGCATGGCCAAGCTCGATAGAACTTCCGAGCGATTCGCAAAGCTCGTGCCCCTGCTCCGCAGCGATGGGTTCATGCTCATCGTTCTACAGGACAATCCGGACCCCGATGCGGTGGCAGCGGCAGCGGCCTTGCGGGTCGTGGCCCACCACTACGGCAACCTGCAATGCTCGCTGGCCCACGGCGGGACCGTGGGTCGGGCCGAGAACCGGGCCCTGATCGAATATCTCGGGCTCAACCTCCGGGCCCTGCCGCAGTTGGACCTGGAAGCCTTCGACCTGGTCGCCATGGTCGACGCCCAGCCGGGTGCGGGCAACCAGTCCCTGCCGACCAGCCGCTTGCCCGATATCGTCATCGACCACCATCCCATCCGCAAGGACACCCGCTCCTGTCGCTACACCGACATCCGCAGCAAATACGGGTCGACCTCGACGATCCTCTGGGAGTACCTCGTCCGGGCCGGGATGAGCCCGGAAATGCCCCTGGCCACCGCCCTGCTGTACGGCATCCGCAGCGATACGCAGGATCTCGGCCGAGAGGCCACCGCCGCCGACATCACCGCCGTCGAACGCCTCTATCCCCTGATCAACAAACGAATGCTCAGCCAGATCATGCGGGGACGCCTGACGCACTCCTGGTTCCAGATGCTCACCAACGCCCTCCAGCGGGCGTTGATCTTCGAAGACGCCATCATCGCCTCACTGGGACGCGTGGACAATCCGGACATGATGGGCGAGGCGGCCGACCTGTTCCTCCGACACGAACGCGTGCGGTGGACGCTTTCCTACGGCCTGTACAAGGACAAGATCCTGCTGTCGATCCGCTCCGGCGGCGATACCCGACGGGCAGAGGAAATCGCCCACAAGATCGCCAGCCGCATCGGCACCAGCGGGGGACACGCCACCATGGCCGGCGCCCAGATCCCCCTGAAGCAGGACAGCCAGGAGTACATTCGCAAGATGGAGAATCGCATCAGCGACCGCTTCCTCAAGGCCATCGGCCGACCCGGCGCCGAGGGAAGCCCCCTGGTCGACCCGGTCTGACTCAGACTTTGAGGCTCTGGGCTTTCTGCTTCAAAAGTCGCTGCATTTGCTCTGCGGAAATCGGCTCATCGATCTCCCGCCAGATGTCGGCCAGCCGGCAGAGCGACTGGTCCCGGCCCACCGAGGCAACGGCACGCAGTGCGCCGTTCTGCGAGTAGTAGACCAGGCCATCGCCTTCGGACGGCGAGCCTTCCACTTCCAGCCGTTCCCAGGTGTCGACAAACCCGATCATCGAGACGATCTGGCTGAACTGCTTGGTCCAGAAGAAGGGCACATCCTCGAGGGTCGCTTCGGCCCCGAGCATATTCCGCGCCGCCAGGACGCCCAACTGCTCGGCCAGTCGCCAGTGCTCGATCCGGAACGGCTTGGTCGTACGGGGCTCGGAGACCCGTGCGATGTCCCCGGCCGCCCAGATGCCCGTTTCGTGCTGCAGGTGCCGGTTCACCCGGATCGCCCCGTCTTGCTCGCGGATCTCCTGGCCGAGAAACTCTGTCGCCAGGTCGACACCGACACCCACGATGACCAGATCGGCCGGCAGGCTCCTGCCGCTGTCCAGCACGACCGACTCCAGCTTTCCGTCCGATCCCTCGAAATGGTCCACCTTGTGGCCCAGGCAGAAGCTCGTACCTTTCTCCTGGTGGATCTTCTGGAGCATGCGTCCGATCGGCTCGCCCATTGCGGCGGCGAACGGCACGGACTCGGGGGCGACGACGGTGACGGAAATGTCTCTCTGTCTCAGCGAGGCGGCGGTTTCCATCGCGATGAACGAAGCGCCGATGACGACGGCATTCTCGGCCCCATCGGCGCAGCTGCGCAGGTGCTTGGCGTCGTCGAGCGTCCGGAGCGTGACAACCCCTTCCAGATCCTCGCCATCGACTCCCAGCTTCCGCGGCCTTGAACCGGTGGCAATCAGCAACTCATCGTACCTGTGCCGCATCCCGTTGCTGCAGGCGACCTCCTTCTGCTCCGGGTTGACCCGGATGACATCGTGGCCGTACAGGATCTCGATCTCGTTCTCGTCGTAGAACCTGCCATCTTTGAGGATCGGGGCGTTCTGGTCGGGCTTGGCCAGGTACCTCTTGCTCAGTTCGGTCCGATCGTAAGGCAGATGCTCCTCGCGGGTGAGCATGGTGATCTGCCCGGCGAAGCCTTCGGACCGCAGCGTCTGGGCGGCCATGTTTCCCGCAGCCCCCGTCCCGATGATCAGGAACTGCTTGTCGGCGCCGGAACTGGTCCTGCCTGAGCCGCGGTAGTACTTCTCCGCCTGGGCGCGGAGTTCAGGAGAAGATTCTCCCGACGCCGAAGGCCTGGGAACTTCCAGGCTCTTGGGCGTCTTGCGGGGCAGGCAGGCGACGATGTTCTCACCGACCACCTCGACCCTGAAGCTGGCCACCGAGTCCAGCGATGGCGGCTGCTCCCGCCGCCCCGTGCGAATGTTGAAAACCGACTGGTGCCACGGACAACGGATCCTGCCGTCACAACAACTGCCCTCTGCAAGAGGCCCGCCATGGTGGGGACATTCGGCCGAAATTGCATAGTATTCGTCGCCATCGCGGATCAGCAGAATCGAGCCGTCCTCGACCTCGATTTCCTTGATCTGCCCGTCTCGCAGTTCGCCTGTCTTGGCCACTACGTGTCTGACTGTCATTTCGCCATACCTCACAATCCCCCGCAGTTATCATCTAGAAACGACAAGTTTCGTCCTCTTCGTGAATTCTATACCCTCGGCCTGAGTCGTCTGGAAAATGACCCGCCCATTGGTCAATTCTCCCACCTTCCTTGGCAATTGGCCGGTGCGAGGTTTGGTGGCAGGTTCCATTTGGATCTGCCCGTCGCAGCTTTACACTAACGATAGGGGAAGAGAGTTTTGCCCTGAACAGGAAAGGACAGACACATGAGTCTCCTGCCGCGGCTGGAAGGCGAGGTCGACAGCTGGTCCGAATTCAGCTCGGCCACCGAGAACGCCTATGAAGGCGGCGCAGCCTGGGTGATCAACAACATCACCGTCGAATGAGTTGTCCGAATCAGGAAAGGAAGTGAGAGATGATCTGGCTGCAGATCGTATTGGCCTTCGTGGTAGCCGTCCTGCTGGCAGGGGCTCTGACAGGCGGCCTGGGCCGACGCGGCCCGGGCCCGCTGGCGGGCTTTGCCTTCTTCTTCGTTCTGCTGTTCCTGTTTACCTGGGCCGGGGGCCTGTGGCTCGTGCCGACCGCAGGCGGCGGTTGGGGACAATGGGTGGCGTTTCCGGTAGTGGGCCTGTTCCTGCTGCTGATCCTGGCCGCACTGGTCCCCCCTGCCCGACCGGCCGATGCCGAAGCTCCGGCGACCGGAACCGAGGCAGCCATCGAGGGCAGCAGCATCGTGGTGGGCCTGTTTTTCTGGGCCCTGCTGCTGGGCCTCCTGGCAGCGGTCATCAGCTACTACGTGACCGTGGATTGAGCGTCCTCAGGCCAATCCAATCTTTGATAATGACAACGGGCGACCCGGAGATCGGGTCGCCCGTTTCAATGGTTGCCTCGGCCGGCAGGAAAGCCGATGGCAACCCGGGGCAGGGAAGAACACTTCAGGCAGATTCGTTCTTGAGAAGATTGAGGAATTCCAGTCGCGTCGCCTCATCGTCGTGGAACGACCCGAGCACCGACGAGGTCGTCATCAGCGAGTTCTGCTTTTCCACGCCGCGCATCATCATGCACATGTGGCGACACTGGCAGACCACGCCGACGCCTCTGGCCCCGGCAGCCTGCTGGATCTGTCGGGCGATCTGCGAGGTCAGGCGCTCCTGGATCTGAAGACGACGCGAGTAGTAGTCCACGATCCGGGCGAGTTTGCTGACGCCCAGGACCTTCTGGTCGGCGATGTAGCCGATGTGACAACGTCCGAAGAACGGAAGCATGTGGTGCTCGCAGAGGCTGTAGACCTCGATGTCGCGAACGATGATCATGTTGTTGGCCTCGGCCTCGAATACCGCGCCGTTGATAATCGTCTCTACGTCGGTCCTGTAGCCGCTGGTCAGGAAGTCCATGGCCTTGGCCACCCGCAGCGGGGTCTTCTGCAGGCCCTCCCGGTCGGGGTCTTCTCCCAGTTCGATAAGCACCTGTCGAACAAGATCGCTGATTTTCTGGTGGTCGACGTTTTTCCGCCCGCTTCTGCGGATCGGGATCGCCACCGGGTTGTTGGTATCCGAGGCCACGTTGATCATGGCTGTCCGTCCTTTCCTGACGAGAGTATGGGCCACGCCGCCAGCCGGGGCAGGAGTCGAACCGACGACGCGGCCCAAAAATCATTACACACGGTCGCTGTGAGAGGCAGGTTCATTGTGTTCTGTCTGTCCGGCCCGGCTGATCGCCGACCCAGTCGGTCATCAACCTCGGGCCCAGTTGGGACCTTCTATCGATCGCGGCGCAATGGGGGTGAGTTTTGGCCACGGCGCGGGCAGGGGCGGATGGCCGGCAATCTGCGCGAAGCGAAGCGGGCAACAGGACCCGGTCGATAATGTGCAGCACGCCGTTGGTCGCGGGGATGTCACTCTGGAACACCTCGGCCGATTCGACACGCAGCACCCCGTGGCCTGAGTTGATGTCCAGCCACGGGCCCAGTACGGTCTGGATGCGGTCGTGATCGGCCAGTTGCTCTGCCGACCAGATCGACGCGATCAGGTGCATCGCCACCAGGTCGCGAAGTCGCGAGTCATTCTCCGGGGACAGCAGGTGGTTGACGTATCCTGCAGGCAGCAGAGAGAAGGCGTCATCGGTCGGGGCCAGGAGCGTTACCGATCGGACCGAACGAACGACCGGGGTCAGCCCGGATGCCCGAACAGCGGCCAAGAAGGTCTTGCAGCATCCGACTTGCCAGGTTGTGTTGTACAGATCGAGCATGGTTTGCGCCTCGTTAAGGTCCAGCGGAGATACGAGGGCCTGGCAGGGCACAGAGCACAAAACCAACGGGACACATCACACTGCCTACATTTCCAGGCCCTCGTTGTCTCCGTCTTACGCAAAACTATACGGGCAGTGGGCCAAGAGGAGCATCTGGCAGTACTGACAGAACGGGCCTTCCAAATCAGAAGGTCATGCATGCGAGATCAGACATGATCACAAGTCTTTTTCAGACAGTCGCTTGCGAATATGATCGGGGGGTGAAACTTCCGCCGTTTCGCCGAAACAGTCAGTCCAGCGAGGTCATTCCGGTGCGGATGGCGTATTTGGTCAGCTCGGCCACCGAGTAGAGTTCGAGTTTTTTCATGACGTTCTGGCGGTGCAGGTCGACGGTGCGGGTGGTGACGTCGAGGCAGTTGGCGATTTCCTTGGAGCTCTTGCCCTCGACGAGCAGTTGGAGCACCTCGCGTTCGCGGCTGGACAGCGCCGACGTCGGGGCCTGCTGATCGGAGTCTGCCCCGGGGTTCAGGGCCTGGTCGACCACCGTCGCGGCGACCTTGCTGCTGAGGTAGGTCTCGTTGGCCACCACCGCGTGGATGGCCTGGATCAGCTCCCCGAAGGCGCAGGTCTTTACGAGGTATCCCGACGCCCCTGCCTTGAGCATCTCGGTTACGTAACGCGTCTCCTGGTGGACCGACAGGGCGATGATCTTGATGTGCGGGCACTGGTCGAGGATCTGCCGCGCGGCGTCTATGCCGTTAAGCCCCGGCAGGCCGATGTCGAGGACCACCACGTCGGGCTTCTGCCGGACGGCCTGGGCAACCGCCTCTCGCCCGTCGGCGGTCTCGGCGATAATCTCCATGTCGTCCTGTCTCTCGATCAGCGCCCGGAATCCCTCGCGGACGATCTCGTGGTCATCTGAAAGCAGTATGCGAATTGTCATGTCGTCTCCCGGTCCGGCTGGTCGGCGTCAGAGTCGGCGGCGATGGGCACGATCATCGTCAGGTTTGTCCCCTGCCCCGGCGCGGTTTCCTGCAGCAGCCACCCGCCGAAGTAGTTCAGTCTTTCGCGGATGCTGAAGAGCCCGAACTTTTCGCCCGGCTGGCGGGGTTCGGCCTCCAGATCCGTTGTCATGCCCGCCCCGTCGTCAGCGACCGAAACCGAAAGCGTCTTGCGGTCGTGGCTGATCGATACGACTACGTTCTCGGCCCGGGCGTGCTTGCGGACGTTGATCAGCATCTCGCGGACTGAGCGGTAGAGGAAGCTGGCCATCTCCGAAGACAGCGGTGCGGCCAGCCCATCGTCCACGAATTCGCAGTGGATCTGCGTGTGCTTCTGGAACTGGCGAAGCAGTTCTTCGACCGCCGCGGCCAGACCCAGATCGTAGAGCATGGGCGGGCAGAGGTCGAACATCATCGTCCGCGTCTCTTCGACCAGCGAGTCCATCACGTCCAGCTGGCCGGCGAAGTCCGACAACCGTTCCGGCGGGACATGACGAGCCAGCAGCGTCTCCAACTGGAACTTCAGCGCCACCAGCCCCTGGCTGAGGCGGTCGTGGAGGTCCGAGGCGATCTGTCGTCGCTGCCGGTCCTCGGCCGAGGAAAGCTGCGAGGCCAGCTTCCGCAGGTGCTGCTGGTTTTCCAGCAGGGACCGCTCGGCCTGGCGCCGTTCGCGGACCTCTTTGCGCAGGGCCTGGTTGGCCTGGCGCAGCTCGGCGGTTCGTTGCTCGACGCGCTGTTCCAGCAGTTCGTTGGCCTCTTCCAGGGCCAGCTCCGCCTCGCGCCGCTTGGTGACATCCAGTTGCAGGCCGATGCGGTGGACCACTTTCCCGGCCGCGTTGTAGATCGGGGTAATGGAGACCAGGTTCCAGAAAGTCGACCCGTCCTTGCGGTAGTTCAGCAGCTGGACGACCACGTCCCTGCCCTCGCGGATGGCTTGGCGGATGCGGTTGGTCTGCTCCGGGTCGGTCTGGGGACCCTGCAGGAAGCGACAGTTCCGCCCGATCACATCCCCGGGCGCATAGCCGGTGATCCTCTGGAAGCCCTGATTGACGTAGATGATCGGCTCGCCCGGGTCCAGCGAGTCGGTGATGACGATCCCCTCGCGGTTGACCGACATGGCCGGGGCGAACAGCGAGGCGAGCTGCTCGGCATTGGCCGGGCAGTCGACGTGTTCAGCGATCGGGTACTGACCGTCTTCCGGAATGGTTTTCGATTCGTTTCGTGCCATACGGATCGAGGTTTCCTCTAGGGCAGTTGGAACAACACCAGTCTATTCGCCCGCGGCTATGGGGGCGTCAGGCCTTCGCGGACGGCGTATTTGGTCAGTTCGGCGATGCTGCGGATGCCCAGCTTGTCCATGATGTGCTGCCTGTGGGTATCGACGGTCTTGGGGGTGATATTCAGATCCGCGGCGATCTCCTTGGTGCTTTGTCCTTCGGCGACCAGTTGGAGGACCTCGCATTCCCGGTCCGAGAGCACGCCCCTGCCCAGCCCGTCCCCAGCCGGGAGGGACTGGACAAATCCATCGACGACCACGCCGGCGATCTCCGGCGAGAGATACGTCTTGCCCGCGTGGATGGTCCTGACGGCGGTGACCAGCTCGGCCAGGGCACAGCTCTTGACGAGATAGCCGCTGGCACCGGCCCGGAGCATCTCGGAGACCACCCGTCCGCTGGGATGCATCGACAGGGCCAGGATGCGGATCGTGTTGTCATCTTCCAGGATCTCGCGGGTTGCGACGATCCCGTTGAGCCCGGGCATGGCGATGTCCATGATGATGATGTCGGGCTTCTCCTGTCGGGCCAGGTCCAGGGCGTCGCGGCCGTTGTCGGCCTCGGCGACGACTGCGAAATCATCCTGCCTCTCGAGCAGCTCCCTGAGCCCGTCCCTCATCAGTTGATGGTCGTCGGCCAGCAGTATCTTGATTGTCTGCATCCCGTTTATCCTCGATGTTTGCATTTGCTAATGGCAATATGATTGTAACACATGCGCCCTTGAGATCACTGCCCGGTGTAATTTCCAGGCGTCCACCCATGTGCCCCAGTCTCTCGCGAATGCTGAACAGGCCGAAGCCACCCGGTCCGGCCTTGCCCGCTGTTCGGAGGTCCTTGTTGTTCAGCCCCTTCCCATCGTCCTCCACCATGATCCAGAGCGCGTCTTGCTCGCGTCTGCAGGCCAGCCGCACGCGGGAGGCCTCGGCGTGTTTGACGACGTTCTGCAGCAGTTCCCGCACCATCTGGTAGAGCATGCCCCGGATGTCGTTGGGCACGTCCTTGTCCCTGCCGTCGTCGAAGAATTCCACCTGCAGCTGGTCGCTCTGGCTGTATTCTTCGGCCAGGGACTCCAGGGCAGCTTCCAGGCCCATTTCGTAGAGAACCGGCGGGCAGAGCGCGAAGGTCAGGTTCCAGGCTTCGCGGATCAGCCCGTCCAGGTCATTGACCATCCTCTCGGCGCGGTGTGCGACTTCCTCGTTGTCGCTGGCCTGTTTGAGAAGCCCGGCCCGGACCTTCAGCGCCGCCAGCGACTGGCCGATCCTGTCATGCAGGGCTGCAGCCATCGCCTGACGGTGCCGCTCCTCCACCAGCGCCAGCTCCGAGGCCATCTGTTGCAACTGGCGCTCGTGTTCCAGCAGGGCCCTTTCGGCCTGGCGACGATCGGTTACGTCGTGGATGATCGAGAAGAGCAGTTCGCGGCCCTGGATTTCCACGGGGTTGGAGTAGACTTCCACGTCTCGGATGCGGCCATCGGCCAGACGATGACGGAAGATGAAGTGGTTGTCCTGGAGTTTCCTTGCCCGCCGCATGGCCTGGTGGACCTCATCGGCACTCCATATGTTGATATCCGAGATGTGCATCGTCTTGAGGTCCTCGACGCTGTATCCGTAGTATCGCCCGGCTGCGATGTTGGCATCGACGATCTGCCCGTTGCTCGGGTCGATCAGCAGCTTGACTGCATTGGGGCCGTCGAACAGGGCCTTGTACGTCTGCTCCGAGACTCGCAGGAGCTGCTCGGCCTCTTTGCGGGCGGTGATGTCGGCACAGATGCCGCCGTACCGCAGGAACTGCCCCTGCTCGTCGCGTACGACGGCCTTGCGGTCGCGGATCCATCTGGGCTCGCCGTCCCTGGTGATAATCCGGTACTCCAGGTCCGCCTGCCCGTCCTCATCGAGCTGTTGCTGGCTGCGCTGGAACGTTTCGCGGTCGTCGGGATGGACGATTTCCGACCACAGCCCGGGTTGGTTGAAAAACTGCTGGCGGCTGTATCCGGAGATGCGTTCGACCGCCGCGGAGACGTACGTCAGGCGGTTTTGCGAATCGGCGGTCCATACGATCTCGTCAAGCTTCTGCATGAGGCTTTCGAACCGGCGTTCGCTTTCCTGCAGGGCGACGGCCTGACGACGCTGGGATGTCATGTCACTGACGGCCCCGATCCACCGCCAGGGGCGTCCCTGCTCATCCCGGACCAACGCGCCGCGGGCAACCCAGTACCGACAGTCCGAGCCGTCCCGGCCTATGCGGAACTCCCGAGAGGCCTTCTCCAGCCGACCTGCGCGGACCTGTTCGATCATCTCCAGATAGTCCTGGCGGTCTTCCGGGACCACCAGACGGGCCCAGTTGTCGACCCGAGAGAAGTCAACCCTTCCCTCCAGGCCGGGAAGCAAGCCGGCCACGTCGCCCAGCCAGGTGACCTCTCCGCTTTGCAGGTCCCAGTCAAACACCAGATCGGCGGTGCATTCGCCAACGATGCGGAACCGTTGACGGTCCTGCTCGATCTGCTGCTCCATCTGCTTCAGTTCGGTACTGTTGCTGGCGAATTTCACCACCTGCGTGACATTCCCTGCCGAGTCGAAAACGGGATATGCGTCCGTCCGGAACCAGTATTCGTTGCCCCTCCAGGAAACGCTGCCCTCGAAGGACTGTTTGGCAGCGGTCGAAAAGACCAGGTCGTTCTGGGCGATTATCCGCTCGGCCGTGGCCGAATCGAACAGATCCCGCGGGGTCTTGCCCATCACTTCGCTGGCCGATTCGATAAGCTCCTCCGAGCCGTTGTAGTACGTGATCCGGTGCTTCCGGTCGTACATCAGAATCACGTGATCCGTACTGTCCAGCAGCAGGTGGAGGCGATTGCTTTCCTCCTCCAGCCGGTTCCGGATACGCCTGCTGCGCAGGGAAACCACAACCAGCACCCAAAGCAGCAGAACTGCAAGCCCCAGGCCCGAACCCAGTACCGGAACCCACGGAACATGGGCAAGCAGGTTGGCTGTCGCAAAAGACATGAGGCCTCAGAATTCAGATCACAGATGGCATCATCCACGCCCCAGAGCATGATACCAGATTCGGGGCCACAGAACAGCGCAACCTTCAGATCGCGCTAACACATGACCGCGTAGAGATGATTGTCGCGCCTCGGCGCAAAAAAAAACACCTGCCCCGCACAGGGCGTCCGGGACGTCCGGGCGCCCTGCTTACGCGGGACAGGGGGGCACATCAGGCCGCCTTCCGACCATCGGCCGGGGCGGGAATCTTCTATCTGTGGTTGTTCGGGCCGGGCCCGCAAATGGTCACAACTGCTGGTACACACGTTATCTTCGGCGTTTTGCGAACCTTTTGCCATAGGGATTCTTCCTGAAATGGGGCAGAAAAGGTACTGATTGGCCAGGAACGGCAACCCGTTGCGGATTTCAGGCCTGGTTGAGCTGTTCTGCCAGCTGTTTGACCTGTCTGGAGAGGTGATCGGAGACGAAGGGTCTGGCGACGTAGTAGTCCATGCCCGCCTCGGTGCAGAGTTGCTCCTGGCCGGGCAGGTCGTTCCCGCTGATGCCGATGATGGGAGTCTTCCCCCCCGCCGATGCGTCGTGACTGCGAATGCATTCGGCCGTCTGCACTGCTTCCTGCCCGGCCATCTGCAGATCGATCACGGCCAGGTCGATCTGCTCGCGCTCCAGCAGGTCCGCTGCTTCGCTGGATTTGGTGATCACGCAGACTCGATGGCCCCCGTAAAAGCGCAGGATCTTCATCGCCAGGATCTCGTAGACCTGGCTGTCCTCTGCCAGGAGGATTCGCAGGCGATTCACCTGGCCATGGGCATGCAGAAGGCTCGGGCTCACGGGACTCTCTCAACCGCGCGGGGGGATTGGTTTCTGCCTGGGGTGTCTCGCAGATGGGCCTGCAACGACGCGGACAAACACATCAAACGGACCGGTACACTGTGTTTATCGACAATCCCACGCCCGAGCATGATAAGGGAATACCAGTAATTCCGATCTTCTCTGGAGTGTCATCCGCTCCAGACCCCCCGGACCTCAGGTCGCGAAGGGGTCTTCCTGTTGGTCTTCAGCCGGCTCGGGCGGGCCTTGCTGCTCGTCCAGATCCTGCGCGCTGCGAAAAACATGGCCCAGGTCCATCCCCAACGGGACCTGCATCGAGATGCAGCGCAGGGCCCCGCCCAGCGGGATCATGCTATCGGACGGGATGGCCACCACGCGCCATCCGGGCAGCAGGCGGGCAAAGAGGTCCAGTGCGTCGGCCTGCAGGGCGCGGTCGATCCCTGTGTAGGCGGGGACGTATACCGTTTTGTCGGCATAGATTACATTCGTGTACGTCCGCCAGAGATCTTCGCCGCCGCGGGGAGGCATCCAGATGCGGTGCACCTGCATGGGCCCGGCGGAGGTTTTGACCTTGGCCAGCTTCTCGGCCACTGCATCGAGAATCGCGGCGTTGATCGGATCGTCCTCCGGATCGTACTGCCCCACCAGCACCACGTTTACATCAACGAAGGTCATGAAAATATCGACATGCTCGGTCGATTCGCCCTCCAGCGGTTCGACGGTAATCCACTCCGAGACGCCGAACCACCGCTTCAGGGCGGCCTCGATCGTCTCTAGCGGCAGCCCGGCATGGAGGTTCTCATCCCGCAGGGCGGTGGTCGAGACCAGCAGCCCGTCGCCGTTGGTCAGGAAGTTGCCCCCCTGGACCCGCAAAGGAACGGATAGGACACTGTTGCCGCTTGCCTTGGCCAGGATACGCGGGAAGTCGTTGTCGGCATCCGGCGGCCCGTCGCCCTCGATGGCCAGGCTGCAGTCTGCGTCGACGATCATCGGTTCCTGCCCGGGCAGTTGAACGAACAGAGGCCCGTAGTCGCGCATCCACATCGTATCGATCGGCAAGACCCCCAGGCGGACCCTGGAAGCGGCTGAGTCGATGCTGCCCAACGCCTGCCGGGCCCGCTGGAGCTGCTCGAAGTCGTTGAACACGAACAGCAGTTCTGCGCCCTCGGTGGCCTGCCGCGCCATCTCGAGCAACACCTGCGGGTGGAAGTCGATCAACTCCCCCGCCCCGATCAGAACCGCGTTGAGGCGGTCGAATTCGGCCCGCTGGGCCGGAAGCCCAAGACGCGGGTCGGCCTCGGCCTCAACGGCGGATACCGCCACCACAGGTAGCGACGAAGCCCCCGCCGGTTGGGAAAGAACAGCCGGTCCGCTGTGCCGACCCGCCCAATATCCCCCCGCGGCTACAACAACCAGAGATACGGCTGCAACCCAGTACAGCCTGCTCTTGCCTGTCATTTCGCTGTTTCCTTACAAGGCCCCGACGTACCGGCCGGACCTGGACAATGCATGCATCGGCCACGAAGCCGATCCTCTCTCAGGATAACGCCGCACAGTGGAACCCATTGCGTAATTCTACTATCTGGCTGTCGGAGCGGAAATCCATCTGCGGAGGCGAAATCGAAAATATCTTCAGCCGCCCGCCAAGCTCTGGATCGATCAGAATGGATCTTCCCTGTCAGACAGGTCCGGGCACCACCGGAAGACCGCCAGATCGATCGTGTCGGCCCGACCGAGACCTTCACGGGCTGGCAGATGGCCCTGGGCAATACCATCAAGGCCACCGGGCGGATCGAGGCAGAGATCGACCAGCCGGGCATCTACGGGATCCTGGTCCGCTATACGACGAGCTTGGGCAAGAGCGGCTGGTCCCAGCCCTTGCCGCTGGTGGTCTGGCCGGCAGATTGATGCAGGAACCGGCGGCAGCGAGGCCGGCTGGACGGTTTTGCTTGGACGAATGTAATCAAAAACGTACTATGCGGTTCCGAATACAAAGGGATTGCTCGAACTGTCCGAAAGCGAAAAGCAAAGGAATCTGCCGTGACCCCTTCGCCCAGAGTCTTTGCCGGCCTGTTGATTGGGCTGACAGCGTCTTTCTGCCTGGCCCAACCGCCATCGTCCGCGTGGATGCAGGCCAAGTCCCTGCCGTCCAGCGACCTGACGCTTTCGTTCGTCCGGCCCGGGACCGTCGAAACGGTCCAGGTCAAGCAAGGTGACACGGTCCGGCAGGGGCAATTGCTGGTCCAGCTGGAAGACGCGGTCGAACAGGCCCAGCTTGCCCAGGCCCTCGCCGAAGCCGAGGACAGAACCCGGATCGAGGCTGCCCAGGCCCGCCTGGAACAGGCCCGCGTCGACCTGGACAAGACCAAACAGGCCGCTGCCGGAGGCGGGGCGACCGAGACCGAAGTCGAGCACGCCAGGCTGGAAGTGACCATCAACGAGCTGTCGCTCCAGCTGGCGAAATTCCAGCAGCAGCAGGCCCAGCGCAGCGTCGAGCAACTCCGCCGGAGCCTGGAGCGCATGCAACTGAAAAGCCGCATCGACGGACTGGTCGAGAAGATCCACCTCCAGCCCGGCGAGTCGGCCGACGCACTGCAGGAGGTCATCCGGATCGTCAGCATCGACCCGCTCTGGATTGACGTGGACGTTCCGATCCAGCAGGCTCGACAGCACAAGCCGGTCAAGCCCGGCCAGGCCGCCAGGCCCAACCAGCTCGCCCGCGTTCGACTGGGCTCGGCCGATGCGCCCCCGGTAACCGGGCGAATCATCTTCCGCGCCGCCGTCGGCGACGCCCCCTCCGGCACGCTGGTCATGCGCATCGAAGTGCCCAACCCCGACCGCGTCCCGGCGGGGCAGTTCTGCTGGGTCCGTCTCGGCAGCGGGCAGCAGCCGCCCCAGGAGCTCTCGGAAGGCGGACAAGAGTGACACAGCAGCACTTCGACAGGCCCGGCTCTGCCGAGCAGACCACGGAGATCTCCGAGATCCTCCTGCAGTTGAGCCACTTCCAAGGTCCGCCGGAGCAGTTCCTCCTGGCCCTGCTGACCATGCAGTGCAGGCTGGCCGGTGCGACACAGGGGGCCCTGTTGCGGGTGGACGAAGACCGCCCGGCCGAACCCCTGGCCGTCCATCCGGCCGTCGACGGACAGGCCGACGCCCCGGCCTGGCTGGCCATGGCCGTCCAGGCCGCCCCGCGCGTCGCCAAGGAGGGCAAGACCGCCTGTCTGCCCATCCACGGACCGGAAGACCTCTACGGCGATCCGCCCCGGAGAAGCTGCCTCCTCCTGCCGATCCGCAGGCCCCGACAAAGCACCGGCATCGGCGCCTTCTGCATCGACAGCGTCGACCAGAAAGCCCTGGCCGAGACCGCCCGGCGGCTGGAGCTCTCAGCCCCCCTGCTGCAACTCTACGAGATGCGCATCAACCTCCAGCGCAGTCAGAACCAGTTCGCCCAGATGCGCCAGTCTGTCGAGATCCTCGCTGCGGTCAACCGCCAGGGACGCTTCCTCGCCGCGGCGATGGCCCTGTGCAACGAAGTCGCCCAGCGCTTCGGCGCAACCCGCGTGGGCCTCGGGCTGCTCAAGGGCAGAACCGTCCGCGTCCGCGCCATGAGCGAGACCGAGAAGATCGACCGCAAGACCGAAGACCTCCAATGCCTCGAAGCCGCCATGGAGGAGTGTCTCGACCAGGACATCGAAATTTCCTGCCCCGCCTCCGATGACGCCCCCGCCATCAGCCGGGCCGCCGAAGATCTCTCCCGCCATGGCAGCCTCACCAGCGTCCTGTCCCTGCCCCTGCGTCACGACGGCCAAACCGTCGGCGTACTGACCTGCCAGCGCGATGTGGACAAGCCGTTCACCCCCGACCAGATCGCCCTGCTCCGCCTGACGTGCGAACTGACCACCCCGCGGATCATCGAACTGTCGCAGACCGACCGATGGGTCGGGGCCAGGCTGGCTGGCGGACTGCGAAAAGCAGCCGCCGCGGCGGTAGGCTCGCAACACACCTGGCTGAAGCTGCTGGCGATCGGCTTGGGGGTGTTTCTGGCCTTTGCGTTCGTGGCCCGGGGAACGAGGACGGCGGAGGGCAATTTCACCGTCCTGGCCCGGAAACAGACCGAACTGCCCGCCCCATTCTCCGAGCGGCTGATCCAGGTGCATGTCAAGCCCGGCGACCGGGTCGTTGCCGGCGACCTGCTGGCCGAGATGCGGACGGACAAGATCGAGGCCGCGCTGTACAAGGCTCGGGCCGAGGAGGCCATCGCCCTGCGGAAATACTCAGCCTACCTCGACGCGGAAAAACGCTCCGATGCAGAGATCGCCCGACTCGAGGCCAGGCAGGCCCAGGCCCGAATCAAACTGTATGAGGGACAACTGGCCGATGCGAGAATCGTCGCACCTGTCGATGGCGAGATCATCGAGGGCGACTGGCAGAAGTTCAACGCACCGCCCGTCGAACTTGGCCAGCAGCTTTTCGTTATCGCCCCGGCCGAACAGTTCGAGGCCGAACTGCTGATCCCCGAGAATCGCATCATCGGCGTCCAGGTCGGTTCGACAGGCCAACTGGCCTCGACGGGCCGGCCCGACCAGAAGATCGACTTCACCGTCACGTGGGTCAGCCCCGTGGCTGAACTGGTCGGCCAGGAGAACGTCTTCCGCGTCCGGGCCGAACTGGACCGCCAGCCCGAGTGGCTGCGGCACGGGATCGAGGGAGTGGCCAAGGTCCATCTCGGCCGGGCCCGCTACGCCGAGATCTGGACCGCCCCGATCGTCGACTGGGTCCGCATGAAGCTCTGGTGGTAAGGCAGCAACCATGCCGGTAGATCGCCCCACATTCAGCGAATCCTGGTTCCGCGTCGCCGAGCTGCGGCCTGTGCTTCGCCCGCAGGTGCAGGTCTTCCGGCAGCACTTCCGCGGGCAGATGTGGTACGTCCTGCAGGACCGTTCGAGCAACCAGTTCTCGCGGCTGAGCAGGTCGGCGTACCACTTCGTGGCCCTGCTGAACGGCCGGCGGACCGTCTCCGAGGCCTGGCGGCTGAGCAACGAACACCTCGGCGACGACGCACCGACCCAGCCCGAGGCAGTCCAACTGCTCGGTCAGTTGCACGTCTCGAACCTGCTGCGGGCCGACCTGCCCCCTGACGCCGCGGCCGTCTTCGCCCGATACCGCAAGCGAACCGGCAGGCAGATCCGCTCGACGCTGATGAGCCTGCTGTTCCTCCGCATCCCCCTGCTGGACCCGGACCACTTCCTGAACCGCTGGGTCAAGCTCTTCGGGGCGGTCTTCTCGGTCCCGGGCCTGCTGCTCTGGTTCGTGCTGATCGGCGCGGGCCTGGTGAGCCTGGCCGGGCGATGGGGCGAGCTCTTCCAACGCGGCAGCGAGGTGCTAGACACGGCCAACCTGCCCTACCTGTACCTGGCGATCGTCCTGCTGAAGCTCTTCCACGAGTTCGCCCACGGGTTCGCCTGCAAGAAGTTCGCCCGCCGCCAGGGGCTGACCGGCGAAGTGCATACGATGGGCATCATGATGCTCGTGTTCATGCCCGTCCCCTACGTCGATGCCTCCAGCAGCTGGGCCTTTAAGAGCAAGTGGTACAGGGCGGCGGTGGGTCTGGCGGGGATGTGGATGGAGCTGGCCATCGCGGCCGTCGCGGCCATCGCCTGGGCCAATCTGGCCCCGGGCGACCTGCGGACCATCTGCTACAACATGATCTTCGTCGCCGGTGTCTCCTCGCTGCTGTTCAACGGCAACCCCCTGCTTCGATACGACGCGTACTACGTCCTGTCGGACCTGCTGGAAACGCCGAACCTCGCCCAGCGGTCCAAGGGATACCTCTATTACCTGGCCAAAAAGTACCTCTTCGGTGTCCGCAATCCGCTCAGCCCTGCCCACAGCGTCGGCGAGCGTTTCTGGTTTGCGGTTTACGGCCTCGCCTCGACGGTCTTCCGCGTCTTTATCAGCGTGCGGATTCTGCTCTTCGTGGCAGACAAGCTGTTCTTCGTGGGCATGGCCCTGGCGCTGATGGCCCTGGTCGGCTGGCTGCTCGTGCCCCTGGGCCGATTCGGCCATTACCTGCTGACCAGCGGCGAACTGGCCCGAACCCGCACACGAGCCGTCGCCGTTTCGGCCCTGATCGCCGCTGCCGTCCTGACGCTGGTCGGGGCCGTGCCCTTCGACGACCACATTCGGTTCGAGGGCGTCATCGAGACCCGCAACATGGCCGTGATCTACAGCGGCGCCGAGGGACGGCTGATCACCGCCGGGCTGAGCCCCGAGACACCCCAACGCACCGTGGAAAGCAGCCAGGGCGAACCGCTGGTCCACATGGAAAACCCCGAGTTGCAGACCCGTCTGGCCGAGGCGAAACTCACGGCCGAGATCCTGTCCATCCGCCGGGGCCAAGCCATCGAGAAAGGCCCGCTGAACGTGGATGTCGTCGACGCCGAGATCCGCAGCCAGCAGCAGGAAATCCGGCTGCTGCAGTCGCAGGTCGACGCGCTGAGGCCCGTCGCGCCGATCGACGGGGCCTGGATCGCCCCCGCCCTGGCCAGGCGGGACGGGACGTGGCTGAGCGACCAGGAGCAGATCGGTCTGGTCGCCGACACGCGAGAGGTCATCGTCCGCGGCGTAGTCGGGCAGAACGACGCGACCGAACTGATCTCCCTGCTGGGCGGAGGCCACGGTCCCCTGCGCGTCGAGACACGCGTCAAGGCAAGGCCCGACCTGCAGCTGGCCGGTCAACTCGAACTGGTCGCCCGGGCAGGACGAATCGACCTGCCCAGCCGCGCCCTGGGCCTGCTGGCCGGGGGCACGATCGCCACCGCCACGGACGACCAACAGGGACAGCGAGCCGCCGAGCACTTCTTCGATGCCGTCGTCGCCCTCGATGCCGAAGCCGCCGGTCCCGTCCGTATCGGCCAACGCGTAATCGTGCGCGTCGAGCTGCCCGAGAAACCCCTGGCCCGACAGTGGTGGCGGCGCATCCGCCAGCTGATCCAGCGGAGGTTCCGCTTCTAGCATGACCCAGGCAACGGCCAGCATGTGGAGGGCCATCGCCCACGGCGACCACCGACGCGACATCCCCGCCGGGCTGGACAAGGCATGGCACGTCGCGGGCGGATGGCTGCGTCGCCTCTCGGCCAGGCCCGGAAGGTACCTCTGCCGGGCGCGCCGGATCCACCGGCGGTCCGAGCAATTGGCCCAGATGACCGACGCGAAACTGCGCGAACAACTCAGCGAACTTAAAGTCGCCTTCTGCCTCGGCCGACAGAGCCCGGAGATGCGAGCCGAGGCGATGGCCCTTCTCAGCCAGGCCGCCGTGAGAACCCTGTCCCTGCGCCCGCACGTTGAACAGCTCGCCGCCGCCCTGGCCCTGCAGGATGGCTGCGTGGCTGAACAAGCCACCGGCGAGGGCAAGACGCTGACGGCCGTGCTGGCCGCGACGTCACTGGCCTGGCGCGGGCGGGGCTGTCACGTGGTGACCGTCAACGACTACCTCGCCCGTCGCGACGCGGAATGGATGGCTGACCTCTACGGCTTCTGCGGCCTGAGCGTCGCGTCGATCGACCAAAACTCGACCCCCGACCAGCGACGCCGGGCTTACCTGGCCGACGTGACCTACTGCACGAACAAGGAAGTCTCGGCCGACTTCCTGCGCGACCGGCTGGCGATGGACAGGCGATCGGACCTGACGGCGGTTCTGCTGGATCGAATCTCGCCCCGGCAAGGCGGCGGATCGGACCGGCTGGTCCAGCGAGGGCTGTACGCGGCCATCGTCGACGAGGCAGATTCGATCCTCATCGACGAGGCCGTCACCCCCCTGATCCTCAGCGGCCAGGGCCCCAACGTCGAGCAGGTCCAGGCCTTCCAGCAGGCCGCCCAGATCGCCGAAACGTTCGACCAGGACACCCATTACACCGCCAGCAGCAAGTACCGTGAGATCACGTTGACCGATCAAGGGCGCGGCAAGCTGGCCACCGCGGCCTGTGAACTCGGCGGCGTCTGGGCCGGGCGACGAAGGGCCGAAGAACTCCTCTGCCAGGCCCTGACGGCCCGACACTTCTACCTGCGTGACGCCCAGTACGTCATCCAGGACGCCAAGGTGGTGATCGTCGACGAGTTTACCGGGCGTCTCATGCCCGACCGCGAATGGCGCCACGGGCTGCACCAGGCTGTCCAGGCCAAAGAAGGGCTCGAAATCGAGCCGCCCAAGGACACTTTCGCACGGGTCAGTTTCCAGCGTTTTTTCCGGATGTATCGCAGGCTATCAGGGATGACGGGCACGGCCGCCGAGGCGCGAGGGGAATTCTGGGCCACCTACGCCATGCCCACCGTCGTCTTGCCCACCCACGAGCCCTGCAGGCGAGAGCAGGCGCCCGACCGGATCTTCCCGACCCGCCGGACCAAGTGGCAGGCAGTGGTCGATCAGGTGCAGCAGATCCGCCAGAAGGGCGCGGCCGTGCTGATCGGTACACGCAATGTCGCCGACAGCGAGGCGATCTCGACGCTGCTTGCCGCCGAAGGGATCAAGCACGAGGTGCTCAATGCGGTCCGCCACGAGGCCGAAGCGCAGATCGTCGCCCAAGCCGGCCAGTCCAGCCACGTGACCGTAGCGACCAACATGGCCGGTCGCGGCACGGACATCAAACTGGGTCCCGGCGTCGCCGATGCCGGCGGCCTGCACGTCCTGGCCACCGAGCGTCACGAATCGCGGCGCGTCGACCGCCAGCTGTTCGGCCGCTCAGGCCGTCAAGGCGACCCCGGTTTCGCCCAGGCCCTGGTCAGCCTCGAAGACGACCTGCTGGTCAAGCACGCCGGCAGGACCGCTCGGATGCTGCGCCGAAGATCCGACGCCTCCGACCGCCCCATCCGATCGGCCCTGGCCAGGCGGGCCTTCCGCAAAGCCCAGCAGCGCGCACAGCGACTGGCCGCACGACAGAGAGCGGCCGTGTTGAAAAACGATACCTGGTTGGATGAACAGTTGGCCTTTGCGGGCCGCGAGCACTGAGCCCCTCGGGTTCAGTCGGCATCCTGTCGACGCTTGTTGACGTCCAGTTCCAGCTCGCCGAAGTTCTGCTCGTGGCGGCGGACCATCTGCGTCAGCGTCATCGCCAGACGCTTGGCCGAGTAGTAATTCAGGATTACGCGCTGGTCGATCTTGAAGAGGATCTCCGGCGTCTGGCCCCCCTGCTGACCGCCCGGGCTGACGATGTTCAGCCCGAAGTCCAGCATGATCTCCTCGGCCGTACCATTTGCCCGGAACGCGTTGGCGTAGCTGGTCTGCATCTCCCTCTCATCCAGTCGAACGCGCGTCTGCCTTTGGGCATCCTGCGGAATCTCGCTGCCCTGGGGCTGGGCCGACGGGTCGTTGTTCTCAGTCATCTGGGACTCCCTGAAGAGTGTTGCCTCTGAAAAACGCGATCATAGCGTACCTTGCCCTCAGATGCCACCCGGGCAGTCTGCAAAGCGGCGGGAAATGATGATACCTCCCGGTCGGGGCCATATCATACTCTCGAAGGGAGCGGAACATGGAAACCAGACAATTTGGACAAACAGACTTGCAGGTCACACAGCTGGGTTATGGATCGGCTGAACTGGGAATCAAGCATGTCTCGCAGGACGAAGCGGACAAAGTGCTGGCCGCCGTGCTCGATGCCGGCATCAACTTCATTGACACCGCCGCGTGCTATGAAGATTCGGAGGTCAAGATCGGCCAGGCCATCGCCGACCGCCGAGATGAATACGTCCTGCTTAGCAAGTGCGGCCACGGCCTGGACGATCTGGACGAGCCGGCCTGGTCGGGCTCGATCGTCACCGCGTCGATCGAACGCTCCCTGCGGCGCTGCCGGACGGACCACCTGGATATCATCCTGCTGCACAGTTGCGACAGCGGCCAGTTGAAGAACGAAGAAATGCTCAATGCCCTCAGCAAGGCCAAGCATGACGGCAAGGTGCGGTACATCGGCTACAGCGGCGATGGCGACACAGCCGAACAGGCGGTAAACCTCGGCCTGTTCGACGCCCTGGAGACATCCGTCAACATCGCCGACCAGCAGTGCCTCGAGACCTACCTGCCCAAGGCAGATCAGGCTGGCCTGGGCATAATCGCCAAACGCCCCATTGCCAACAGCGCCTGGCGGAACCTCGATGAACTGGGCGATTTCTACAGCGACTACGCCGCCGACTACGCCGAACGAATCCAACAGATGCAGATGAGCCCCGAGGCGGTCGGTTTCGACGGGGATTGGATCGAGATGGCCCTGCGGTTCTCCGCCTTCGAGGAAAACGTCGATGTCGCCGTCGTCGGCAGCAGCAACCCCGAGCATATCCGGCAGAACATCGCCGTGCTCGAAAATGGCGGCCTGCCGACCGACACGCAACGTAAACTCCGCCGGCTATGGGAAGAACATGACGATGGGTCCTGGGTCGGCCAGACGTAAGCCGCCCACCGGATCTCAACCGCCCTCGCGGCCCAGGCGGTCGAGGAACTCTTCTTCGTCGATCGTCTCGACATCGTGCTCTTCGGCCTCCTGGGTTTTGGTAGAACCGGGGGTCTCGCCTACAACCAGGTAATCCGTCTGTCCGGATACGCTGGAAGTCGACTTGCCCCCCTCCTGCCGAATCGCCTGTTTGGCTTCGCCTCGCGTCATCGAGTCCAGTTGGCCGGTTATTACGATGGTCTGTCCTTCCAGCCGATCGCCGGTCGCTTCGCTGGTCGGATTCAGCCCGTGGTCTTTCAACCGCCTGATCACCTTGCGATTCCTGTCGTTGTCGAACCATTCGGCGATGGCGCGGGCCACTTTCGAACCGATCCCCTCCATCTCCGCAAGGTCCTGCTGGTCTGCCTCGGCCAGATCATCCAGTGATCCGAACCACGCAGCCAAGTCCCCCGCCAGGGCGCTGCCGACATGCGGAATGCCCAGCGCGTAAATGAAAGCGGGCAATGTCGCTTCCGATCTGGCCTTATCGATGTTCTCAATCAGGTTCGATGCCTTCTTGTCTCCGAAATCCTCCAGTTGTTTCAGGTCAGACTCTTTGAGTTCGAACAGGTCCGCCGGTGATTCGACCAGGTCCGCCTCCAGGAGTTTCTCTACGAGCTTCTCTCCCAACCCGTCAATATCCAGCCCGTCGCGGGAACCGAAATGCTGAATCTGCTCCTGCCTCTGGGCGGGGCATGCCATATTGTTGCAGCGATATATCGCCTCGGACTCATCGCGACTGACGGGCCCGCCGCAAGAAGGGCATTTTCTCGGCAGGTGGTACTTCTTTCCGTATCCGTTCCGCTTGGAGGTCTGGACTTCCACCACATGGGGGATGACATCCCCGGCCCGTTCGACGATGACATGGTCGCCGATACGTATGTCTTTGCGGTCAATCTCGTCCTGGTTGTGGAGGCTGACATGGGTGACCTCCGCCCCGCCGATGTGGACCGGCTTCAGCCGGGCTACCGGGGTCAGCGCGCCGGTTCGGCCGACCTGGGCTTCGATATCCTCGATTCGCGTGCTCTTGCGCTTCGGGGGAAATTTCCAGGCGATCGCCCATCGGGGGTTCGACGCCCGCGTGCCCATCCTATCCTGGTCGTCGAGGTTGTTGATTTTAAGCACGCAGCCGTCTATCTCGTAGTCCAACTGATCCCGTTTCTCCTGCATCTGGTAGAACCAGTCGACAGCTTTGTCTGCACTGGCCAGCCGTTTGCTCAGCGGGTTGGTCCGCAGTCCGAGTTTCTCAAGAAGTTCCAGACTCTGATACTGGGAGTCCGGCCTTCGGCTCGAGGGCGATGCGATCTCCCAGAAAAAGATCTGCAGGGGTCTCTCAGCTGTGATGTTCGGGTCCAGTTGTCGCAGCGACCCTGCGGCTGCATTGCGGGGATTGGCAAAGGTCTTATTCCCGGCCTGCTCTTGACTCTTGTTGAATTCCTCGAAGTCGCTGCGAGACATGTACACTTCGCCCCTGGCGACCAGGTGGCGAGGGATGGAGACTCCGTCCTGCTTCCGCAGCTTCAGGGGAATCTGCCGGATCGTGCGGACATTCTCGGTAATATCCTCCCCTTTGTTTCCATCGCCGCGAGTTGCCGCCGATTTCAGCGTGCCGTTTTCGTAGATCAGTTCCACACTCAGCCCGTCGAATTTCGGTTCGGCCACCAAGCTCAGCCGGTCCTTGTCCAACTTCTTTTGGCACCTCCGGACGAACTGCCGGAAGTCTTCTTCGCTGTCGACCGCCTGGAGGCTGAGCATCTTTTCTTCATGCTCGATCGTGCCCAGTTCTTCCTGCGGCTCAGCCCCGACTCGCTGGGTGGGACTGTCTTCGGTCATCAGGTCGGGGTACTTCTGTTCGATGGTTTCCAGTTCCCCTTTGAGTTCGTCGTACTCGGCATCCGAGATCTGCGGATCATTCTCGACGTAGTAGTGATAGTCGTGCTCGTTGATCTGATCCCGCAACTGGCGCGCACGTTTGCGAGCCTGCTTTTTGTTGAGATCTTCGACGTTTTCCCTGGCGGATCTGTCGGACATATTCTCCTCGCACACCTTCAGCCACAATCCCTTACTATGGCGTATTGTATGCACACTCTCCTGTCCCGCCCGAGACCACCCGCCCCTGCCCGCGATCGGGCAGGACTTCCACCTCCAAGTCACGGGCCATGCGCGGCACACCATAAAAGAACCCTCCAGACCTGTCCAACTGGCCTGAAGGGCTATACATAGCGGCCGAAGGGATTCGAACCCTCGACGTCCAGCTTGGGAAGCTGGCATTCTACCACTGAATTACGGCCGCTTGTCGTGGCGGCTGTCAGCCGACACGTGCGTGGGAAATTATCCCGATCCCGGGCTCGTCAGTCAAGCCCGGGATCGGAGATTGGGCAAAATCGCAACCTGCCCTAGCGGACGAAGAGCATCTCGCGGTAGTGCGGCAGGGGCCAGCAGCTGTCGTCGACGAGACCTTCGAGTTTGTCAGCCCAGCGGCGGACCTCTTCCAGGGCTGGCAGGACGGTCTTCTGCTCGTAGCGTGCGTGGTTCAGCGTGCCGCCCTCGACGTGGTGGGCGATGGCTTCATCCAACTCGCGTGTCCTCTTGCGGAGGGTTGAGATCATGGTGACCAGTTCTTCCAGCAGTTCGTGCTGGGCGGCATCCTCAAAGCCGGCCTGCTTGGCCTGGTTGATCGCCGAGGCCACGTCGGCCTGGTACCTCAGGCAGGCGGGGATGATCATCGTGTGGACGATCATCGAAGCCGACTGGGCCTCGATGTGCACCGTCTTGATGTAGTTTTCCAGCAGGATTTCCTGGCGGCTGGTCAGTTCGCGCTTGGAGTAGACGTGGTACTTGGTCAGCAGCGCGACGGCCTCTTTGCTTGTTGCCAGCGGCACGCAGTCGACGGTGGTCCGCAGGTTGGGCAGGCCGCGTTTCTCGGCCTCTTCCTGCCAGGCCTCGGAGTAGTTGTCGCCGTCGAAGAGGACCGCCGAGGAGGCATCGAGGGACTTGGCGATCAGCTTGCGAACGGCCGGGGCAAGATCCTCGGGTTTCTTGACGGTCTTTTCCAGCTCGCTGGCGAATTCATCAAGACTCTCTGCGACGATGGTATTCAGCACGGTATTCGGCCCGGCGACCGACTGGCTCGAGCCGACGGCGCGGAACTCGAACTTGTTGCCCGTGAAGGCGAACGGGCTGGTGCGGTTGCGGTCACCGGCGTCGCGGTCGAGCTGGGGGACTGTGGAAATTCCCGTCTCGATGGGCTTGGCCGTCTTTGCCTTCTTGCCCTTGCCGCCGGTCTGGCCGGTCAGGGCGTTGCGCAGGTGCGTACCGAGATAGATGCTGATGATGGCCGGCGGGGCTTCGTTGGCGCCGAGGCGATGGTCGTTGCCCGCTCCGCAGACGGTCAGCCGCAGCAGGCCTGCGTGGCGATGGACGGCCTGGACGACCGCGGCGCAGAACAGCAGGAACTGCAGGTTGTCCTCGGGCGTTTCGGTCGGGTCCAGCAGGTTCTCGCCGGTATCTGTGACCATCGACCAGTTGTTGTGCTTGCCCGATCCGTTGACGCCGGCGAAGGGCTTCTCGTGCAGCAGGCAGGCCAGGCCGTGACGGGCGGCGACCTTGCGGAGCATCTCCATCACGAGCATCTGGTGGTCGGTGGCCAGGTTGGCTGTCTCGAAGGTCGGGGCGATCTCGAACTGGCTGGGTGCAACTTCGTTGTGGCGGGTCTTGATCGGCACGCCCAGACGGATCAGCTCGTATTCCAGCTCGGACATGAAGGCGAGCACCCGTTCGTGGATGGCCCCGAAGTACTGGTCTTCCATCTCCTGGCCCTTGGGGGGCTTTGCGCCGAAGAGCGTCCGCCCGGTGGCGATCAGGTCGGGCCTGGCCAGGTAGTAGTTCTTGTCGATCAGGAAGTATTCCTGCTCGGCCCCGACGGAGGTCATCACGCGTTGGACGTCGTGGCGGCCGAAGAGCTTCAGGACGCGTAAGGCATGGGTATTCAGCGCGTCGATCGATCGCAGCAGCGGGGTCTTCTTGTCCAGCGCATCGCCGGTCCAGCTGACGAACATGGTGGGGATGACCAGCGTTGCGCCGTTTGGGTTTTCCAGCAGAAAGGCCGGGCTCGTCGGGTCCCAGGCGGTATAGCCGCGGGCCTCGAAGGTCGCTCGCAGGCCCCCGGAGGGGAAGCTGGAGGCATCGGGCTCGCCGCGGACGAGGTCCTTGCCGCTGAACTGGGCGAGGATCTCGCCGTCGTTGGTCGGCTGGATGAAGCTGTCGTGCTTCTCGGCCGTGGCGCCGGTCATCGGCTGGAACCAGTGGGTAAAGTGGGTCGCGCCGTGTTCGATGGCCCAGTCGCGCATGGCCAGGGCGACGGCATCGGCGATGGCGGGGTCGATCTGCTTGCCCGTTCGGCTGGTCTCCTGCAGGGAGCGGTAGACGGCCTTGGGCAGCCTCTGCTGCTGGACGGCCTGGGTGAACACGTGCTGGCTGTACAGGTCACGGACGTCGGTGGTCCGGTAGTCGACAACGCCGCCGCGGGGGCAGGCCTGGGCAACGGCGCTGGAAAGTCCCTGGCGCGGGTTCTGGTGGGGCATGGTGGATTCCTTTTCCCGGTTTGTTCTTCGATGGATCGCCCGATTGCCCGGGCGTTGGGGTTACGGTCGCGTCGGCCGGCAGGTCGGCAAGACAGGTATGTCACCGTCTGGCGGCCGATTTGTCAAGCCCTTCGCAACGGGCTGAGAGCTTGACAACAGACTGGTTTTGACGATGCTCGGATTCCGGGTAAGTTCCTGCAAAAAAGTAGCCGGGCGATGCCACAAGTGACATCAACCCGACTACCAGGGAAAAGGAACTTCCCAGCTTGCGCCTCGTGCCCCTGTGGTTCGAGGCGCTGCTTTTTGTGCTCTGGAGTATCGTCGAAGTGCCCCGGCCGGGACGGGGTGTCCCGCCCCGGCGGAGCGTGGGATTCAGGTCGATCAGCAGTCGTAGTAGAGTGCGAACTCGTGCGGGTGCGGACGCAGGGCCATGGGGGCCAGCTCCTCTTCCCGCTTCCAGTTGATCCAGGAGTTGATCAGGTCTTCGGAGAAGACGCCGCCCTTGGTCAGGAACGCGTGGTCCTGTTCCAGCGCGTCGATCGACTCACCAAGGGAGCTGGGAACCTTCGGGATCGCTTCCAGGTCCTTGCCCTTGAGCTCGTAGATGTTCTTGTCCAGCGGCTTGCCCGGATCGATCTTGTTCTCGATCCCGTCGATGCAGGCCATCAGCATGGCCGACCAGGCGAGGTAGCCGTTGGCGGTCGGGTCGGGGCAGCGGAACTCGATCCGCTTGGCCTTGGGGCTGCTGGAGTACATCGGGATGCGGATGGCGGCCGAGCGGTTGCGGGCCGAGAGAACCAAATTCACCGGAGCTTCATAGCCCGGGACCAGGCGGCGGTAGCTGTTGGTGGTCGGAGCGGCGAAGGCCAGCACCGAAGCGGCGTGCTTGAGCAGACCGCCCACGGCGTACATGGCCATCTTGCTCAGGCCCGCATACTCCTTGCCGGCGAAGAGCGGCTCGCCGTCTTTCCAGATGGAGATGTGGCTGTGCATGCCCGAGCCGTTGTCTTCGAAGACGGGCTTGGGCATGAAGGTGACGGTCTTGCCGGCGCGTTTGGCGACGTTCTTGATGACGTACTTGTACCACATGAACTGGTCGGCCATTTTGGTCAGTTCGCAGAACTCCATGTCGATTTCTGCCTGGCCGGCCGTGGCGACTTCGTGGTGGTGGGCTTCGATGCGGATGCCCAGGTTTTCCAGTTCTTCGACCATCTCGGCCCGCAGGTCACCGTAGGTGTCGGTGGGGCTGACCGGGAAGTAGCCGCCCTTGAAGGAGGGCTTGTAGCCGAGGTTGGGTTCTTCGAAGCGGGCGGTGTTCCAGGCGCCCTCGACCGAGTCGATCTGGTAGTACCCGGTGTGCTGGTTCTGCTCGTAGCGGACTTCGTCGAAGATGAAGAACTCCGGCTCGGGGCCGATGAAGCAGGTATCGCCAATGCCCGTTTCGGTGAGGAACTGGGCGGCGTTCTTGACGACGGTGCGGGGGCACTTGCCGTATTCTTCGCGGGTTTCGGGGTCGACGATGTCGGCCAGGACCGAGACGGTGGGTTTTTCGAAGAACGGGTCGACCTTGGCGGTGTCGGCGACGCAGACGGCCATCATGTCCGACTGGTGGATTTCCTGCCAGCCGCGGATGGACGAGCCGTCAAAGCCCAGGCCCTCTTCGAAGATGCCCTCGTTCTGCGTGGCGATCGGATACGAGCAGTGCTGCCACGTACCCAGCAGGTCCACGAACTTCAGGTCGATCATGTTGGCGTTCTGCTTCTTGCAGAACTCAAAGAACTCATTCGGTGTCATGCAAAATGCTCCTTTTCCGCTGAAGTTCGGCTCAGGCACTCGTCCGTTCCGGCCCGACCGGAACGGATTCGCCAGCAGGCTTGCAGGCGGGGCTGCGGAACCCGAACGGAACGTCCGCCCGGACAAAGAGGTTCCTTTTCCCATGGACAACCCAAGTGCGACCCCCCGCCGGATCAGCCCGGGGAGAGTCCGAAACCTGGTCTGCCTGTTGATCCGAAGGCTTCAGCGGCTCATCGTCGTACCGTTCGGATCACCGTTGCATGTTTCTGTACTTACAAAGGCTGTGCCATTCGCCGGAAAGGGCCGGGAAAGCCCATAAAACGTACGGTTTCGGTCGTTCTGGCCCCGGCTGGAAACGCACTGCCTTACAAATATGGTTGCCCCGAGGGCTCGAAACTACATTTCTGTTGTCACTTCGGCCGCCACGGATCCGGCTTGGTCCGCCGGCCCCGGCGACGTATCGAGCGTCGCCGGGGCCGGCGGTCTGCTTTCCTTGCTCAGCCGATCGCGTCGTTGCCTTCCTCACCCGTACGGATGCGGACGACACGTTCGAGGGGCACGACGAAGATCTTGCCGTCTCCGATGTTGCCCGTACGGGCCCCGGAGACAATCGCGTCGACGGTCTTCTGGACGAAGTCGTCATTGACCGCGATGTCCAGGCGGATCTTCTTGAGCAGGTTCACTTCGACATCCACCCCACGATACGTCTCGTGGTAGCCCTTCTGCTGCCCGCAGCCAAGGGCGTTGGTCACGGACATCTTGTAAACCTCTGCCGCATAGAGCGACTGCTTCACGTCGTTGAGCTTTTCCGGTTGTATGTAAGCTGTAATCAGTTTCATGTTCCACCTCACTCGGTTACGAAGACCTGGAACCCGGCGTAGGCTTCCAGTCCGTGTTCGCCAATGTCCAGACCACGCATTTCTTCCTGACGGCTGACTCGCAGGCCGACAGTAAACTTGATCGCCGTGAAGACGATGCCCATGCTGACGACAACGAATCCGACGACGGAGAAGGTACCCATCGCCTGGATGCCCAACTGCTTGAGTCCTCCGCCGTAGAGCAGGCCGGCGAAATCGCCGTATTCTCCGGTGGCGAACAGGCCGATCGACAACGTGCCCCAGATGCCGTTGATTCCGTGGACGGGGAAAGCACCGACGGGGTCATCGACCCGCAGGCGGTCCAGCAGCAGTGTGCCCAGTACGACCAGCACGCCACCGATGGCACCGATGACGATCGCCCCGACCGGGCTGACCCAGGCGCAGGGGGCGGTGATGGCGACAAGACCAGCCAGGCAGCCGTTCATGATCATCCCCAGGTCGGGCTTGCCGGCTACGGCCCAGATCGTGATCATCGCGGTGATCGCACCGGCAGCGGCGGCCAGGTTGGTGTTCATTGCCACCAGGGCGAAACTCGAACCGTCCCCAACCGCCAGCGTCGAGCCGGGGTTAAAGCCGAACCAGCCGAACCACAGAATGAAGACGCCCAGCGAGGCCAGCGGGATGTTGTGACCCTGGATGGCCTTGACCTTCCCGCCGACGTACTTGCCCACGCGGGGTCCCAGCAGGATCGTGCCGACCAGTGCAGCGCAGCCGCCGGTGGCGTGGACAACCGTCGAGCCGGCGAAGTCCCAGAAGCCGGCCTCGGCCAGCCAGCCGCCGCCCCAGATCCAGTGGCCGACGATTGGATAGACCAGCCCGGAAATCACGACCGTGTAGAGCAGGTAGGCATGGAACTTCATCCGACCGGCCATGCCGCCGGCGACGATGGTCGCAGCCGCACCGCAGAAGGCCGCCTGGAACAGCCAGAACGCCCAGGTCTGCACGCTGCCGACGGTCGAATCGACGCCGATCAGGGCAAAGCCGCTGGTCCCGATAAAGCCGTTGCCTTCACCGAACATGAACGCGTAACCGACCAGGAAGAACATGATGCTCGCCGAGCAGTAGTCGATGAAGTTCTTGGTCAGGATGTTGACGGCGTTTTTCGCGCGGATGAAGCCCGCCTCGACCATGCCGAAGCCGGCCTGCATGAAGAAGACCAGGAAGGCTGCAATGCAGACCCAGAGCGTGTCCAGACCGAGGATGGCCCGGGCCAGGGACCCGGCCCCGCCGTTGGTCCTCGACTCGACCATGTTCCTGGCCACCAGCTTGCGAAGCTGGGCCAGGTCGGCCTGCTGGATCGCCTCGTATTGGGCGGTCATCTCGTCGACCAGCGCCATCAGGCCGTCCGCCCCGCCCTCGGCCAGGTGCAGGGACAGCACCTCGGCCTTGGCGATGGCGTAGTCTTCGCCCTGGTCTGTCTTGATCGAACCCATCAAGGCTTCGATCTTGGCGATGGCAGCTGCGGCGGCTGCGGCCTTTTCTTCGTCCTCGACCTCGGTGTCAAACGCGTCCGTCAGGGCGGAGACCGCCTTGGCGTAGGCATCATCCGCCTCGTCGGCAGCGACCGACAAGGTCGGAGATCCCAGCAGGATCCCGGCTGCCAACAGCAAGGCGATCCAGCTCCAGTGTGTCCTTTTCCTGGGTGTGCGCATGTAGCGTGTTACCTTTCCCGAAAAGTTCAGACCGGGCCCATTCCCGGTCACACGCCCTACTCGCACACCGCATGCCAAACACAGTAGCAAAACTGTAACCGGCTATCAGTACAGGATCTTGCGCAAAATGAACGGGACGAGTGCCCACTCGTCCCGCTTTACATATTTGTAACTTATGACACCTTTCAGTTACATTTTTGTTCACTTTCCGGTCGATTCTCGTCCCGTCTTCCAGTCGTTCTGTCGGCGGGAAGGACCGTCTCGGCCGTGTCATGTCCTCCGTTTCGCCTGCTCCGTCGGGGCGGGGGGCAGAACCGCTCTGCCCCCCATTTCCCGACGTGAGACACTCGGTTTGGGAAAGTCGCCCGGCCGGGGCCGGAGGAAGAACCCCGGCCAGGCGACGTCGGTCGTTGCTCAGCCGATCGCGTCGTTGCCTTCCTCACCCGTACGGATGCGGACGACACGTTCGAGGGGCACGACGAAGATCTTGCCGTCTCCGATGTTGCCCGTACGGGCCCCGGAGACAATCGCGTCGACGGTCTTCTGGACGAAGTCGTCATTGACCGCGATGTCCAGGCGGATCTTCTTGAGCAGGTTCACTTCGACATCCACCCCACGATACGTCTCGTGGTAGCCCTTCTGCTGCCCGCAGCCAAGGGCGTTGGTCACGGACATCTTGTAAACCTCTGCCGCATAGAGCGACTGCTTCACGTCGTTGAGCTTTTCCGGTTGTATGTAAGCTGTAATCAGTTTCATTTCAGTGGTTCCTTTCTTTTCCCTGATCACATGGTGGTGAAGATCTGGAACCCGCTGTAGGCTTCCATACCGTGTTCGCCGACGTCCAGACCGGCGAGTTCTTCCTCGCGGCTGACGCGGAGACCGATGGTGTACTTCAGGCCGAAGAACAGGATCAGACCTGCACCGAAGGCCCAGACGAAGAAAGCTGCCATGCCGGCCAACTGCACGCCCAGTTGGGCGGCACCGTGTCCGTAGAGCAACCCGGAATCGACATTCCACAGGCCGGCGGAAATCGTGCCCCACGCGCCACAGACGCCGTGGACACTGACCGCACCGACGGGGTCGTCGATCTTCAGGACGCGATCGATGAAGATCACGGCGAAGACGACCAGGGCACCACCGATGGCACCGATCCAGAGGGCACCGAATGGAGTGACTCCGTCACAGGGGGCGGTGATGGAAACCAGGCCGGCCAGGGCACCGTTCAGGGCCATGGAGGCATCAGGCTTCTTGAACAGGATCCAGGCAACCATCATCGCGACGATCGCACCGGCGGCCGCTGCAATGTTCGTGGTCACAGCGATGTGGCCGATGGTGATGTCACCGGTGGTCGTCGAGCCGGGGTTGAACCCGAACCAGCCGAACCAGAGGATGAATACACCCAGGGCGGCCAGGGGCAGGTTGTGACCCATGATCGCGCGACTCTTGCCGTCCGGGCCATACTTGCCGATACGCGGGCCGAGGACGATTGCACCGGCCAGGGCCAGCCAGCCACCTACAGAGTGGACCACCGAAGACCCGGCGAAGTCCAGGAACCCACCGCCCATGTTTTCCAGCCAGCCGCCGCCGTCAAGCAGTCCGCCCCAGGCCCAGGAGCCCGAGATCGGGTAGATGACCGCGGAAATCACGGCCGAGTAGATCAGGTAACTGACGAACTTGGTTCGTTCGGCCATCGCACCGGAGACGATTGTCGCGGCGGTGGCAGCGAAGACCGTCTGGAAAATCAGGAACGTCATGCCCCAACTGTTGCCCGGCACGCCGGAGAGGAAGAACAAGCTCTTGCCGAACCAGCCATCCGAACCGCCGAACATCAGGCCGAACCCGATGCAGGCGAAGGCGATCGTGCCGATCGCGAAGTCCATCAGGTTCTTCATGATGATGTTGACGGCGTTTTTCGCCCGGGTAAAACCGGCCTCGACCATCGCGAAGCCGGCCTGCATGAAGAAGACCAGGAACGCACAGATGCACGTCCAGACAACATTCAGATTGTCGGTGATGATCTCGGTCTCGGTCCGCATGCGGGCCAGGCCTGTCTCTTCATCGACGATCGGAACGCCGTCTACCATGGTCCCGGCATCCGATTCGGGCACCATCTTCATCAATTCTTCCTGTGTCGGCTCGGCTTCATCCTGTGCCTGTGCCGGTATCGCCATGGCCCCGACGGTGACGGCCAGCAGCAACCCGAGCGACCAGACTTTCACGTGTCTCATCATCTCTGCTCCTTTACCTGGATACTTTCGCAGCCGGGTACTCCCGGATGCATGACTCATTCCAATAACCCAAATGGGGTGGCAATCTTCTTTCGTTGCTCCCATTCCCGTGTCCGGGCCCGTGCGGAACGCGCTGCAGCCACGTCCGCGACAGGCCGGAACAGCCACAGGCCATTCCGCCCGTTTTTATTGCACGCGGCGTGCCAGAAATAGGACCGGACTTCTAAGTCATGCTCCGATATAAGCTTGAGATGAGAATTTCCCCTACCTCCCCCTTGCCGCTCTTACTTTTTTGTCTCACAACCCCTATTCCATTACAATAATGTAGTAAATAGCGGGCGAAGTTCGTTTTTTGTCACTTCTTCCAGCCTGCAAATTTTCAGGTCCGGTCGACCGGATCGTAGGCATCGGCCGCAGAGTAGCCCACGTGGCCAGAATCCACGGGCGCCTCCGGACTGCGGTGGGCCCGCCAGTTGCCGGTGATCAGCCAGCTTAGTACGCGGCGGATATCGTCCCCGGCGACGTAGAGGCAGGGCACGACGATCAGCGTCAGCAGCGTCGCGAACATCAGCCCGAATGCCAGCGAAACGACCATGGGCTTGAGGAACTGGGCCTGGAAAGACTGCTCCAGCAGCAGCGGCGTCATGCCCGCCACCGTGGTGGCCGTGGTCAGGAAGATCGCCCGGAAGCGGTCCCGCGCCCCGGAGAAGACAGACTCCAGCACCCCCCTGCCCTCGCGATACCGGCGGTTGACCAGGTCGATCAGCACCAGCGAGTCGTTGACGACAATCCCCGTCAGGGCCACCATCCCGAACAGGCTCAGCAGCGTGATGTCGATGCCCATGATCGCGTGGCCGAGAACCGCCCCGAGCAGGCCGAAGGGAATGGCCACCATGATGATCAACGGCTGGAAGTAGCTGCGGAAGATCGCCGCCAGGATCGTGTAGATCCCCACCAGGGCCACCGGGTACCAGACCTTCAGCGAACCCAGCGACTCGGCCCGCTGCTGCCTCTGGCCTCGCAGGTCGTACTTCAGGCCCGGATACGCGGCCATCAGGTCGGTAAAGTAGTCCTCCTGCTGCAGCTTGTTGAGGATCTCCTCGGCGTTGGCGACGTCTTCGTTCAAGTCGGCCGAGACGGTCACCACGCTCTGTCGCCCGACGCGTCGAAGCGTGGTGTAGCCTTGGCGGATTCGGAGATCGGCCACCGCGGCGATCGGCACGCGGGCCCTGGCCGGGGTCAGGATCCGCATCTGCTCCAGGTCCGACAGCGACCGGCGGCGACTTTCGGGGTAGCGTACGTTGACTTCGACCTCGTCCCTGCCCCGTTGGATATCGACGGTCTCGAAACCCTCGAACGCGCTTCGGACGTGCCCGGCCAGAGACTCCAGCGTCACCCCGAGCGTCTCGGCCTGCTTGGGCCTCAGGGAGATCTGGATCTCGTCTTTACCCGGCAGGGCGTCATCCTCGATGTCGGTGACGCCCTCGAACCGGGCCAGCCGCTGCTTGAGCTGGGCCGCGGCGGGTTTGATGAAGTCGGTGTTCGGCCCCAGCAGGCGGACCTCGAAGCTCTTGCCCCCCGGCCCACCGCGCTGCGAGCCGTAGGTCAGTTTCAGCGGCCCGGCCAACTGTCCGACGTTCTGTCGCCACTGGTCGACGATCTGCTTGCTTTCCTGCCTGCGGACCTCGGCCGGGGCCAGCTCGACGATGATCTCGGCCACGTGGGACCCGGCGTCGCCGCCGCGACTCTGCTCACCCAGCAGCGAGTAAACGTTGCGGACCAGCGGCGAGCCGTCCTCGGTTTCGAACTGCTCGTTGAGCTTCAGGGCCCCGAGGTTGATCTGCCGGGCCAGCTTACCGGTGCGGGTGATCGACGTGCCGGTGGGCATGACCAGATTGGCCACCACCGTGTCGGAATCGACCTTCGGAAACAGCGTACGCTTGATGTGCCCGCCGGCAAAGGCCCCGCCCAGGAGAATCAGCATCGAGGCGAAAACCGCCAGGGTCGCATAGCGGTAGCGGACGGCGAATTTGTGGACGGGCAGGAAGGCCCGGTCGATGAACCACTGTATGCCCCCCTCGATCCTGCCCCGCATGCCCAGGTAGCCGGCCGAGAGCTTCCCGGCCGGGCGACCGAGCCAGTCCGGCGCGCCGGCGCGAATACTGCCGCCGATCGTACCCAGCGGCTTGTGGGCCAGGTGCGGCGGGAGGATGAGGAGGCACTCGAACAGCGAGAAGGCCAGGGCTGTAATCACCACCACCGGGAGGATCGAGATGAACCGCCCCATCGTTCCCTCGATGAACAGCAGGGGCACAAAGGCCAGCCACGTCGTCGCCACGGCCCCCACCACCGGCCAGACCACCATCTTCGTGCCCCGGTAGGCGGCCTCCCGGCGGTTCCGGCCCGCCTGGGTCTCGGCGAAGACATTCTCGCCGACGACGATCGCATCGTCGACGATCAGGCCCAAAGCCATGATCAGCGCGAACATGCTCATCATGTTCAGGCTCACCCCGGCCCCGGACAGGACGATCATCGTGCCCATCAGCGAAACGGGGATTCCCAGCGAGACCCAGAACGCCAGCCTGGCCCCGACGAAGATCCAGAGAATCGCGATGACCAGGATGATCCCCCAGAAGCCGTTGCGGACCAGCAGGTCCAGGCGGTCGGAGATCAGGCGGCTGTAGTCGGCCCACGTGCCGATCGTCACGCCGTCGGGCAGCTGTTTGCTCTTGCGGGCGACGTAGTCTTTTACGGCGTTGGCGATCTCGATCGAGTCTTCTTCCTCGGTCTTGTAGGCCGAGACGAGAACGGCGTTCTTGCCCCCGAACTGCCCGCCGACGTCCTTGTCCTCGAACGTCTCGCGGATGCTGGCGATCTGGCCCAGCGTGAGCGTCTGGCCGTCGGGCAGGGAGCGGACGACGATATCGCGGAATTCCTCGGCCCACCGCCTCTGGCCGATGATGCGGATGGCAAACTCCCCGCCGCGCGTCTTGACGTTGCCGGCCGGAATGTCGAAGCTGCTGCGACGGATGACCGCAGCGATCTCGTTGAGCGTCAGGCCGTAGCGGCGGAGCGTCTCTTCGGAGACCTCGACGGAAATCTCGTACTCCCGCGTGCCGGAGACCGAGACCTGGCTGATTTCGGGCAGGTCCTGCAGGTCGTCGCGGATCTGTTCGGCGAACTGTTTGAGCACCCTGGCCGAGACGCGGTCCTTGCCGGTCTGGGGGTCGGTCTCTGAGGCGACGGCAACGTGGATGATGTGTCGTCGCAGCGTCACTTCGACGGTTGTGGGGTCTTCGGCGTCCAGGGGCAAGTCGATCTTGTCGACCTCGGACTTGACCTCGTCGAGCAGCTTGGCCACATCCGTGCCGGTGTAGAGCTCCAGGTTCACTACGCCCACGCCTTCGCGTGCGGTGGTGGTGACTTCCTTGACGCCCTCCAGGCCGTTGACCTTCTCCTCGATCTTCTGGGTGATCGACTCCTCGATCTCCGCCGGCGAGGCCCGCGGGTAGGTCACGGTGACGGTAATCAGGTCGGTCGAGAACTCCGGGAACAGCTCGCGCGGGATGGAGAACCAGGCCACGACGCCCCCGATGAGAATCAGGATCGTCAGCATGTTGGCCAGGACCGGGTTGTCGATGAACTTTCGCAGGAGGCCCATGATCAGCCCTCCTGACCGGCCCCGACGGCGGCGTCGGGCTTTTGCCCGGCTGCTCCGGCGACGGTTTTGTTCATCTCGTCCTGGCTGGAGTAGACCTTCACGTCCATGCCCACCACCGGAAGGGGCATTTCATTGGTGACCACGCGGTCCCCGGCGGCCAGGCCGGACTCGGCCCCGGGCGCTGACTCGGGCAAGACCAGGGCTGTCTCGCCGACGTAACGCAGCACGTCAATGGGTCTTCGTCGCAGCTTGCCGTCGACGACCACCCAGACCGTCTCGGTTTCATACTGTTCATCCGGGGCCAGAACCGCCGGGCGGGGCAGGACGAAGACCTTCGGCAGCTTGCGGCCTGAGATGACGACCTCGACGAACTTGTTGGGTTTCAGAGATCGGGCGGCATCCTGGTTCGCCTCGGCCTGGTTGTCGACCTGGACGATCATCGGCAGCAGGCGGGTCTGGTCGTCCAGCCCGGCCGAAATGCGGATTACGCAGCCTTTCCAGACGATGGGCCGGTCGATGGTCTCGCCTTCCGGGGTCCACATCACCTCGGCCCGGATTTTCTTGTCGTCGGGGATCCCGTCGCCGTTGGCCTGGCAGGCCGAGACCCAGTCGTCGGGGATCCACTTCATCTCGGCCGCCGAGACCGAGACGGGGATCTCCATGATCCGCGGCTGGAAGATCTCGCCGACGACCTGGTTCGGCGCCACGACGTCTTCGGCCTCGACGTTGCTGTAGACCACCCGGCCGGTGATGGGCGAAAGGATGGTGGTCCGTTCGAGCATGGTACCAGCCTTTTCCAGCTCGGTCCGGACGGCGAGGATCTGGGCCTGCAGCTGTTTCTGCTGTTCGGGGATCAGGGCCAGTTGGTTGGCGATGTTCCGCAAAGAGGAACGGCGCATCAGCCACTGTTCGGTCTGCCTGTCGACGTCGTTTTCGGTGGCGGCGTTTTCCTTCTGCAGTTGGATCAGGCGGTCGAGCTGCTGCCTGGCGATTTCCATCCGCTGCTGCTCGATCTCCTGCTGGGCCTGGAGATTCTGCTTTTCGGTCTCCAGGCGGTCCAGCTGGGCCCGGTAGAGTTTCTCCTGGGCAGTGGCCGAGGCGACGGCCTGCCTGGCGTCGGTCGGATCGATCTGGATCAGCAGTTCGCCCTTGGTCACTTCGGCCCCGGCCTGGAAGTTCTCGCCGAGCTCGATGATCTTTCCGCCCACCTGGGGGATGATCTTATTGGAAACAGCCGGGCGGGCCGAGCCATTGCCTCTCAGGCGGATCTGGTAATCGCGCACGACCTCCAGCGGCGGGGCGACGACGCGAGCGACTTCCTGGGTGACCTTGCGCTGGGCGGGCTGCTGCTTGGCGTTCTTCAGATGGATCGCCGCCCCGACGGCACCAAGAACCACCACCACCACGAAAAACAGGGAGAATATCCGGGCCTTGCTGCTGAGTTGTTCTGTCATGTTCGCCTCGCCCAGTGGGCAGGAAAAGTCGGGCCGCGTGGGCGCCGCGTCCCCGCTGGTCGGCCGGTCCGGGGCGACCGGCCTGCGTGCTCTACCTACAAGTGTAGGAGGCCGCCCGATGGTTAGTTCGTCACAAAAGATTCCGGTTCTGGACCTGGCTTTCCACCCGGAAAGGCCCGATTCTCCCGCCCCCGCGGGTCGGGAGCAAGGGTCTGTTGCGGAGTTTTGCTCGCCCCCGCCTTGCCTGGGCCGGGACGGGCGGGTCTTCAGACCCTTCAGCGCCCTGCAGCCGCAGGACCATCGCCCTGCCGGCTGGGGCGATCAGTACGTATCGCGCAGGCTGCGCAGGCGGATTGAGCGTTTCAGCTCGGCTGCGGTAATCTGCTCGTCGACGGTCAGGCGGATGGTCCTGCCGGATCGGGCGGGCAGGTGGAAGAAGTTGTCGCTGAGGCGGGCGTCGAAGCCTTCCAGATCGATCCAGACCCACAGTGCGGGCTTCTCGGTCTTGACCATCAGCTCCCATTGGCCGTCCTGATCGGATTCCACCAGGTTGCAGGACAGTTCGGGCTCGGGCAGGTCCAGGTGCTTCGGGCGGCTGAAGGTGACCAGGTCGCGGCCGATGCGTCGACCTTCGACGCACAGGTCCAGCCAGACAAGCAGCGACCGGGGCCCGTGGGTTTCGAGCAGGTCCTTGCAGTCGACCGCTGCGGCGCGGAACGATCCGCCCGGGCGAC
The DNA here is from genome assembly GCA_046541415.1 of Phycisphaerae bacterium. Taxonomy (GTDB): domain Bacteria; phylum Planctomycetota; class Phycisphaerae; order SM23-33; family SM23-33; genus CAZOVB01. Next base: position 30,819 of record JBKHDI010000008.1, on the reverse strand, counting down.
TCCTGCATTCCTTCGAGCCCTCCAGCAGGCTGTTGCCCTCCAGGTCGGTAACCTGCCAACCGACGGCCACGTCCTGCCGGGCGCGCAGGTCGCTGGTCAGGTGGACTTCGACCTGGCCGGTCTTGAGATCTTCCACGCCGCTGACGATCAGCGGGGCGAAGAAGTGGCGGGCCATGTAATGCAGGGCCTTCCATCGTCCCTCGGAGTCGATGCTCGACCAGGAGGCCACGGGCCAGCAGTCATTCAGCTGCCAGTACAGCGCGCCCATGCAGCGGGGCATGTTGCGGCGCCAGTGCTCGACGGCGTACTTCATGCCCAGTCCCTGGAGGATCTGGCTCAGCCAGACGGTCTGTTCGAAGCTCGAGGGCATGCGGAACCAATCGAGCATGTAGGTCAGGATCGTCTTGTTTCCGATCCGGCTGCGCTGGTGGTGTTCCATGACGTAGCTGGTGACGTTGCGATCGGTCTGGTCGGTGTAGCCCTCGACCGTCCGCAGGTGCGGGAAGCTCTGGAAGCCGAACTCGCTGCAGAAGCGGTCCATGCGGCTGCGGTACCACTCGAAGGGCTGGCCGCCATGCCAGACGCCCCAGAGGTGGGTATCGCCGGCGTCGGGGCTCTGCCAGTTGTCGCGGTCGCCTGTCGGCGTGTGCGGGCTGCAGGGCCAATACGCGGTCTGCGGGTCGTGCTTCTCGACGATCTTGGCAAGCAGCTTGTCGAAGAGTTTCTTGTAGTCGGCCCAGCTCATCTGGCGGTCGGTCCACTTCTGGCCCACCAGGCCCTGCTCCAACTCGTTGTTGCCGCACCACAGGGCCAGGCAGGCATGGTGGCGGATGCGCTTGACGTTCTGTTCGGCCTCGACGGCCACGTCGTCCATCCAGTCGGCATCGAAGCTCGGATAGGTCGCGCAGGCGAACATGAAGTCCTGCCAGACGAGGATTCCCAGCTCGTCGCAGATGTCGTAGAACGTATCGGATTCGTAGATTCCGCCGCCCCAGACGCGGATCATATTGCAGTGGATCTCCGCGGCGTCGCCCAGCAGGCGGCGGTAGTCGTCGTCGGTCACGCGCGTGGGGAACGTCTCGGCCGGGATCCAGTTGGCGCCCTTGGCGAAGATGCTCACGCCGTTGACCGCGAAACGGAAACTCTGGCCCCACTTGTCCTCCTCGCGGATTAGTTCGATTGTCCGCAGGCCGAGGCGCCTCTCAGCGGCGTCGATGGTATCTCCGCCCTCGTCGACCAGTTCGACCCGGAGCCGGTAGAGCGGCTGATCGCCCAGGCCGTTGGGCCACCAAAGCTGCGGGTCCTTGACTGTCAGTTCGGCCACGGCCTTGCGGCGCTGCACGGGGACGACCTGCTCGGCGACCACCTGCTCGCCGTCGAGCAGTTTGACATGGGCGGCCAGCTTGGACGGTGAGGGCATATCGACGGCAGCGGTGATCTGCAGGCCGACCTTCTTGCGCCCGTGGTTCTGGATGATGTGCAGATCTCCCAGCCTGGCCGTTGACCAGGCTTCGAGGCGCACGGGCCTCCAGACGCCGCAGGTCAGCAGGCTCGGGCCCCAGTCCCAGCCGAAGTTGCACTGCATCTTGCGCACCCAGTTGCCCCCGAAGACCTTGTGCTGGTCGGAGCCCCAGGCGGGCAAGGGGCGGGCCTTCTGCCGCTTGCCGATCAACTCCATGGGGCTTGCCAAGGTGATCTCGATGCGGTTCGTACCTTCCTGGAGCTTGTCGGTGATGTCCCATCGCCAGGTGCGGAACATGTTGGTCGCCTGGCCGATAACCTGGCTGTTCAGCCGCACCGTGGCCAGGGTGTCCAGGCCCTCGAAGACCAGCTCGATGCGATCCTCGGCCAGCAGTTCGGCAGGGGCGTCGAAGCTGCGGCTGTAGATCCAGTCCTGCTCGCCGATCCAGCGGCAGGCGAGCTCGGCGTCGCGGTAGTACGGATCGTCGATGCGCCCGGAGGTCAACAGGTCGACGTGCACGCAGCCGGGGACGGTGGCTTCGTAGGTCGCTCTCTTGTCGTGCGGCTGCAGCTTCCACGGGCCGCTTAACTCTATACTCTGCATGAAGTCTCTCGTTGCTGGGGGTGCATGCGGGGGCCAGGGCTGGAAGAATGCCGTTTGCTCCAGCCGTCTGGCCAATCCCTATCGGCCATAGGACTGGCGGATGAAGCCGATTGTCGAGTCCAGGATCCGGTTCCTCACCGCCGGCGTGTCATCGGCGGTCTTTTTCTCCAAATCCTCCAGGTTGGCCTGGCAGAACCGGCAGCCGAGGGTCCGGATATGGAACTCCAGGTACTCGGCCCATTCCTGTTCCAGGGTTCCCAGCAGGTAGGCCCCCACTGTATTGCGTTTGGGACAACTGGGTCGCAGCTGTTCCCACACCTCGGTCAGAATCGCGTCGTGTATCTGTCCTTCGGCGTCGCGTGCATCGAGACTGGCCAGGCGCATCTCCCGCCCGACGTGGGCCTGGATCTTCTTCAGCGTGCGGTGCTTGATCAGGGCGATCTGTTTCTCATCGACGCCCGAGTGCTCGGCCACGGTCTTGTGGGGCAGCTGGCTGTAGAAGAGCATCTCGACGATCTTCAGGTCGCGGAAGTTGAGCTTATCCTGCAGTTCCTCGACCAGCGTCCGGATCGCGGTGCCCAGGGCTTGCCTCTGGGCGTCGGTCTTCTCTTCGCGGCGGGCGTACCAGCTGGCGGAGGGGTCGGCTGCGGGGATCTGGGCCAGGGGCTCGCAGTCTTCCTCGTTTCGCCCGGCGGCGATGTCCTCCAGCAGGCAGGCGCTGACCTTTCGTCCGCGGTAGAAGTCGATGATCCGTCGGCGGAGGATGGTAAACAGGTAGGTCTCGACGCTGGCCTCGCCGCGGAAGTTCTCCAGGCCGCGCAGGAAGCAGAGGAAGGCATCCTGCAGGAGGTCTTCTGCGTCAGCCCGGCTGCGCACGCGACTGCGTGCGAACGCCAGCAACCTGCCGCGATACCGGTCGACCAGCTGTGTCCACGCCTCGGTATCGCCCGCCTGTATGCCCTCGAGCAACAGTTGATCTGCCTGGGAGATTTCGCTCATATCCTGCAACCCGTGAAAGTACGATCCTTCTTCTACGTTGCAGTGTACCGGCGATCCCCTCTCGGGGAAAGTGGCCAGTTCACAGCCTTCCCCGACGAAGGGAGAGGTGCGAGTTGCAGTGGTTCACGAGCCCCCAAGCCCCATCTAATTAACGGTGCCCTGGTTCACGGGAGCGAGGCCGCCAGGCCGAGATCGCCGGAACCAGGCCGTACCGACCCCCCGTCGGGCGGTGTTACGCCTTGCCTGCCGCGTCGTAGCCGTCAGGCGAAGACGGGCGGCGTGAACACCGGCACCAGAGAGGTCAAACCGGCAGGAAGTGATAGATCGCCGCCAGGCCCGCCGCCATGCATGCCACCGACGCCAGCCGCAGCCGCCAGAGGTAGTAGCCCCTTGTGGCCGAGTTTGCCACCAGGTAGAGCATGGTGACACCAAGCAGCAATGCAGCAATCGCGAGCCCGAAGAAGAGTTGATCGAACTTTCGGCGGGTCTCGGCCGCCTTTGCCAACGCGATCGTGCCGGCAACCAGTTCTCCGGCCTGGCAGGCGATCTTCTCCATGCGTTCCTGGCTGAGCTTGACCAGTGCGGCCACACGCACGCTCGGGGCCCCGCGAGCTTGTGTCCGTTGTACGAACTGGTCCTGCTTCCACAGGTCCGGGTTCTCCGCCAGCGTCGCGACGAGCGATTCCAGTTGTTTTGACCGGCCCACATCGGCTGGGCTGGGCAGCTCGCCTTTGCTGACCTGCCGGCGGATCTCGTTGCGGACCTGTTCCAGCAGGGAAGCTGCGAGCATTTCGACAATGTGTTTCTCGGCGGCGGCTTGCTCGACGAAGCCCGGTCCGGATTCCAGGGCGAGAAACCCCGTCCCAGGCTGTCTGGCCTGTTGGGCCCGAGACCAGGCGTCGAAGTCCAGCATCCAGGGCGTGTGCACGTACCGGGTCGATGCTACAACCTGCTGATCCCCGAGCTGTAAACGGGCCAGCAGCTCGCCCTCCTGGGGATCGGCGGCCCGGTCAAGCTGCAATACCAGCGAATCGTCAGGTGCCGGTTCCTCGGCAGCCAGAGCAACATGCACCCGATCGGTCAGGACGCTGGCGTTGATCACCTCGATGACGGCGTCGCGAACCGACGCGGGGGTTGAGCCGGTAACGAACAGAGTAGAGACAACCCATTTCTCCTCCCCGCCCGAACCCGGGTCCAACCGGCGCAGTCCCCGATCCACCTCTCCGACTTCCTCGGTGCGGAGGCCGCGTGTCAGGCTGGACATCTCCAGGAGGCGCAGGTTGATTGCGTGGGCCATGCCTCTGCCCACTGCCTCGGCTGCCTGCAGGCGCGACGGGTACAGATCGATCTGCGCAGGCGGATCGAGGATGGACCTGCTGGAGAGCTCATCTGCCGGCTGGAGGGGCCAATCGACGGATCTGGTCAACGGGTCGGCGAGATCAGCGGCAGTTTCCATCTCATCGGCAGTTTTCATCGACACGTCAACCCGATCGGCCCGTACCCAAGTCAGCGCTGCAAATGCAGCCACTACGGTAATGGGAATCAACAGCGACCATGCCGGCAGCTTGCCCTTGGCAATGAAAACCACGGGGGGCGCGAAGGCAAGGACCAAGCCGGCCAGTAGAACGATCAGAAGCATCAAGCTGCCTCCCTGCCGGACACGGAGCGTCGCGGCGACCAGGCCAGGAACATCACGGAGATGACGATCAGTATGACCGTCAGGAGGATCAACGGACCCTGGACGTCGCCGGTGGCCAGGCCGATCGCCTGGCCGACCTTGCCGGTCCAGGCTGCCTGGCTGACCAGTTGCCATCGGATCTGCGACAGGCCGCTGCGGGCTGCGTGGGCAGCGAGGATCAACGCCCCGATACCGGGAATCACCCGCCCCATCGCGCCGGCCCCCTGCCTGCGTCGCATGACGATCAGGCCCAGGCCCCCGGCCAGCATGGCCACCAGCATGCCCAGCTCCAGCAGCGATCGCATCGCGCCGATCCATTCGGGGCCGCCGAAAAGTGTTTCCAGGGCCCGGACAGTATCTGCGCCGAACATCCCTGATTCGATGACGGCAGGCAGGTCGACCGCCACGGCCAGGCCCAGGGCCAGCCCGGCCAGCAGGATCCCCGCGACCAGCAGCGAGCCCAGCAGGCGGCCGAGGGCGTCGGGATGGTTGCCCCCGACGCGAGAGTCCATGGCCACGGGCTGATCGCCCCGGCTTCGCAGGGCCCGACCCCGGTGGTCGGTGAACCGTCCGGCCGAGATGGCAATCAGGTCCAGCAGTTGACCGACGCCGAAGAAGCCAAATGTAAACAGGTACAGCAGGCCGGAAACCGTCTTGCCCACGTACAACCTCTGAATTCCGCCCAGACCTGCAAAAATCAGGAATGTCATGCCCATTGCAACGACCCGACTGTAGGGGCTGACCGGGCTCGATGGGTCTTGGGCCCGCGGCTCGGGCCGATGCGGCCTGGCCGGTGTCCAGGGCTTGGTGCCCGGTTTACGGGGGTACTTCGGCAGCAGCAGCTGCCCAGCCGTGACAGACCCTGCCAGGATCGCGATCGACAGCCAGGCCGAACCGCCGAAAATGAAGGCCAGCACCATCCCCACCAGGGCCCCCCCGAAAGCCTGGCCCAGGTCCACGCGTTCTTTGCGGCGCGGGGCGAGAACCTTCTGCCAGTCGACAACAAACAGGGCGATCGCGCAGGCCGCCAGCGTCCCGCCGAACTCGAACTGCGCCCCCCTCAGCCAGCTGTGGGGCATGGTTCCGTAGGCCAGGGCTGTCAATCCCAGCGCCGCCAGACCGCCGTAGGCGATGCGGAAGACCTGTTTTTCTTCCGGGCTGACCCGCAGGAATCGCCAGGCCAGCCAGATCCCCCCTGTCGCCCCAAGCAGCATCATCGCAGCCAGGCCCACCGCGTCGATCAGCGGCAGAAAGGCCCCGTCCCCGACCAGCCCCCGGTGACTGAGCGTTCCCCCGGCCACCGAGAACAGCGTAATCGACACCGCGGCCAGCAGCATCCTCTGCCAGCGTGACAAGGAGTCGACGTCTATAACCGGCTGGGCCTGGGGCGTCGAGGCGGATTCCGTCGACCCGCCGGAGTTGCCGAACCGCTGGACGGGCGGGGGCATGTTCGGGCGATCCGGCTGGAGGTGGGCGCGGGCCGAGGCGCCCCCGCCTCGCGGAGGCTGGGGAATTCCGGTTGTCGCGCTGGACCCGCCAGGGCCCTTGCCTGAACGGATGGCCCGCGCCGTCCGCCCTGCCACCATGGAAAGCTCGTTGGGCGAGAAGAGCGAGACGCTGTTGCGCACGTGGCCGGGCTCGAAGATCGCCTCGACAAACTCCTGGACCGTGGCGAACCGGGCGGCGGGGTCCTTTTCCAGGGCCTTGCTGATTGCCGAGCGGAAGGGCTCGGGGATCTTGTGCATGTCCGGCTTGGAGGAGATGTGCTTCATCAGCACTTCGCCGAGGCTGTCGCCTTCGTAGGGCGGTCGGCCGGTGAGCATCTCGTAGGCCACCGCACCCAGCGCGTAGATGTCGATGCTGCGGTCGTAGCAGCCCTTGCCGATTTCCGGGGCCATGTAGTGGACGGTCCCGACGGTCATGGTCTGCTGGGAGTGCATGCTGGCGGCGATGGCTTTGCTGAGCCCGTAATCGCCGATCTTGACGTAGCCGTCCTCCCAGAAGATGTTGCCCGGTTTCAGGTCGCGATGGACGATCCCGCAGTCGTGCAGGAAGGTCAGTCCCTTGGCGATTTCCTGGAGGAAGTAGGCGGCCTTCTGCGTGCCGATGCCCTCCGGCTCGTTGTCGATCAGGTCGCGCAGGGAAGGCCCGGCCACGTATTCCATGAGTACGAAGGGCTTCTGCTGGCGGTTGTAGCGGACATCGAAGATGGTCACCAGGTGCGGGCTCTTGAGGTTCATGCACTGGCCCACGCCGCGCAACTCGATCTGCTCGTAGCCCTGGATGGCTTTCAGGGCCACCTCCCTGCCGGCATCGGAGAGGGCGTAGTAGACCTCGCCGAAGCCCCCCCTGCCCAGGGCACGCTGGACGGTGTAGCCTTCCAGGGGCTTATCGCCGTAGCGATAGGCGAAGCCCGCCTGGGCGGGAGCCTCGGGCGCGTCTGCATCTTTGGGTTGCGGGATGTCCGGTGTCTCTGCCATGTCAGCCTAACCTCGTAGCCACCCAGCCGATCGGTCCGAGCCGGACGGCTGCTTCGAGGGCAATGGGGTGTTTGTCTCCGAGAAGTTTGTCGCCCACGCGCAACGGTTGTTCGCTGCGGCAGGTCAGTTTGCCGTCCCGCAGGACCAGCGCCGCCTGGCCGTCCAGCCCCGGGGCCGGTACATGGTTCCGCTTGCCCGGACCCAGCAGGATCTCGCGATCGGCCAGGATGATCGTCCGGGCCCCGGCGGCGGGAAGGCGTCCGCTGACCACGTCCAGCACGGCCGTGCTGGAGGCCGCGTTCGGCAGGCGGAACCGCAGCACGCAACGCGGCGACAGCGCGATCCGGTCGCCGTCGGCCAGGACCTTCCGGGTCATGCCCCGGTCGTTGACTGCAACGGGCCTCTCCGCCCGCAGGAGGTAGTCGCCTTCGCTGCGGGTCAGGCGGATCGTCGGCAGGGATGCATCGGCCATCAGGCCCACGTCGGGGCGGGCTGAACTGCTCAGAGGCCCGATGCTGACCTCGTCGCCGCGAGCGACGACGAACGACCCGGCCGAGTCGACCTGCAGGACGAATTGCCTGGGCAGGGTTTCGGCGGCCCCAGCCGAGGCAGGGCTCTGCGCCGGCGTCGCGGCCGGGGTCTCGGCGCCGACGGGGCTGTCCGGATCGAGCAGACCGATGGGTCCGGCCTGGATCTGGTCGGCTGCATCGGCGGCGTTGCGGGCGTTGTCGACGGCGATCTTGAGCCATTTGGCCTCAGGAGCCAACTGGGCGGCCAATTGCAGGGCCTGGGCGGCGCGGCGGAACTGGCTTCGCTCTGCCCAGCGGGCAGCGAGACGACACTGCTGCAGCAGCGAGGTCGCGTCGGCCAGCCCGTCACGGCCGCTGCCGATCGGCCCGGCCAAATCCAGCAGCATCTCCAGCCGGTCGAGGCGTCCGGCCGCGATGGCCCGCTGGATCTTCCGGGAGATCTTCGTCAGCAGTTTGTCGGTCAGCTCGGTGACGCAATCGGCCGAGGGGTGCAGTTCGACAGCCAGAGACAGTACCTTGCATGCCGAGGACAGATCGTCGCGTTGCATGGCCGAGCGGGCCTTCTGGCAGGCGTTGGCAGCGGCCTGGCGACGGGAGGCAATGTCCTTTCGGGCCAGCGAGGCGTGGGGGTCGTCGGTATCGGCCAGGAGGTTCTCTGCCAGGCTGACCTGCCCGGCGTGGAGGTGTCTTTGGGCCCGGGCTGTCGCTTCGGCGGCCTGGCCGGCCTGCTGGTTCTGCTTGACGGCGGCCGATTCGATGCGCCTCTTCAGATCGGCGATTTCTTCCTGGGCCCCGCCGAGGGATTCTGCCTGCACGCAATCGGACAAGGCGCGGGAGATCCGCCCGGCGGCCAGGTGCGTCCGGGCCCGATCGGCCAGGGCGGCGATGAGTTTGTCGAGCAGTTCCTGGCCTGCGCGGTGCGAGCGGACCTGCTCGTCGCCCAGCAGCCGGTGTGCCTCTTCCAGGCGTCCGGCCGCCAGGGCCAGTTCAGCTTGTCGGATTTGCAGAAATCGCATGGACAGACCCCGAGTGAATCTTACCGCTGGTCAGTATACCTTCCCGCAACCGGCTCAGACATGATTGATTTATGCCCGGACCGGCCGCAGACTCTGCCCCGCCGACCGATGCCCTTGACGCGCTGCGGCAGGGTCTCTGCCGGGCGTGCCCCCGCAACGGTGCGACGCGATCTGTCTGCGGCCTGGCCCGGGCGGGCTGTTTACTCTTCGATGACGCCGGTGTCGGTCTCGGCCGCCGTCAGCGCGGGCCGGCCCCCGAAGTACCGCTGCACTTCGCCGATCAGCTCCTGCTCGTCGACCACGTCCATCTGGATCGGCTCGACGAAGTGGCCCTCGTAGGCCATCACGCGTTCGGCCACGTCCAGGCGCTTCTTGATATCGCCCAGCAGCTTTTCGGTCCGGGCCAGCTTGGAGTTGTCCACGTCGAGGTTGCTGTTGGACTGCGAGGCCTTGATCAGGCGGTGTCGGCCCTCCAGGGCGGCAATCTGCTGTTCCAGCAGCGCCTTTTTGTGGCGGGCCTGGTCGAGCATCTCGATCGCCGCCTGCAGGCTGCGCTGCCGCTGGACGAGCAGTTGCTTCTTGCCCTCCAGGATCATCTCAGCCTCTTTGTACCGCTCGAAGCGGTTGACCAGGTCCCGGTTCAGATCTTCGCGGCTGTAGCGGTTGTCGCCGAAACTGAAGTAGACCTGGTCGGATTCCAGCAGGCCCGTCAGGCGGGTGATCTTCTTCTGCTGGTCGGCCAGGGAATCCTCGGTCCGCTGGATGTCCTTTCTCAGGGCGGCCAGCTCGACCTCTTCGGTGGCGATGGTGCGGATGTTGGCCTGCATCTCCGGCAGGATCTCGTCGAGCATCTCCTGGGCGCGGGTCAGTTCGAATTCGACCGGCACGGAGTCCTTGACCGACGTCCGCCAGCCGTTTACCGCCGACTTGGCGTAGCTGTAGGCATCTCGGCCGAACAGGAACGTCCCGGTGACAACCAGGGCAATCGCTGCGATGGTTCCATACTTGAATGTTCTGCGGATCATGGGATCGCTCCTTGGGATCAATCCTTTACACATGGGTTGCTTGGCTTGGGCCCGGCAACACCACCGGGCTCTGGTACGACGGTCGCAGGGACGGGGCGACTATTTCTGAGTTTCCGGAAAATTCTGCTGCCCGGGCCCCCGCGGCCCCGCTTGCAGCGCGGCCTGTTGCATCCCGGCGGTGGTGCGGGTAGGCTTTCGCGACGATGTTCGGTTTCTATATTATCAACAAGCCCCCGGGCCCCAGCAGCCACGACATGGTCTACCGCGTCCGCCACATGATCCAGCGGCGGGCCAAGGTGGGCCATACCGGAACGCTCGATCCCTTTGCCGGCGGGGTGATGATCGTCGCGGTCGGGCCCGCCACGCGCTTAAGCGAGCGCATCCACCTCATGCCCAAGACCTACCGGGCCGAGATCACCTTGGGCGCTTCCAGCACAACCGATGACACCGAGGGCGAAATCACCACCTGCCCCGACGATCCGCAACCGACGCCGGAGGCGATCGAGGCAGCGATGGCGCAGTTCACCGGCCGGATCGAGCAGATCCCCCCTGCCCACTCGGCCGTCTACATCGACGGCCAACGCGCTTACCAACTGGCCCGCCAGGGACAGCCCGTGGAGATCCCCTCGCGCGTCGTAACCATCCACCGCATCGAGATCCTCGACTACGATTACCCGCGGCTGGGAATCGAGGTGGACTGCTCGACGGGCACGTACATCCGGTCGCTGGCCCGCGACCTGGCCGCGGCGGTAGGAACGCACGGGTATTGCTCGGCCCTGACCCGCACGGCCGTGGGGCCCTTCGCCATCGACCAGGGCTGCTACCCGGACGACCTGGACATCGAGGCGGACCTGGTCGACCCGATCCGGGCCGTCGAAGACCTGCCTCGCATCGACGTGATGGAACACCAGCTCAAGCGCATCGCCGGTGGGTTGCAGTTCCGCACGGAGAAGCCCATCGAGAACGACCTGGCCGCGGCGGCGTTCGAGGGCAAGCTGGTCGCCCTTGTCAGAGTCCAGCCCGATCGGACCACCTGCCGCCCCTGGCGGGTCTTCATCCCCCCGCCGGGATGAAAAAAGCCCGCCTTTATCGGGCGGGCTGGTCACCGGTTCCCTCGATGCCGGCGGTTTCAGGCCAGGATGTCCAGCAGGCAGTCCTGCATTCGCCCGGCGGTTCGCACCACGGCCAGGGACGCCTTGCCCTGCGTCTCGGCCATCTTCATCTCCACCATCGCTGCCGGGTCCATCAGGTCTCGCGACGGCGAGGCGATCCGCGCAGCCGAGGCGTCCATCCGACGCGTCGCGCGGCGATAGCCCTCCAGGCCGATCTGCATCGCAGATCCCGATTGCACGGCGGGTATGCTCATGGTCGCTGGTCTCCGGTGTCGATGAACGCAGCCGCCGGGGATTCTCCCCGGGCCGCAGGGGAAGTCTACGATCCACCTGCCACCAAGGCGAATCGGCCCAGGCGGGGCAGGGGAAATTCCGCGCATCCGGCCCGGATTTCGGATATATTCCAAAATTGTGGGGTCAAAGGGTTTGCGCTGGCCCTGCCGAAGGTTTATGTCAAGGTTTACGGCCGCGATGAACGGGGCACGGTTGCCTTCTACAAAGACGGCTACACCGACCTGCGGGGACGGTTCGACTACGCGACGGTCAGCAACGACAGGCTGGCGGGGGTTCGGGAATTCTCGATCCTCGTTCTCAGCAGCGAGCACGGGGCGGTGGTCAAGTCGGCCCATCCGCCGCAGAGATAACCCCCTGCCTGTGGGCGAGAAAAAACAGCCGGCCCGGAGGGTGGAGTCCCATCCGGGCCGGCTGGTTTTTTTTGGTTTTCTCGGCTTCTCAGCGAGATTCAAACAAGCTGGCTGTCGGTTCTGCTGCGGTCTTGGAGTCTTCGGAGGCAGCCTCGGCCTGCTTGGTTTCCTCGGTCTCAGAGACAAAGCCGAAGGTCCTGGCGGCCGACTCGATCGCCCCGACGGTGGCCTGGCCGGCGGCGTAGAGGCCCTGCGCGCCGGTCTGGACATGCGCAATGATATCAGGGCTTCCAGGCTGTCGGCCTAACTCGTAGCCGCCCAGGAAGATCGCCGAGCCCAATAGAAGATAGATTGTCTTGCGGATCAAAAAGTCGCCTCCGGACACGGCAGGTCAGCGTCGAACGTGCGGCGGCCCTGCCGTACATATGGAGAATCCCTCATCCAATGACAGTATCTTAGCGGACCGATCGTGTCCCTACAAGGGAGTGGATCGACTCATTTTGGTGGGTGCTTTACGAATCTACCCGAAAATTCTCATCGGATCGGGCGATGCGACGACAATGATCAGCAGCCCGGCCGGCAAGTTGCCTCTGCCGCCCAGAGCCCGGGCCAACGTCCCTCCTGCTGCACAAGGAAGTTGAAATCATGTACGTGGAATTCTACCAGCTGAAGGATGAACCGTTCCGCCTGACGCCCGATCCGAGGTATCTCTACCTGACGGTCCAGCACCAGGAAGCCCTGAACCACCTGATGTACGGAATCCAGCAGAAAAAGGGATTCATCTGCCTGACAGGCGAGGTCGGGACGGGCAAGACCACCCTCCTGCGCCACCTGATGGACGAACTGGACAACGACCGCAAGATGCACACGGCGATGGTGCTCAACCCCGTGTTGACCGAGGTGCAGATGCTCCGGTGCATCGTCGAGGAGTTCGGCATCAGCTCGCGCCGCCAGGACCGCCTGTCGCTGCTGCGGGCGATCAACAAGTTCCTGCTGGACTGCAAGCACAACGACGAAACCGCCGTGCTGCTGATCGACGAAGCCCAGGACATCCCCCCCAAGACCCTGGAGATGTGTCGCCTGCTGAGCAACCTGGAAACCAAGACCGAGAAGCTGCTGCAGATCGTCCTGGTCGGCCAGCCCGAACTGAACGAGACGCTGGGAACCCGCGAGTTCCGCCAGTTGTCCCAGCGGATCACCGTGCGGTACCACATCGATACGATGTCCGAAAGCGACACCGAGGAATACATCCGCCACCGCCTGGCCGTTGCGGGCAACACCGAAGACCGCGGGCCCAACATGGTCAAGTTCGACCGCGGGGCCTATCGCGAGGTGTTCCGCTTCTCGCAGGGAACGCCCCGGCTGGTCAACGCCATCGGCGACAAGGTCCTGCTGGCGGGGTTCATCTACCAGACCGGCAAAATCAACCGCAAGATCGTCCGCAAGGCCGCCGACGAACTGAAGGGCCTGTAACATGAGCCTGATCCACGAAGCACTGAAAAAGGCCGAGGCCCAGGCCCGGCAGGAAAACTACACCCCCCCGCCGCTGGATACGCCCAAGGCCCCGAAGCGCCGGACCGAGCCGGCCAGGCCCAAAGCTGCCGCCCCGGCCAGGCCCCGCCCGGCCATCCCGGATGCACCCCGGCCCAGGCCCGCAGAGCCCAAGACAACCAGCGCCGTTACCCGCCGGGCCGCCATGGCTGCCGTGAGCATCGTCGCCGCCGCAGGCGTCGTCTTCCTCTGGACCACGATCGGCCCGACAGGCCGGAGGCCGCAGAGCAGCTCTGCCTCGCAGCGGTCGCTGCAGTTCGACCAGCCCATCGCCCGGACCCCCAACCGGCAACAGCCCCGGATCGAAGAGCCCATCACCCCTGCGACCCCGCGTGGCAACGTCATTGTCGAGCCCATCGATCCCGAAGAGCTCTACCGGCTGGAACAGCCCATCGCCCAGGATCCTCAGCCCCGGCCGTCAGGCCCCCAGTGGTTGACTGCCGAGGCCATCGAAGCACGAGCCGAAGCAGCTCGCGGCCGCGTCCTGGCCGCCGCCGACCTGCTCAGCCAAGGCTGCATATGGGCGAAGGATAACACCCGACGGGCTGTGCTGATCGCCGCCCAGCACGCTCGATACCAGCGCGACCTGACCCGGCAGCGGATCGCCGCTGTCGAAGCAGAGCGACTGGCCGAAACGCGCCGCCAGGCCCAGTTGGCCGCCCAGCAGCAACTCGAAGCGGCCCGCCAGGAACTGGCCCGTCGCCGGGCCGAAGAGCAAGCCCGCGAAAAGGCCGAGGCCATCCGCCTGGCTGCAGAACGCCAGCGGATCGAACAGGAAGGCCGAGACCGCGCCGAGGCCCAGCGATTGGCCTACGAGAAGCAGCAGGCCGAAATCGCCGAAAGCCAGAAAGCAGAGGCCCAGAGACTCCAGCAACTCCGCCAGAAACAGCAGGCCGCCCAGGCGACGGTGGCCTCTGTCGAGCCCGAGTCGACCGGATCGACCGACCTGGCCGGGAAGTTCGAGCTCAACGGCATCCTGTTTTCCTACGACGGAATCGCCGCGGTGATCAACAACAAGCCTTACGGCCTGAACGAGACGGTTGACGGGGCGAAGGTCGTCCACATCGAGCGGACAATGGTCAAGCTGCAGTACAAGGGACAGACCATCACGCTTCGCCTGTAGACCAGACCTCCCCGATATGTATAGATGAATCGCCCGCGCCGGTTGCTGCCGGGGCGGGCGATTTGCATTTCAGCCGACAACAGCGGCCGGCGTTATCGCGTCGGGCCGGTCTGCGTGCTGCGGGGTTGCTGCTTCCTCCACTCCCGGTACCTTTCCAGGTCCGGCGGGGGTGGGAACAGCTTCTCCGGATCGCGGCCGAACTGCTCAGCCTGGCGGGCCAGCGCCGGATAGAACCGGTCGTAGATCACGGAAGTCATCTTGAACACCGGGCCTTGATCTCGCAGGGCCACATCCTGCAACGAAGCGAACTTCCATAGCGTCGAACGCTGGTCCATTGTCAGGTATACTCCGGCCTGCCTGGGCGCCAGCAGCAGCTTGGGCAGCTCATCCAGGGCCAGAAGTGCGAACCGGGGCATGTTGACCCGTTCCGGGCTGTCGGTATGGTAGGCGGCGTAAATCTTCAGGGCGAAGTCACGCATCATCGTCTGATAGCCCTCGGGATTGCCCGTCGCCGCCTGAAGCAGGGCCGTCTGGATCGCCACGTGCACGTACATGTTGGCCTGCTGGGAGGTAGGCTTGCCCGAACCGCGGAAGCCGGCGACAACCGCGTCGACGGGATTCGTGTGGTTCCATTCCGGGCCCTGCGGATCGTACTTCTCCTTGATGAAGTCCCAGAGTTCGCCGACCTGCTTCCACTCGAACCGCAGGGCCAGGTGGAGCATCTGATCCTTGAGGAAGTTGATGTGGCCCGAACGCAGGACGTTGTCCTTCCAGGTCGCCGGATCTTCGTGCGGCTCAAGACTCTTTCGTTGGTCGGCCAGGTAGAGCTCGATGAATTCCACGTGGGCCAGGTGGGTCGGCCAGACGTAACGGACGTCGGCGAGCATGAGGACCATCGGATTTTCCGGATCGGCGGGGTTCTCGACGTAACTCAGCCGGCCCATGGCCGTGAGGTCCTTGAGGCTGTTGAGCAGGATGCGCTGGGTGTTGAGCGGGTGGATGTCCGAGAGGTTGAGATCCTGACCGTTGCGGAAGCCCATGGCCGACCAGTACAGTCCGTGGGGCCAGGGCAGGCGCCAGTCGATGGGGACGGCGAGGTCCTGACCGCCTTGGGTCTCCTGCGTTGCGCTGGACTGGCCCCCGAGCGTCGCCTGGGGGTTTTCCATCAGTTCGAGCATCAACTGCGGGTCCATCTTGTAGGTATTCCACAGGATCTGCGACCGCACCCAGGCGATCAGCGAGGCGCGGGCGTCGGCAAAGTCTGGGGAGTTGATCAACTCGCTGAGCGTTTTCTCGTAGTCATTTTCCGGCTCGCGGCGGTTCATCAGGTCGACCGTCAGCGTGACGTTCGGATCCTCGGACCACCGGCGATACGCGGCGAGCAGGGAACGGTCGATCGAAATTTTCAGCTCTTTGAGCCGTTCAGCCAGCTCGGCAGCTTCCGGATCGACCTGGAGGATCTGCTCTTTCAGCACGTCGGTCTGGAACTGGCCGTCACTGCGAGGGCGGGTCGGGTCGCGGTCCAGGGGGGCCTGGGCGATCTTTCTGAAAGCCTCGATGACCTCCTCGGTCGTCCCGGCCGGCGGGGCGCCAAGCACCGCGTTCATCTGCTGGGCGAAGCGACTCTTGTACGCCCCGTGCATCTCGTCGAGGTTGCCCCCGATCTTGTTGAAGAAGATCCAGGCCAGCTCGCGGTAGAGCAGGAACGACCGCGGATTGAGGGGGATGCCCCTGTCGCGAAGCAGCTCCAGTCCGTTGTTGACCCACAGCCATCGTTCCTCGGCCGTCTTGACCGCGGCTGAAATGTTCCAGGCCATGTTCCAGGAATGGAAGGCCCAGACGCCCGGCGAGCGGGACTGGAGGATACAGATGATCTCGGCCAGCTGGTTGGCCTCGTAGTAGCGCCCCTCGTCCTTGAGCTCCTGGGCGCGGATCCAGAAGTAGTTGACCATCGGCGCCCGCAGCGGGCCCGGGGCGACGGTCAGCAGGGCCAGTTCCGGGTGGTTCTGGGCGACGGCCCGTTCGGGCGGCTGGAGGTCATAAGCGGCCATGCGCTCATCGACGACGTCCTGCATCATCCCGCCGGCGACAAAGGCCAGTCCCGCCAGGGCAATCCATACGATCTGCAGTTTGCGAGTGCGTGTCATGGCCGGTTCCTATACCTGGACGTTCGAAAGTTCCCGCCGCTGCCAGATCCAGCAGCCCAGCCCCACCAGCAGCGTCGAGCGAACCAGCAGCACCCAGAAGGTCGCCGAGGCGACGTCGCCCCACGGGATTACCAGGCCGTCGACCAGTTGCTCCGACGTGCCCGTGCTCTCCAGGTCCGGCAGGAGAATCTCCATGACGAACATCACGCCCTTGGTCAGCAGGCCGAACAGGCTCGTCTGGCCGGAGGGGTCCTGGAACGTTCGTGTCGCTTCGGTCAGATATTCCCGGAAGAGCCCGAACGGCAGGACGGAAAAGCTGGCGACCACCCCCACCGCAAAGCCCAGGAAGCTGCCGAAGCAGATCCCGATCGCGGCCATGAAGGCCAACTGCACCCAGATCAGGAAGATCGAGCGGGCGAAGTTCATCGTGAATCCGCCGGCGGGGACCATCACCGCCACGTCCGCCTCGTTGATCCTCATCGATGCCGGCGCCAGGTTCGTAAAGGTAACGGTCATCTTGCCGTCGGAATCGACCATGCGGGCCGGGACGGTCAGGGTGAGTTTGGCATCGCGGGCGTCGGTGCGGTAGACCCGGTACCGCGCCGAGGCCTGTGGGTTGGTTACCACCCATCTGCCGAAAACCTCATTGAAGTCGTACTGCCCAGCCGGCGTGATCTTGTATTGGACCTGCAGGACCGGCTCGGCGACGACGGCCACCTCCCTGCCCGTGGCCAGATCCTGGGGCAGGCGCTCGGGCCAGCCGGCAGGCAGGGGCCGGACCGCCTCTATGCCTTCTGAAGAGATGCGAAGGACCGTCCAGTCATCGCCGTTGATGGTCACCGGCCCGCCGCGTACGAGCCGACCGATCAGCGCCTGGTCTGCTTCCAGGCGCACAGCCAGGAACTTCCGGGTGCTCTGCCGCGAAACTTGCCGTTCGTCCAGGACCGAATCGAGGATCTCCGTCTGGCGGGAGACCGCCTCGCCCTGGACATCCAACCCCTGGAACTGCCAGGTCAGCGAGCCACCTTCCCGCAGGCCCGTCCGCGGACTGTAGACCGCCGGGGCGACGGATTGTTTCTCGGCGAGGATCGCATTGACGATTTCTTCCTGCAGCAAGCGTCCGGCGGCCTCGCGGTCGCCCTGGGTCTCGGCCTCGAACCTGTCCAGGGCCGGTTCGAGCCGCCCCTGCTGCCTCAGCGTATCGATCCGAGCTTCGAGCAGTTCGCGGACATTCAGCCCGACCGGGTCGACCTGCCTGCGGGCGACGAAGATCTCGCTCTCGATCTTCTGGCGGTCCTGGGGGTTCATTTGCCCGGCGTGGCGCATGTACTGCACCTGCCCGTAGGCTGCCGCCCCGGCAATGAGCACGAACACGGCGTTGAGCAGGACCACGCCGACCCATCGACCCAGCACGTACTGCCAGCGGGCCACGGGCTTGGTCGCCACGGTCATCACGAACTTCTGCTCGACATCCGAACTGAGCACGTGAACCGTCAGCAGGACGGTGACGATGCTCAGCAGAACGGCGATGGCCGAGACGCTGTAGGACAGGAACGACTGGACCTTGCCCGCCTGTGTCCCGTCGCCGCTCATGGCCATCGGCAGCAGGCCGAGCACGACCGCCAGCAGGACCAGGAAGAGCGGGACGATCTTCGTCCGGATGCTCTGGAGCACGGTTTGTCGGGCCACGGCCCAGATCTCGTGCATGCTCAGCGCTCCTCGTCGTCCTGGTCGTTTCCGAGCAGGTCGTCGATGACCGATCGATCCACCTTGGGCTGCCTGGCTGCGGCGTCCATTCGTTCGGCTGCGTCGGGTTCATCCAGTTCCTCGGCGCCCCGGGCCTGGAGACCGGCGACGAGTTCGTCCAGCACGTCGCGTTGGGTTTCGGGCTCTTGCTGCTGCTGGGCCTGGGGGGGTTCTTCTGGCTCGGGCGCCGGAGCCGCGGCTTTGACGAGGTCCTCGATGACGGCCTCGCCCTCGGCCTCTTCGCCTTGCCGGCCATCATCGCCCATCAGGAAGGCTGCCACGCCCCCCCCGGTCGCGGCCCCGCCGGTCTTGACCTTCTGGGCGTTGGCCTCGGCGACGATCTGGAGGAACAGTTCCTCCAGGCGATGGCGCGGGTTGGAGACTTCGCGCACCTGGTGGCCGGACTTGACGATCAGCGCCTCGATCTGCTCGACCGTCGCTTCGTCCAGCAGGTCGGTAGTCAACTGCATCTGGTCGGTCCGTGCCAGCAACTGGGAGATCGTCCCGGTCGCCCGCTGTTTGCCGCCGTAGAGAATCGTGATCCGATCGCAGACGTCTTCCACGTCGGCCAGCAGGTGGCTGGAGAGGATCACCGTCTTGCCCCGTGCAGCGAGAGTCTGGATGAGGTCCTTGATCTTCTTCGTGCCGATCGGGTCCAGGCCGCTGGTCGGCTCGTCGAGGATCAGCAGGTCCGGGTCGTTGATCAGCGCCTGGGCCAGGCCGATCCGCCGCTGCATGCCCTTGGAGTATTCGCCGACGCGACGATACGCCGCCGCGGACAGCCCGACCATGTCCAGCAGCATGTCGATGCGGCGCTGGCGTTCGCGCCGGGGCTGACGAAACAGTCTGCCGT
Source organism: Phycisphaerae bacterium (assembly GCA_046541415.1). Lineage (GTDB taxonomy): Bacteria > Planctomycetota > Phycisphaerae > SM23-33 > SM23-33 > CAZOVB01. Next base: position 11,850 of record JBKHDI010000008.1, on the reverse strand, counting down.
AGTAGTCCAGTGTTTCGCGTGCATCCAGGAACGGGTAGAGGTAGGACTCTTCAGGCAGAAATCCGATTCGGCCCTTGATTTTCACATCGCTGGGCGCCCTGCCCCAGATGAGCACCCGCCCGCGCGTGGGAAACAGCAGGCCCATGATCATCTTGATGGTCGTGCTCTTGCCCGAGCCATTGGGCCCCAGCAGGCCGAAGACCTCCCGCGGCCGGATCTCCAGGTCCAGTCCGGCCACGGCGGTGGCCTTCTCGCGCAGCCAGAAGTCTTTGAAGACCTTGGTGAGATTCTGCGTGACGACGACGGCTTCTGATTCGCTCATACGGTTCCTACGCTTCCGGTGGCCGGGATGTTTCGCCCGGCGTCGAATTGCATTCAGTCTCTTGCGCGGGTCTGCTCGGCGTTGATTTCCTGGGTGGCCTGTTCGCTGGGCGGGACGATCAGCACGACCGGCTGGGTCGAGATCGGCTGGTAAACCGGTTCGAGCAGGGGCAGCTCGAAGATTCGCTCCAGCGTGCCGGACCACAGGTCGACCAGCAGAAGCTCGCGCGTCTTGGGGTTCTGGTAGCGAGGCAGGAGGCGCTGGAACCGGTTGGCCCGCTGCTGGACGATCTGTTCGACACCGGAGCGGTACGACTGGGCCTGGGAGATGATCGTCTGGGCCTGGCCGCCCAGGTCGCGGGAAGTCAGGACCGAATCGATCCCTTCGAGCAGTTGGTCTTCGGCATCGGCGCGAGCTTCCGGGTTTTCCTGGAGGCGATTGTACTGGCCGATCAGGTCGTAGTCCGCCGCTGCATCCCCGTCTTCCGGGGCAGCCGGGCGCCCCGGTTCGCCGACCAGGCGCGGGTAGATCACGCCGGCGGCGTCACGGAGGATCTCGATCGCCTCGCGCCGGGCCTGGTTGACCTTCAGTTCCATCTCGTCCGAGGCCCGCTGGGCGTCGCTGTAGGCCTGGCGCGCCAGCAGCGGCCAGGTCCGTTCGTCCACGGCGATGTTGACGATCCGTATGCCCGCCTCCAACTTCCCCAGATCCGCCTGGGCCAGGTCGAGCACCTGCGGGCCGAACGCGCCGAAGCTTTCGCCGTCGAAGCCCATCCCGCTGCCTTCGCGCTGGATACTCTCAGCCGTGCGGCGGGCGGCGACACGGATGGCCCCTGCGGTGACCACGTCGTGGATCATCGCATCGGCATCGGCGACGTTCTGGCTGAAGCTGACCGCTTCGCTGACCTCCCAGGTCACCGCCAGTCGCACGTGGTAGAGGCTGCGGTCCCCGGTCAGCAGGGCCCCATCGAGCAGGGGGTCCAGCCCGCCCTCGGGCGGATTGATATCGTCCAAGTCGCGGGTCATGTCGCGGGCGGTCAGGTGGAACCAGAAGTCATCGATCTCCAGCGTACGCTGTGCGGTGGAGATGACCTCGATCTCGCCGATCGGGAAGGGCCACCCGAAGGCCAGGCCCGGCTCGGCCCGACCTGTGATGCGCCCGAAGACCTTGACCAGGCCCACCTGGTTGTCTTCGATGTTCTCGAACCCGGTGGCCAGGAAGGCCCCGAATACCAGGACCATCACGACCGTCAGCACGCGGAAGCTCAGGCGCAGGGCCTCCGAGAGCGACCGGCTGGCCGGGTCGGTAACGTGGTCCTCGAACGACCCGTCATCGTGGTGATGATGGGGATGGTGATGTTCGTGGTCGTGGTTGGCCATGGATCAGTTCTCCGCGTTGAGGCCGGCTTCGATCTGCTCGGCCGCTGCCTTGAGACTCTCGCTGCTGGGCGGCATGCGGAAGTACCGCAGGACGGGCAGGAAGTTATCGTTGACGATCAGCAGCGTCCGTCCGCGGAGGGATTCTTCGAGGGCTTCGATTTCCCGCAGGAAGATGCCGAACTCCGGGGCCTTGTCGAACTGCTCGTAATAGCGGGCGCTGGCTTCCTCGCCCTTGGCGCGGATTTCCCCGGCCTTTCGGCGGGCGAAGGCGAGGATCATCTCCTTGGAGGTCTTGGCGCGTTCGCGGATGGCGGTGGCGCGGGCCTCGCCTTCGGAGCGGTATCGGCTGGCCGCGGCGCGGCGTTCCTCGACGATGGTGTTGATGACCGTCTCGGTGGTGTTCTTGGCCAGTCCCAGGCGGTTGATGCGGACCAGGGGCACGGTGATGCCGAAGTCCCGCATGACCTGCTCGTTGAGCTCCTTCTGGATGCCGTCGCTGACCGACTTGATCTTCAGTTTCCCGGCCTCGACATTAACCAGGTCCGAGAGGGCAACCGTCTTGGTAGCCTGGTCCATCTTCTCCATCAGGCGAACACCGAGGGCTTCCTCGGCCGCGGCCATGGTCTCCGGGGACCGGATGAACCTCTCCGGTTCGTCGATTCGCCAGGCGATCGAGACGGACATGATGATGGACATGTCGTCTTTGGTATTGGTCTGCAGGTCGGCGACCTCGAAGGTCTGCAGCTTGCGGTCGTAGACGGTGACCGACTGGACCGGCCAGGGCCACTTGAGGTGCAGTCCCGAGTCTTCCTTCCCGTCCCAGACGGCCGTGGTCTTGCCGAAGGTCCGCAGGACGTGGATCTCGTCGTAGTCGACCGGATCGAAGATGGTATTGGCCAGCAGGCCTCCGACGACCACGATGCTGATCAGGTAGATTCCAATGTGCTTAAGCATGCTGTGTATTCTCCAGGCTCTAGAAGCTTGATCTATTCTTGCTCGTCTAGCGGTTGGTTCTGTCCGGTCTGCCACGGGATAGCGCCCAGCGGGTTGCCCTTTCCTGTCCGGTCGTGTCGGATTTCGAGTCGGTCGATATCGATTCCGACGGCGACCTTGGAAGGGATTTCGGGCAGTTTGCGTTCGAGCAGATCGAGAATCCGGTCCAGACGGTACATCGAAGGCGAGGCGCGGTAGGCGGCAAGTTTGCCGGCGAAGGCTTCGGCGCGGGTACGTCCGGCCAGTTCGGTCCGGCGCCGCTGGGCGCGGGCCTCGGCGATCAGGCGCGTCGGTTCTCCGCTGACCGCTTCGAGCAGGTCGTTGATCCGCCTGTCGGTCCGGTCCAGCAGGGGCTGGAAGTCGAACTCGCCGTCGCCGGCCTCGGCACGAATGCTCCGGAGCATCTCCAGGTGTTCCTGCCAGGCCCGGAGCATGATCAGGCTGCGATTGGCTTCCGCTTCCAGAAGCTGCTGCGAACCGAGGGACTCATCCCGCAGCAGGCTCGGATTGATCTTGCCGACCAGCCGTTCCTGCTGGACCTGTTCGCTGTAGCGTGCGACCTCTTCGCCGGCCGAGCCGATGTAGCCGGTATTGGACTGGTCGTCCTGCCCGACCCGACCGAGCGTGCGGAGCATTTGGCCGGTGCGTTTGGGTTCGGCTGACAGGTACCGGCTCAACTCGGTCAACTGCTGCTGGGACTGGATCGCCAGGGCCAGCAGGGACGCCACGGCCGGGTCGCCGGCGACTGAGGCGAGGATTTCATTGGCCTCGGCCTCGGCCTGTCTGCTTTGCATGGCGCGGCCGAGACGGGCATTGATGACGTCTTCAAAGGCCGCTGCCGGCGTGCGGATCTCGTTCGGATCGTCGTTGCCGGTATCTATCTCGCTGCCCGGCGGGTGGGCTGCGGCCAGCGAGACTTCCAGGATCTCCACGCCCAGCCCGTCCTGGCCGAAGTTCCTTTCGATCGCGTCCAGCAGATTCTTCTCCAGAAGCGGGGCAATCTCCTTACGCCCGAAGGTCATGACCGAGCGGACGCCGGAGTATTTCGGGTCCTGGGCCATCGACCCGGCCTCTTCGATCAGCGTGCTGCTGGCGGCCAGGCGGATCATCTCCTCCTTGGCCAGGTCGTAGAGCAGCTTGTCCGGGTTTTCGAACTCAAAGCCGTACGTGTAGATATCATCGATCCGGTAGCGGATGACGAAGACGATGCTGGCCAGCCCTGCCCCCCGGGCCTGGCCGGTCTGCGGCGCGTCGCGGCGCGGGGGCATGGCCACCAGGACCGGTTCCTCCCCGCGATGGGCCTGCTGCCAGAGAATCACGTTGCGCTGTCCCTCCGGCGAGCGGGCCGGCGGGGCGACGTAGGCTTCGTCATGGGCACCAAGGATCAGCTGCTTGATCTCCCGGGTCGGGAAAAAGTGGACCGTCTGGATCGGCCAGGGCCACTTGAAGTTCAGTCCCGGGCCCATCGGCTCGGCCGAGGGATCCAGTTTGCCAAGCGTCATCACCACAGCGTTCTGGTCGGGATGAACGATCACCAGCGAGCTCATCAGGGCCATCAGGATCATCGCGAAGACCACAAGCGGCAGGAACGCCCGGCTGACCAGGAGGTAGAACCACGTCCGGGAGACCTCGAAGCCGAACTGGTAGTTCAGCGTCTCTGCCAGGGAATGGCCCACCTTGCTGGGCTGGGCCAGCAGGTTCAGCAGGCGAGAATCGAATGGCGGGTGCGGGGTCTGCCCGGGCATGCGAGGCCGGTAAATGTCGAGGATCAGGTTGACCAAGATCTCGCCGGCAAAGACGAACATGGCCATCGGGATGATGTACCCGGCCAGGGCGTCCAGCGTCATCCCCTCGCGTCCCAGCGTCCGGTATCCGCGAAGCGTCACGAACAGCGCGATGGCAATGAGAATCTGGAAGAGCGTGAAGGTGAACAGCAGGCTTCCCGCCGCCCGCAGGGGCCTCCAGACGTCCACCTCCCCCATGCCCAGGCAGTAGCGGGCAAAGAGGAAGGTCATGAAGGACATCAACAGCAGGATGACGATGCACGGGGCCAGGGCGGAAAGCGCATCGGTCGGGCCGATCAGGTTCATCGTCCACCAGCCGATGCCGATATAATATCCCGCCAGCAGGAACGTGAAGATCGGCAGGACCCACTTGCCGATCATTTCGGCGCGGGCTGCGGCGGGCCTGGATGCCAGACGGTCGGCATCTTCGAAGATGCGGCCCTGGTCGGCCTGGGTTTCGAGCTGGTCGATTTCGCGCTGCTCGATGGCCGCCAGTTGACGCGCCGAGAACAGCACGGCCAGCACAATCCACAGCAGGACCCCGCCTGCCATGGCCAACGTGCCGGACAGAAGGGCCTGCGAGCCGCTCCAGCGCCACAGCGCCAGCAGAACGGCAGACAGGATCAACTGGAGAATCAATCCGACGAGCGAAACATTTTTTCCGCGTTTCTGTTCCTGCATTTCAGTCCTCTAAACTCGCAGTGACGCCGCGATGCGGGCGGGAAAATCCGCAACCTTCGGCAGCGGGCCCTTGTACCTGCAGGTACGGGCGTTCTACAATTCCGGCCCCTGGCTGGGAACAACCAGCCGGCAGCTTCGTAAGAAGCGCACCGATCTTACCAGCTTGCAGAGGCAACATGTTATGATTCGATTCTGGGCGATTTGCAGCAATACGTTCATCCAGACCATCCGCCAGCCGGTCTACCTGGTCCTGCTGATGATCACGTTCCTGGCCATGGCGATTCTCGTTCCCCAGTCCAACTGGACGATGGGGCTGACCGGCGGGGACTTTTTCCGCACCGACCAGATCTTCCTGCGGGAGATGGGCCTGGCGACGCTGCTGGTTTCGGGGCTGCTGCTGGCGGCCTTTTCGGCCTCCAACGTCATCGGGCGTGAGATCCGCGACAAGACGGCCCTGACGGTCGTATCCAAACCGATCTCGCGGCTGAGTTTCGTCATGGGCAAGTATGTCGGCGTGACGATGGCCGTGACGCTGGGGTTTTACCTGGCGATGATCGCGTTTCTGCTGGCGATTCGTCACGGCGTGATGGCCACGGCCACCGACATCCTCGACATGCCCGTCATCGTCCTGTCGCTGACGGCGTTGGGGGTGGCGTTTCTGGCAGCCTTGGCGGGCAATTACCTTTTCGGCTGGACGTTCACCTCGTCGATGATCCTGGCGCTGGTGGTGACCTCGACGATCGCGGCTGTGACGCTCGGCTTCGTCGGAAAAGGCTGGCAGATCGTGGATTTCGGTACGGACATCCGTGCCGGCGGCGAGGTCTGGCATCCCTTCGCCGGGGGCCTGATAGCCGGGCTGGTCCTGACGTTCCTGGCCGTGCAGATCCTGGTGGCCATCGCGGTAGCCTCCAGCGCCCGTTTCGGCGAGGTGCTCACGCTGCTGATCTGCCTGGGGATGTTCGCGGTGGGGATGATCCACCCGTTCCTGTTCGGCCGCCACTCGCAGCTGGCAGCGGCGAGGCTGTTCGGCTGGCTGTTCCCCAAGCTCAGCTACTTCGACAAGCTCGACGCGATCAGCAACGACAAGCCGATCCCGCTGGCCTATCTGGGCTACAGTGCAGCCTATGCCCTGCTGTACATCACCGCGGTTCTCTCGGTGGGCCTGGCGGTTTTCCAGACCCGGCAGATCGAGGCCTCGACGTCCTCTTCTACCATGCCCGGAACCGTCAGCCTGCTGACCCGCCTGGGCCAGGCAGCCGGCGCGATGCTCGCGCTGGTCGTCGTCCCGTTGATGCTCTCCAACCCCGCCAACTGGACCGTCGCAGGCCTGGGCGCCGCGATCGGGTTCTTCGTTCTCGGCGCGGGCGGGTTTGTCCTCTGGACCCTTTTCGGCCGGGGCGTGCGGTGGGCATGGGCCCTGCTGCTGGCCATCCACGTGCTCCAGGCGATTCGGATCAGCCTGGTCCTCACGCAGATGCCATGGACCGACGCGTTGCGGCTGGACCGCGCAGACGCCCTGCTGCAGCTGCAACTGGCGATCAATCTGGTGGCCATCGTCCTGCTGGTTTTGCCGAAAACGCGTCGTCATGTTCGAGAGGCACTGCCTTCCGGGGCTGATGAGATGAATCTGGAAACGGCCTGACCGGGTCCGAACGCTCAGCTGGTGGCAACCGCCTCCAGGCGTTGGGCCCGCCGGGGCTGGGGCTTCTGCTGGCCCCGCGGCAGGTGCATCTCCTCGCCGAACCGCACGAGGCGGGCGGAGTTGAAGATCACGAACGTCGCCCCGAGCATGTGCAGCAGGGCTCCGAGGATCGGGATGATCAGCCCGAAACCCGCCAGGACCTCGAAGACCACGATAAAGACGATGCCGAACAGCAGATTCTGGTGAACCACCCTCGATGCCCTTCTCGACAGGCGGATCAGGAACGGCAGGCGGCGCAGGTCGTTGTTCATCAGCGCAATCGATGCCGAATTAATCGCCACGTCGCTGCCGGCGGCGCCCATGGCGATCGACAGATCGCCGGCAGCAAGGGCAGGCGCGTCGTTCACGCCGTCGCCGACAACGGCGACTTTGTGACCGTCCTGCTTCAGCTGGGCGACCAGGTCGAGCTTGTCGGCCGGGAGGACCTCGGCCTGGACCTCGGTGCAGCCCATTTCCCTGGCCACTCTCCGGGCGACCGACCAGCGGTCGCCGGTGACCATGACCAGCTCTTCCAGGCCCAGCTCGCGGAGTTCTTCCATCGCCTCGCGAGCCTCGTGGCGGGTGCGGTCTTCCAGGCCGATCCAGCCGAGTACCTTGCCCTCGCGGAGCACGTACAGGGTCGAAAGGCCCTCGGGTTCATCGTACTTCGGGTCGTCCATCGCCGAGAAGTCCGCCCCGAGTTCTTCCAGCCAGATCCGGCGACCGACGACGATTTCCTTGCCGTCGACCGTTCCCTTGACGCCCCGGCCGGAGACTTCCTCGATGTTCTCGGGACTGACCAGGTCGACTTTGGCCTTGGCAGCGACGGCCATGACGGCCCGGGCGACCGGGTGCTTGGACATCTGTTCGACGGCGGCGGCGGTCTGGAGCAGTTCCGCCCCGTCGACGCCTTCGCCGGGCATCATGCGGGTTACCGACAGCTCGCCGGTTGTCAGCGTGCCGGTCTTGTCGAAGACAAAGGCCGTCATCTCCTTGGCCTGTTCGATGTTCTGGACGTCCTTGATGAGGATCCCCAGCCGGGCTGCACAACTCAGGGCGGCGACCATGGCAGTGGGCACGGCCAGGACCAATGCGCACGGGCAGGCCAGCACGAGCATCGTCACGGTGCGTTCCATGTCGCGAGTGATCAGCAGGACGGTCCCGGCGATCATCAGGATCGTCGGCGTGTACCAGCCGGCGTAGCGGTCGATCAGGCGCATGATCGGGATCCGCGTACCTTCTGCTTCAAGAATCAGCTTCTGGACGCGGCCGAGGGTGGTGTCCTCGCCGGCCCGGGTGACCTTCACGTCGATCGCCCCGGCGACGTTGCTGGTCCCGGAGAAGACCTCGTCGCCGACGGTCTTGTCGACCGGGACGGATTCACCGGTCACGTGTGCCTGGTTGATCGAGCTGTTTCCGCTGACGATCTCGCCGTCGGCGGGGATGTTGTCGCCGGGCCTGACGCGGACGATGTCGCCGGGGTTCAGCTGGCGCGGGTCGACCATTTCCTCGGTCCCGTCGCTCTTGAGGCGGTGGGCCTTTTTCGGGCTGATCCGCAGCAGCGACTCGATGCTCGCCCTGGCGCCCAGGGCGGTTCGCGTTTCGATGAGGTTGGCCAGCAGGAGGAAGAACGCCACCGCCCCGGCTGTCTTGTAGTCCATCGCGGTAATCGCGGCGATGACGGACAGGGCGACCAGTTCGTCCATGTGCATGTGCCCGTGGCTGAGGTGCTTGGCGGCGTGGGCAAGAATGGGGATACCCAGCAGCAGCGCCCCGGCCAGGGCCAGGGCCGAAGAGTGGAACCCGCGGGTGGTTCCGGCGATGTCGCGGGCCTGTTCGGCGAAGAGCCAGTCAGCCACATACGAACTGAGCACCAGGATGCCGCCGGCCAGGATGCCGAGGATCAGGACGCTCGCTCGGCCGGTTTCTTTCTCGACCGAATCTTTCAGAATGTCATGCGCCATAGGACGTGAACTCCAGATGCGATGATGACTTGTATCAGGTTTCGCGGCGCGCGGAGACGCCGGGCCAGATGAACCTGTTGCGACTTTTACGCCAGTCGCCCACGACAGTTCGTGGAAAAGGGCGAATTTTCGCACTCCCGGCGGCGATTTTCCAGTAGGCAATCGATGATTTGGCGGAAAAGCTCCCGCTTGGACTCCCGTGCCGCTGCGCCGCGGCGGGAACTTGACGCCGCCTGTCGCGTTATCTACTATGAGAATGTAGGAGCCAACGCCATGAAGTCCAAGTGCGAAAAGTGCGGCATGCCCGCCACGGTACATCTGACCGAAATCGACGGCGGGCAGAAGGTCGAGAAACATCTCTGCCAGGATTGCGCCGCCGAGGAAGGCATTGCCATCAAGGCAAATGTCCCGATCAGCCAGCTGCTGGAGGACTTCATCCTCCAGGCGGCCCCCGGTTCGGGCGAGCCGGACGTCGAGGACGAGGCCTGCCCCGTCTGCGGAATCTCCTTCAGCGAGTACCGCCAGCAGGGCATACTGGGTTGCCCGCACGACTACGACGCGTTCGGCCAGCAGCTCATGCCCATGATCCAGCGCGCCCAGCAAGGGGCCTCCCAGCACGTGGGCAAGGTCCCCCGCCGGGCCGGGCTCGACCAGAAACGCCAGAACCAGATCCTCCGACTGCGGGCCGAACTGAAGGGCGCCGTCGCGGCCGAGGATTACGAAAAGGCCGCCGAACTGCGGGACGAAATCAAAGCCCTGGAAACCCAATGAAATTAGGCGACTTAACCCGACACGCCGGGGAATGGCTTCGTGGCGTGGGACCGGAACAGGAGGTCGTAATCTCCTCGCGGGTCCGCCTTGCGCGAAATCTCGCCGACAGACCCTTCCTCAGCCGCTGCTCGACCAGTCAGCTCGAACAACTCCAGCAAACACTCCGCGACCGCATCCTGAAACTCGACGTGGTGGATGAACTCTTCTACGTCGATATCGAGGCGGCCAGTTCGCTCGACCGGGCCTTGCTGGTCGAAAGGCATTTGATCAGTCGCCAACTGGCCGAGGCAGAACACCCCTGCGGCGTGGCCATCAGCGGCAATGAGAAAGTCGCCATCATGGTCAACGAGGAAGACCACCTGCGCATGCAGGTCCTCCGCAGCGGCCTGCAACTGCACGACGCGATCCAGGAAATCAACCGCATCGACGACGCGCTGGAGCAGGATCTGGACTTCGCCTACCACTGCCAACTGGGCTATCTGACGGCCTGTCCGACCAATGTAGGCACGGGCCTGCGGGTCAGCGTCATGCTCCACCTGCCGGCCCTGAAAATGACCGGCGAGATCGACAAAGCCTTCCGCGCCGCACGCGACATGGGCCTGACCATCCGCGGCCTGTATGGCGAGGGGACCGAAGCGACCGGCGACTTCTTCCAGCTGTCCAACCAGACGACACTGGGCAAGACAGAGCAGCAGATCTCCGAAGACTTCGTCGACGAGTTGATCCCCCGGTTCATCGATTACGAACACAAGGCCCGCAGGGCCCTGGTCGAATCCCGCTCGATCGCCATCGACGATAAGGTCTCCCGGGCACTGGCCCTGTTACGATCGGCCAAGCTCATCAGCTCGCAGGAAACCCTCTACCTGCTGAGCCTGACCCGCATGGGCGTTAACCTCGGACGCCTGCCTGAGATCGATCTGAAGACCATCAACGAACTGTTCCTGCTGACCCAGCCGGCGCACCTGCAGAAAATCCAGGGCCACAAGATGGACGGCCGCGAACGGGCCGAACTCCGGGCGAGAATCGTTCGAACCCGTCTCTCAGCCAACTGAGGCTGCGTTCCCATGGCCGTAACGCTGGGCAGCATCGCACCGATCGGCTTCGATGATTTCGCCGACCCGGCCTGGATCGAATGCATGCAGCAGCTCGGGGCGGCGACCTGCCAGGCCTATCGAAACCCCCAGGCCGACCTGAACGCCCGGGACATGCGAACCTGGCTGGATCAAAGGCCCCTGCCCTGCGATTCGCTCCACGCCCTGTTCGGGGGCGATCTGGACCCGTCCAGCCCCGATGAAACTCTGCGGCTGCACGCGGTGGACGTCTACCGCGGGGAACTCCAGCTGGTCCGCCGGCTCGGCGGAGACCTGATTGTGGTGCACTGTTCTCCGCCGATCGAACAGAGGCCATCGGCTGCAGAACTGGAGCTGCGGACCGACCAGCTGTCACGGTCGATGCAGCAACTGGCCCAGGCCGGACTGGACGCGGGCGTACGCGTGGCATGGGAGAATCTGCCTGCCCAGAGCCCCGCGGGGTCCGACCCCGCACAGCTGGCCGGGCTACTCAGGAAGCTCGACCTGCCGGCCACGGGCATGTGCTTCGACACCGGCCATGCCCACTTGATCGGCGACGTGGCAGCTTGCTTCGCCGCCTGCAGCGACCAGGTGCTCTACATCCATGCCTCGGATAATTGCGGCCAGGCCGACGAACACCTCATGTGCTTTTCCGGCACGATCGACTGGCAGGAGCTGGCCCGGGCGATCGCCGACTCGCCCTGCCGCTGCCCCTTCATGCTCGAGACCTTCTACCCGCTCGATAAGCTCCGGCAGATGGTTGCATCGGACCTGCCGGACCGCCTGGCCGGACTGCTGGACAGCTGCACCTGAAATGGAACAAGAGGTCTGATTTTTCTGGAAACCTTCGTTCCGTTGCGTGCGTCAGAAGGCTATACATCACTTAGGAGAAGAACGTCTATGCATCTGATGAAGAATTCCGCCCTGCTGTTGCTGCTGATCGGACTGTTTTGCGGGCTGGCCCTGGCCGAGAAGCCCGGCATCCCCGACCTGCAGACCGGCCCGCTGCAGCAGATCAACGAGCCCCTTCGCGACCTGGCCCGGCTGGGCGTCGAGGACGGCAAGCTGACCATCGACCGGGAGCACTGGCAGCGTTTGTTCGACGAGCAGCAGAAGGGAAACCAGCCCGATGAGAAGCCCGGAGACGGCCAGGGCCAACCGGGGCGGATTGTCATCGCCCCCGGCGGCGGGGCGATCGGCGGCGG
>JBKHDI010000007.1:0-97730 GCA_046541415.1 Phycisphaerae bacterium | reverse complement strand
GCCTTGGCATCGAACGCCTGGCGATGCGCAAATACAACATCCCTGACATCCGCTACCTCTTCGAATCCGACGTCCGCTTCCTCCACCAGTTCTGATTCCTCCCGGATTCAGGTTCCATTGCGTTCGGGATATCGGGTCTTTTGATTCTCTTGCATCCGGTTTCCGGCATGTAGCGAAAGCAAGCACCTGTTGCGCTTCCCAATTGCAACGCGCTGCGGTATGCTTCTGGACATGAGCATCGAACTGCATACCGACCATCCGGGGGGCAACGGGCTTCTGATGGAGGTCGAGGGAGGCGATCCGCCTGTGGTTCGATTCGCAGCCGAGCCGAAAAACTGCCCCGAGGCCCTCTGGTTCCATTTCCGCCTGACAGGACTGGATGGACAAGCTGTCCGGATCGTCCTGGCCAATCCGGAACAGACCCTCGGGGGCGGGGACTGGTCGACCAACCGACTGGTCTGGCGCGGTGACGGGGGCCGCTGGCAGCGGACAAGCTGCCCTGCCGCCATCCACACCCCCTCCGGCCGAACCGAATGGGCCTGGTTGCTGGAAGGCTGCGGCGAATCGGTGGAAGTCGCTGCCTGCTACCCCTATCAGCCGGCGGATCTGCAGGAGACCCTTTCGGACCTGGATGGTCTGTTCAAGAGCGAATGCATCGGCATCTCAGGCAGGAACAACCGGGTGATCCGGATCTACAACCGCTCCAACGACGCGGGCAGGCCTGCGGTCTACCTGACAGCCCGCAACCACGCCGGTGAGGTGCCCGGTTCGTGGGTGCTCGATGGCCTGCTGCGGGCTGCGGCCGAAAACGACCAGATCCGCAACGGCCTGACCATCTGGGCCATGCCCTTCGTGGACATCGATGACGTGGTCGAGGGCTCCTACGGCAAGGACCCCTACCCGCACGACTGCAACCGCTCCTGGGGCCCCGGCGTGGCCGCTCGCCCGGAAGTCCGCGCCGCAGCGGAGGATCTCCACACGCTGATCCGCCAGACGCGGGTGGCATTCTTCTGCGACCTGCACGCCCCATCCCACCGCGAGCAGAATGTCTACGTGCCTCTGCGCGGCTGGGACCAGGACTCGGTGGTCTCCCAGCAGGCCCGCTGCTTTGCCGACCAGTTCGCTGCTCACTGCCCCGACCACCTCCGCAGCGAGCGGCCCCACGTGACGCCGCCGAAAGGACATTCGCGCCACCAGGGACTTTCCGCCAGCCGCTGGGCCCGAGACGTGATGGGTCTGGACGCCGCCTGCCTGGAAATCAGCTACCAGGGCATGGGCGGGACAGTCTTTACGCCCGAGGAGTACCACCGCCTCGGGCGGGCGCTGCTGGAGACTCTATACGACTGGGCCCGCGGACAGAAAGGCGCCGACCTCTAGACGTCCACCGTCAGCCACCGCCCCCGCAGATACCGGGCGATGAAAATCGAGCCCCGAACGGTCAGTTCAACGCTCATCGCCAGCCAGATGCCCCATAGGCCCCAGCCCAACTTCAGGCCGAACCACCATGCCAGAGGCAAGCGGACGAAGTACGAGGAGAACGCCGTCAACAGCAGCGGGCCGCGCGTATCGCCCGCTCCTCGCATGCCGTGGCCCAGCACGATAGCCGAACCGAAGAAGAACTGCACCACGCCGATCAGACGCAACAGCGGCGGGCTGGCTGCCAGCAGGGCCGGCTCGTCAGTCACCAGTCGGACCAGTGGCCCGGGCAGGAGGATGAAGATCAGGCCGAAGAACGTCATCACCCCCGCCCCAGCCAGCCAACAGGCACCGACGGCCTGGCGCGCCCTGTCGGAGCGACCCGATCCGAGGTGTTGGCCGGCCAACGTCGCCGCAGCCAGGCCCAGCGCAAAGCCCGACATATAACTGACCGCCTCGATCCGCACCACCACGATGTGCGCCGCCCAGGCTGAATCCACCCCCAGCAGGCCCACAATCCGCACAAGCACGAAATTCGCCAGCCACATCCCCAGGAACCCTTCTGCCAGATTGGGCCCGGCCAGACGTAGAATCCGCCAGAGGATCGACCCTGTCGGACGAAGCATCCGCCGGCGCAACTGGATCGGGCGACCCGAGCGGATCAGCACGATCAGAAAGCCGGCCCCGCCGACGATCCAGGCAACGAAAGTTCCCCAAGCGATGCCCGCGATCCCGTGGCCGCCAATCGGCCCCGGGCCGGCCACCAGCAACAGGCTCACCGTCACGTTGACGATGTTGACCACCACCAGCACGACAAATGGCGTGCGGGTATCCCCCGCCCCGCGCAGACAGGCCGAGCCGATCGACAGCACCGCCCACATCGGCACGGCCATCGCCAGAATCCGCAGGTACGTCACCAGGGCCTCCAGCGACGCTCCCGTCAACCGCACAAAAGACCCGATCCAGGGCGCCAGGACGTAGATCCCAGCCCCCACGGCGATGCCCACCAACGGAGCCAGCAGCATGGCCTGTCCCAGCACGCGGTCGGCGCGTCGGCTGCGACCGGCGCCGACGGCCCGGGATATCAGGGCCGTGGCCCCCACCCCTACCGCGGCCTGGACCAGTCCCATCAGCCACCCGATATACGCTGCCACGCCGATGGCGTTTGTCGCCTGCGTGGAGAGGCGACCGGCCAGGGCGGTATCCACAAAACCCACCATGAAATTGAGCAACTGTTCCAGGAAGGGCCAGATCGCCAGAACCGCCACCTGGCGGGCCAGGGGCATCTCCAGCAGCGCCGGTTTGACCACGCGGCCCGGACCGATCGGACCGGGGCCCAGCGCACCTTCTGCCGGGTCGATGTCAATGCTGCTCTGTGACTTGCTCATGCTCCTGCCTTCTGCTGAACAAACTCGCACGATACCCGCACCCGCAGGCGCCTGGCAAGCAGACACTTCTGCCTCCTGACTGGCCGCGGGGACATCAACGCCAGAGAGGAGAAGGTTTGACCCTGACATCGGCTGGGGGTAGCGTTAGGGGACCATGGCAAAGAAACTCTACTTCATAGATGGCCACTCGCAGATGTACCGGGCCTACTTCGCCCCGTTCGGAGACCTGTCCAGCCCCACCGGAGAACCGACCCGGGCGACGTACGTCTTCTGCTCGATGCTGCTGAAACTCATCGCCGAGAAGAAACCCGACTACCTGGCGATGGCCATCGACGGACCGGCTGAGAAGCTCCACCGCCGACAGATGTTCGACGACTACAAGGTCACCCGCAAGCCCATGCCCGACGACCTGCGCCCGCAGATCGAGCGGATTATCCAGATCGTCGAGACCATGGGCATCCCGGTCATCGAGGCTGAAGGTTACGAAGCCGACGATATCCTGGCCACCGCAGCCGACAAACTCGCCGGGGAAGATCTGGACCTGGTTATCGTTTCACGTGACAAGGATCTCGACCAGTTGCTAAACGACCATGTCGTGCTGTATGACCCGCAGAGGGATGAAGTCATCGATCCGCAGTCGCTGTTGGAGAGCAAGGGGTTTACGCCCGCCCAGGCCGTCGAGATCCAGGCCCTGACCGGTGATACATCCGACAACATTCCCGGCGTGCCCGGGGTGGGGCCCAAGACGGCCGTCAAACTGATCCGCCAGTACGGATCGGCCCAAGCCGTCCTCGACCACGCCGACGAGCAGACGCCCAAGCTGGCCGAGAACCTCAGGACCTACGCCGACCAGCTTCGCATCAGCCGCAAACTTGTCGAACTGGACCGGAACGTGCCGATCCAGCTCGATCTGGAGTCGATGGCCTATCGCCAGATCAGTCCCGAAATCCGGCCGATCTTCGCCGAACTGGGTTTCGGGCGCCTGCTCGACCAACTCGACGCCAAAGGCGTCGGGCTCAGTGAATCCGGCCCGGTCAGTACCGCCGAACTGGCCGAGAAACACCAGCAGACCGCGGCGGATGATTTTGAGTACGCATGCATCGACACCCCGGAGAAGCTCAAGGACCTGGCCGGTAGATTGAGCGCCGTCAATCGCATCGCGGTGGATACCGAAACCACCTCGACCAACCCCCACAGTTGCAAGTTGGTAGGCGTGAGCCTCTCCTGGCAGGCGGGCAAAGGCTTCTACCTGCCCGTCGCCGGTCCTTTGGGGGCAGTGACGCTCGACTTGGAGGATGTCCGGCAGGCGATCGGGCCCATCCTGGCCGATCAGACGGTCGAGAAGGTCGGGCAGAACTTCAAGTTCGACTGGCACGTTCTGTCCAATCACGGGTTCACCGTGGCCGGGCCGATCTTTGATACCATGGTGGCAGCCTGGGTCTTGGATTCCGACCGCCTGAGCTACAAGATGGACGCCCTTGCGATCGAATATCTCAACCACCGCTGCATCCCGATCGAGGAGCTGATCGGGCGGGGCAGGAAGCAGCAGGCCATGGATGCCGTGCCGGTGGAAATCGTCTCGACCTACGCAGCCGAGGACGCCGACGTGACGCTCCGTCTGGCGGACGTGCTGAGCGAACAACTGAAGTCACAGGGCCTGTTGGATCTGCTGCTGGATCTGGAGATGCCCCTCCTGCCCGTTCTGGTGCAGATGGAGAGGGAAGGGATCGAGGTCGATTGCGACCGCCTGCGCCAGATGCAGGGCGACCTGTCCGGCCGGGCTGACAAGCTCCGGGACCGGATCATTGAACTGGCGGGCGAGGAGTTTAATCCCGACTCACCGAAACAGCTGGCCGAGGTGCTCTTCGACAAACTCAAGCTGCCGGTGATCAAGTCCAACAAGACCGGCCCTAGCACCGACTCGGCCGTGCTGGAGGAGTTGGCCACCGAGCATGAGATTCCGGGCCTGGTGCTGGATTACCGCAAGCTGACGAAGCTGATCGGCACGTATCTCAAGTCGCTGGCCCAGTGTGTGCTGGACCGGACGGGGCGGGTCCACACCTCTTTCCACCAGGCGGGAACGGCGACGGGCAGGCTGTCTTCCTCGGACCCGAACCTGCAGAACATCCCGATCCGGACAGAGGAGGGCAGGCAGATCCGGTCGGCCTTTGTCGCCTGTCCGGGCTGCAAGCTGCTGGCGGCTGACTACTCCCAGGTCGAGTTGCGGGTTCTGGCCCATCTCTGCGGCGATGAGACGATGACCGAAGCCTTCCGCTCCGGGCAGGACATCCACCGCACGGTCGCAGCCCTGGTTTTCGGCGTGGGCATCGACAAAGTGGACGCCGACATGCGGGCCCGGGCCAAGGGGGTGAACTTCGGGATCATCTACGGCCAGACCGCCTTCGGGCTCTCGCGTGCCCTGCGGATCAGCCGCTCCGACGCCGCTGACTTCATCGACGCCTATAAGAGGCGCTTCCCAAAGATCGAGCAGTTCCTGGAAGAATGCATCGCCCAGGCCAAGTCCACCGGCTACGTCGAGACGATCTTCAAGCGTCGCCGCCGTATCGCGGATATCGACTCTCGCAACGGCCAGAAGCGGGCCTGGGCTGAAAGGCTGGCAATCAACTCCGTGGTTCAGGGATCGGCTGCGGATCTGATCAAACAGGCGATGATCCAGATCGCCCGACGCATCGAGGCCGAGAACAGACGATCCAGGATGCTGCTGCAGATCCACGACGAGTTGATCTTCGAGATTCCGGAAGCGGACGTGGACTGCGAGCAGGAGATGATCGTCGAAGAGATGACCGGGGCGATTGAACTATCCGTGCCACTGGTGGTCGACGTCGGGACAGGCGCGACCTGGCTGGAGGCGAAATAGCCGATAGGATTCTCGCGATGAGAGTCTCCACCTTCATGATTCTGGTCCTTTTTGTCGTATCTGCAGGCCTGCTGGTCTGGTCGGTCAGCCAGGCCGGACAGGCGGACTATATCGACGGCCGACGCATTTATCGCTTCGCCGCCTGGGGGGCCGCCGAGGAGATGCGGCAGCTCCGCAGCGAGGTCATCGACCCGATCAACGCGGCCAGCGAGACCTTCCGCATCGAAGTGATCGCCATTCCCGGCGACTACAACACCAAGCTGCTGACGATGGTTGCCGGCGGGACGGGGCCGGACTTCTTCTACCTCTCCCAGGAATTCATCCCGCTCTGGTCGCGCCAGGGGGCCCTGATGGATCTGACCGATATGGTCGAAAGGGACGAGTCCCCGGTCTGCGACCTGTCGGACTACTACCAGGCCGTTCTGGACCAGTACCGCCGCGACGGCCGACTTTACGCCCTTCCCTGGATCGCCATGCCCGTGGTGATGTACTGCAACGTCGATCTTTTCGCCGACGCGGGTGTGCCCCTGCCCGACGACAGCTGGGACTGGCAGCGGTTCATCCAAGCTGGCCAGCAGTTGACGCGCGACACCGACGGCAATGGGCAGATCGACACGTGGGGTTTCCTGCTGCACCAGTGGCCCCCGATCCAGATCTGGATCTGGCAGGCCGGCGGGCAATTGATCGATCGCCGGACCGGGCAGGTGCAACTGAGCGACCCGGCCGTGCTGCGCGGCGCGCAGTTCAAGGCGGATCTGATCAACCGCTACCGGGTCGCCCCGCCGCTTTCGAGGATCGATTCGGGCGTCCACAAACCGT
Organism: Phycisphaerae bacterium; assembly: GCA_046541415.1. Classification (GTDB taxonomy): domain Bacteria; phylum Planctomycetota; class Phycisphaerae; order SM23-33; family SM23-33; genus CAZOVB01. Next base: position 91,229 of record JBKHDI010000007.1, on the reverse strand, counting down.
TCCAGGCCGGCAACGCAGCGATGTTCTTCGGTGGCGCAGCCGATGACCACGACCGGATCGAAGGGCTGAACGTGGTGGTCCGCCCCCTGCCGAAAGGCCCTGCCGGCCCGGCCACCTTCGCCTGGTCGGCAGGGTTGTGCATCTCGCCGCACGTAGACGACCCGGAGCAGGCTTTCGAGGTCTACAAGCTCCTGCTGGAGGGCATACAGCGGTGGAAGATCCCCGCGCCGCGACGCACGCTGGCAGCGGAAATCGAACAGATCGAGCCCCGCAAAGCAGCAGCCGCCGAGGCCATTCGCACCGCGATGGAACACATGCAGCCTCCGCGCGGGCTGATCCACGCAGCCCGATTCAGCGACCTGCTCTGGCGTGAGTTCGAAGAGCCGCTCCTGCGAGGCCATGCCTCGGCAGAGCAACTGGCCCGCCCTGCTGAACAGAGGCTCCAGGAGATCGCACCGTGAACGGGTATCTGGCTACCCTGCTGCGGTTTGTCCTGCTGGCCGTTGCCGGCGGCTGCGCCATGGTGCTGCTCTACCGCCTGCTTCGCCGGCTGGGCGTGCGGGAGCAGACCTCTGCCGCCTACGCCTTCCTCCTGCCCTGGCTTGTCGGGCTGGTGGTCTTTTCATTGGCGGCGATGGGCATCTCGCTGTACCTGAGCTTCACGCGGTACGACATGCTCGCCGGGGCAGACTGGCTGGGGCTGGATCATTATCAACGCATCTTCTCGGGCGATCCGATCTTTGCCGCCGCAGCCTGGAACACCGTAACCTTTACGATCTTCTCTGTCAGCCTGGGGATCCTGGCCTCGCTGGCAGCGGCGATGCTGATGAGCCTGGACATGCGAGGCATGGGCATCTGGCGGGCGGCGGTGTACCTGCCGTCGGTCATCCCGGCCGTCTCGACCGCCCTGCTGTGGCGGTGGATTTTCTATCCCGGTTCGGGACTGGCCAACTCGCTGCTCTCAGCGGTCGGTCTGCCGACACCCGGCTGGTTCTCCGATGCAGACTGGGTGATCCCCGCGTTTGTGATCATGAGCCTGCAGGGCGCGACGGGCAACAACATGGTGATCTTCCTGGCCAGGCTCAAGGGCATCGACGTGCAGATCCACGAGGCAGCCGCCCTGGACGGCGCGGGCCTCTGGGCGCGGTTCCGCCACATCACCCTGCCGCAACTGTCGCCGATCGTATTCTACCACCTGGTCATGGGCGTCATCGGCGGGTTGATGATCTTCACCCAGCCGATGTTCATCCCCGACCCGCCGGGGCGAAGCGGCCTGTTCTACGTGCCCTACATCTACGACGTCGGCTGGAAATACGGGCAGATGGGCTACGCCTGCGCGCTGTCCTGGGTTCTGTTCATGGCCCTGATGCTCCTGACAATGCTCCTGCTGGCAACCAGTCGCAGGTGGGTACATTACGAACAGCAGGATATCGCCGCGACGACAACCGGCCGCGTTATCCAGCCGGAGGGGCTGCGAAAGCACCTGTGGTATGCGGCCGTTGTGGTCTTTGCGACCTTGATGCTCGTGCCGATCGTCTGGATGGTCTCGACGTCGCTGAAGTCACCGGCTGATCTGAATCGTATCACCGCGCGTGGAGCCAGCAGCCTGGAGAACTTCATCACCTGGCCCTTGCGGTGGGACAACTATGCCGACGCCTGGTCAGCCCTGCCATTCGGGCGGTTCCTGGCTAACAGCGTGTACCTGGCAGTTCTGGCGATTGTCGGGGAGGTGCTCTCGGCGTCCCTGGCGGCCTATGCGTTCGCTCGTTTCGAGTTCCCGGGCAAGCGGATTCTTTTCGGCCTGCTGCTGGCGACGCTGATGATCCCGCCGATCGTGATGATCGTGCCGGTGTTTCTGATCTGGCGGCAGATCGGGCTGGTCGGGACGTTCGACCCGTTGGTACTCGGCTCACTGGCAGGTGGCGGGGCGCTGTACGTATTCATCATCCATCAGTTCTTCAAGACGCTCCCGCGCGAGCTGGAGGAAGCTGCCCGCATCGACGGAGCCTCGCACGGACGGGTCTTTTTCCGGATGATCCTGCCGATCTCCCTGCCGGTTCTTCTGGTAGTCGTGCTGATCAGCTTCCAGGGCCATTGGAACGACTTCCTGGGCCCGCTGCTGTATCTCAACCGTCAGGAACAGTTTACCATGACCGTCGGGCTGCACTTCTTCCAAGGCAGCTACATGGGGCAGGCGCCGAAGTGGCATTGGTTGATGGCGATAACGACGCTGATGGCGGTTCCGACGGCCATTCTGTTCTTTTTGACCCAACGAAGCTTTTTCAAAGGACCACTGGGACGGTAGAATGAAAGCGATAGGGCAGAGGAGACCAAGTCCTGCAACGATGTACGATTCTTCGGCAAAGATGATTCCGGTCCTGCAGTATGACGACATGGAACAGCTCCACGCGGCGAAGATGCGGCTGATGGCGGCTGGCTATGACTCACGCGCGGGTCTGATGTGGGACCTGCCAACCTCGGACCGACCGGAATGGGTCGATGAACAGAAGGGAGGCTACCTCCTGCTGTTGCCCGACGACGAGCACTTCGAGTCAGCCCGCAAGCTGCTGGAATCATCACCCGGTCGCGATGGCAGCTGAGACATTTGCCTGCATCACCCCGCCCTTGGCTGCCTGCGACGCCGCAGCAGGACTGTGCTGCAGCCGGCCATGAGCAGAAGAACGGTCGGCTCGGGCACCAGGCCAACCGATACCGTCCGCTGTCCATCGACCTGTCGGTCGAACAGCAGCAGTTGCAGGTCCCCGGCCGAACCGAGAAGCCGGCCGCTCTCGACCATCTGCGACCCATCGGAGGCGACGAACCCGGCCAGACCTTGAACATCAATGGCTGCGAACGGCTGCGGGTCCATTCCCTCGCTCTGCAGAATCACCCACTGCCCCCCCGGCCGGGGTGCCTGGTCCGGGTCGAACAGCAGCAGAAGCTGGGCCTGCTGAACCGAAAGGGCTCCGTGGACCCGCAACTGATCATGCGGATCTGTCGGCAACGATGGCAGCTCGATCAGCAAGCTGCTGCCCGCAGAGAGCAGCACGTCGCCGAAGACCTCCAGGGTCCCGGGAGACGAACCGGGCCCCAGCAGACCCGCACATTTGATGTCACCGACGATGCGGCCCGATCCGATCACCTCGCATGCCTGCAGAATGTCGACCGCGGCTGCCTGAATCACCCCGTCCAGCAGGATCGGCTCGGGGGAACTCAGTGTCAATGTCCCCTGCACGTCGAGTAGACTGTCGGCCCCCACCGACAGCCTGCCTTCGTTTCGCAGGTCACCCTGGAGGATCAGCCAGGCCCCTGTACCCAGTTCGATCGTACCGGTGTTCAGCAACTCGGCAGCAGGCAACGTCAGCCGGGCAGCGTTCTGCATCCGCAGTTCTCCGGTGTTGGTCTCCAACCCGGCCAAGGCGGGGAAACTTGCGAGGTTCCCCTCCAGCAGGACCGAGGCGTGGTTTGTCCCGACGCTGATGCCCTGCAGATCCAGCAGGCCGCCCTCGACGCTGAGCACATCACCGGTATCGGGATCGGTTCGTGTGGCTTCGTGGACCTGCCAGGTCCAGCCGGCCTGCAGCGTCGCTTTTCCCGGGCCGGTCTGCAGACCGCTTACCGACGCCTGCGGCCCGATCGCAATGCGGCCGCCGACGGTTTCGAGCGTTCCGGTGAAGCTCAGGCTGCCGTCGAGGACTTCCAGTTCACCCAGCGGGACCCGCAAGGAGCCGTTGACGTACAGGCCGGCGCCGCTCTCGATGGCAATGCGGCCCCAGTTTTCCAGATCCCCTGCCGTGTGGAACTGCTGCTTCTCGGCCAGCCGGATGCTGCCGATGTTCGAGCCGATCGTATTAAAGTTCGGGAATGCGGCAGCCCCGCTGAGCGTCACGTCGGCCAGGTTGAACACCAGGTTCGTGTTCAGTTGCTCCAGTTCGAACACCTCGCTGAGGATGTTCTGGCCCTGCTCGATCCCGACGATCTTGATGCCCATATGCGCGACATCCGGGCTGCCGAAGGGGCTTTCCAGGTTGCTGAACTCGCGCGGGGCACCCAGCAACTGCCAGGTCCCGCCGACCAGTGCGGCTCCGCCGTCATCGTAGTCGGTGATGCGCGCCTTGACCACCAGGCTCGCCCCGGGCAGGATGCGGATCGTCCCGCTGTTGTGCAGATCGATCGTCTCGATCCGGCTGCGCGGGTTGGGGGTCTGCCCCGGGTTGCTTCCGACGGTCGGCCCCATCAGCGAGAACCAGTTGACCTGGCCCGACTCGATCACCAGCAGCCCCTCGTTGCTGATCTGCATGCGTGACTCCTCGAAATACCTCCGCAGACCGTTGAGACGCATCTCGCCGTCCGGGGCAATCCTCAACTGCAGATCATCGCAGTACACCGGCCCGGCGAAGCGGACCAACCCGCCGTCATCGGCCCAGAAGCCCTGGGCTGATCCCACGTCGGTCACTTCGGTCCGCAACAGCTCGACCGTGCCGCCGTTTCGGGCTTCGATCCATCCCCCGGCCGGCCCGAGGGGGCTCCAGCGGGTTCCTCCGAAGCTCTGGACGGAAGGGTCGAACTGCAGCTGTCCTGCGTCGGCGACGAGTCTTCCCGCATTGGTCACCAGGTCGGTGGCAATCTGCAGGGATCCCCCGCCGGTGACCTCGATCAACCCGGATGCCTCGTTGACCAGTCGATCTGTCAGGCCGATCTCCATCGTCGCGCCGTTGATCCGGAGCGTGCCTGCATTGGTGATCCGCGAAGCGATATTCAGCTCGTGGTTGTCCACCCAGACCCCCAGTGACGGGTCGAGAGTGGCCAGATACACATGTTGGGGGCCCCAGGGATAGAAGGCGGTCTTGTAGAGCTTCGTTGCATTGGACCGGAACGGCTGGACGGGCAGGAACTCCAGCGTCTGACCCGGGCCGATCTGCATCGATTCAGCCCGGAAGGTCGCTGGGCCGTGGAAGGCGGCCTGGCCCTGGCCCTGGAATGACAGCGTCGTGTCGCTGTGCAGATCCAACCATCCCCTGATGTCGATCTGTCCGTCGTTGATGATTTCCACGACGTCCAGCCGGCGCAGCGCGTCGGGCCGCAGCTGGTAGGTGCTGTCGCGGGGCACCCACAGGCCCCCGATCGGCGAAATCGTAAGCGGGTCGTCGACATTCTCAAACGTCATCGACATGGGAACGAATCCCATGTACAGGTAGGTGCGCGTGTAGGTTTCCTTCTGGCCCGGATCGACGTAGGCCAGGGCCACCAGGTCCTCCTGGCTGGCCACCGGTCCGGCGGCGGTGGCGACGACCAGAGTCGCATCGACCGGCTGAGCCGGGATGCTTCCCGCAAACGGCAGGTAGCGGCCCATGTCGACCAGGCTGCCCTGTTCGACGGCCATGTAGACCGGCGGGGCGCTGGTCGCCTGCATCACGAAATGGTGCTTGGTGTCCAACAATCCAGGCGGGATCGTGACGCCCATCTCCAGATGGTCGTTGAACAGGTCGAACTTCAGTTCCTCCAGCAGCGCCCCGAGGATGCTGAACTTCTTGTGCCACACCGGCCCCAGTTCTCCGATGGTCAGGCCCTTGATCGCTCCGCCGAGGCGGAGCTTGGCATAGAGGGCGCGGATCTCCATGTAGTCGGTCAGGGTCAGCCGGCCTGTATGGTCGAACAGGGCCTTCAGGCCGGTGAATTCCACGTCGACCCCGACCGGCTGACCGTCTGTCAGGGCCATCTCGGGCAGGTCGTTCCACGCCCCTGCCAATGATGTGACCGTCTCGACCGTACCGTCCTTGCGACGGACCAGCACGGGCCGATCGAACGTCAGTTCCACCTCAAGATACGGCGTGACCCGCGCTTCATACTCAAAGCCCAACTCCGGGCCGTATTTGACGTCGATCAGGTCGTAGGTCAGCTTGCCGATGCCCAGGTCGATTTCCGTCCCGGTAAATGAAACGCCGGTGGCGGCCCAGGAGGCAATGCCATCGATATCGATGCCCAATCGAAGCAGGTCACCATCGGCGAGGTAGTAGAGGCTCTTGTCTTCGATGCCCGAATGGATGGCCGTGCCCTTTACCGGGTTGACCAGCTGGATTTCAGCAAAGCTCAGCAGGGGGTTTTTCGGCGGCAACTTGATGCGCATCAGTGCATCGCCCCCGGCGTCGGGGAGGGTGAAATCCGGAATGCCCGGCAGGGACAGGCTCGGCCAGTCAGGCAGGTTCAGGTCCATGTTGAAGTTGAACAGTTCCCAGTTCCAGTCAAAGCCCCAGTTGAACGGCGCAATGCCGTAAGGCACGAAAGGGAACAGCCCGTACTCGAACTTGCCGTCGAGTCCGACATTGCATACCACGCCCGCCGAGGCGCTGAAGCTGGGCATGCGAAGATCGAAGTCCGCGAAGTTGGTCACGCTGGCCGAGCCGACCGGCTGAAAGAACCGTCCGGCGCGGATGGAGTCGGGCAGTTCCATGTGCGTCGCCACGGACATCTCGGCGGCCGTGTTGAGTCCACCCAGGTCATAGGCGGCGTGGAGTTCCAGGCCTACCTTTCCGTAGGCGGTGGCCGTCAGCTTCGCACCGGTCCGGGTATCCGCACTGATGCGCGGAATGATGGTAACCCCGAAGACGCGGAGTTCCGGGATGATGGTGGTGTTCGGCCCGCCGACCATCCCCCCTATCGACCCGGTCTTGCTGAACTCCGTGCCGAGGAACTTGGTCCATTCGGCACTGGGCAGGGTCATGGTTTCACTGAAGCGGACCGGCTCGGCCAGGTAGAAATCCAGGCGCTCGGCCGAGGATATGCCGACCAGGACAAACAGCAACAAGACGCCCACCACAACCCGCCGCATCGAAAGCGCAGCTTTCATCATACACCTCTCTTGATGAGATGGCGGCCGGGCCGCCGGAGAATCTAAACCCGTTTATGCATATTTCGCTTCGAGCAGAGGTGCAGACAAGAGGCGACAGCAGAAAAACTGACATGGCCCCGGATTTGGACGAAATGTCTTAGTCCTGTCAGGGCAGGAACTTGTCTTTCTGCTTGAGTTTGCGGGGCAGGTACTGCTGGGCGACGAATTCCAGGCCGTGTTTGGCCAAGGCCTGCTGCTCGACGCGGACACCCATCTTGAGCATCTTCTTGATCGACGCCTGCCAGGTCTTGTGATGCCTGATGAACGGGTCGTTCTTCATTGCGTCGTGGGCCCGCTTTTTGTCCACCTCTTTGAGCGGGTGGGTGGGCAGTTCGTATTCCTTGATGTCCTCGGGCGTTACCCCCAGGAACCGTGCCTGGGGAACGCAGAAGTACTCATTCAGGTGGGCAGCATTGCCCGAACCGACCTTCAGCGTCCGGTAGATGTTGAAATACCCATACGGGTCGCCATCGGTGAAGACATAGACCGGCAGGGACTTCTCGTCGGCCAGGCGGCGGATGAAGCGTCGGCAGGCCCGGCTGGGCACGCCCCCCATCGAGACGAGAATGCAATTATGCTCGTCTGCAAAGTTTTCCTCGACCAGTCGCTCAAACATGCCTTTGGTTTCGACGGCCAAGAGGAACTTCGCCTTGGTCTTGAATCCGAGTTCCTCGACAACGGTTGGCACGGAATACGCTCCGGAACCGAAGGCCATGCAGTCGATCTCGATCCGCCTGCCGCTGCGGCGGTCGGTGTCGATGACCACCAGTTCGCCGGCGACTTCTCCCCCATGCTCATCTGCGCGGTAATGCAGCTGTTCCCGGTTGACGGCAAGCATGGCCTCTACATCATCCATGACGGTATCGGACTCTTCCTGTCCGGCGAAGGCGGCCTGGCCCCAGTTGTACGCCTGGTAGTAGGCCTCTCGTTTGGTGGAGTGACGGCCTGACTCTATCAGGTCCAGGCTCATCGCCAGCATCTTGAGCGTCTGGGCGAACGTCTTTACGGTATTGACCGTCAGCGTGCGGACCTTCTGCTTGCCCTTGAGCTCGAAGTGTCCCGCCCGGGGCTTGTAAGCCACATTGGACAGGCTGCGAATGGGCAGCTTCATCTGGGGTTTGGTCTTCTTGTTGATCCGCTCGTAGACGTTACCGGCTTCGGAGCGGATGCGCTGGATGACCTCATCGACAGAGGCCGTCTTCGACTTGCTGCGGACGGTCTTCTTCGCGGTGCTCTTCTTGCGGGCCAAGGCAGTCTCCGGGGAAAACAGAGGGCCCGCCGAGGCGCCAGCCATTGGCCTCCAGGCGAGCCCGATCGCGATGGACAGGAGTTCAGATTTCAGCCGAGTGCTGCCGTACCGGCACGGCGTCGGCCAGGCCGTACTGCGATACGAACTCGTTGAGCAGGTCCACCACCGCCAGGCGGGAGATGATGGATGTTTCCGAGTCGAGCAGTTCATCTTCGACCATCCCGGCCAGGATTCTGGACGTCGCCGGGGTTACGTTCCAACTGCGGCATGCCAGTTCAGCCAGCCACGATTTGTCCCAGCAGGCGGCCTTGTCGTCATCGTAGACCACGCGGATCTGCTTGCGGCGGACCTGGCGCCAGACGTGATAGGTTTCCATCTCGTCGGCGGCCTCTTCCAGGGCGCTGCGACGAAGGACTTTGAGGCACATCTCGAAGAGTACCCCGGCCGAGACACAGATGCGGTTGGTACGCTGTAGAAAGATGGAGATGGCCTCGGCCAGATCGACAGCGTCTTCGTACCGATTGGCCGGGTCTGTCTGTGCCATGGCCAGCCAGAGGCTTCTGGCCAGCTTGGGCAAGCTGAAATCTTCCATGCATCCTTGCCGTTTGAGCACCTGGATCGTCCGTGATCCCGTCATGTTCCACCTCCCGCCGCGTCAGACGTCCGTGAACAGGCCATCCTGCTGGGGACCGACTTTCGGGGTGTTCTTGATAACTTCAGCCTCGTTGATCAGTTGTCCGACATCCTGGAACTCGCGGTAGACGCTGGCAAACCGCACATACGCGATCTTGTCCAGCTTGGCCAGATGATAGCTGGCCGTGTCTCCGATGAACTGGCTGGGCACGTCACGGTCGTAATTGCGGAAAATCTCTTCCTCGGTCAGATCGACGATATTGAGGATCTGCTCAGCCGTGACGGGCCGCTTGTAACACGATTTCTGCAAGCCATTTATGAGCTTCTGACGCTCATAAGGCTCGCGGGAACTGTCTTTCTTGATCACCGATAGGCGCACCGATTCCTCAGCGCGCTCATAGGTCGTAAAGCGCCTGTCGCAGGACAGGCACTGCCTGCGTCGCCTGACGGCCTTGCCACCCTCACTGGAGCGTGAGTCGACGACCTTATCGTGATCTTGTCCGCAATACGGACATTGCATCCGTCTCGCCTTACCTGAGGTTCCGGGGCGGAACCAATATATATGGGTCAAGTGTAGTTTAGGCTTCTACATATTGTGTGTCAAGGTCTCCGGGCACGGGAGAGGCAAAACAGTCGATTTTGAGGGAATTTCCCTAGACCCGCATCGGCAATTGGCAATCAGATTGGCCCCCAACCCCGATGGTGTCCGATACTATACGAAGATGATGAACCTGCTGACAGAGATCTTCTCCCCCGGTGCCTTGGAGCAGTGGCACCTTCATACAGCCCTGCGATTGCTCATCGCGGCGGTGCTGGGTGGCATACTGGGTGCCGAACGGGAGTACCACGGCCGCAGCGCCGGCTTTCGGACAATGATGCTCGTCTGTCTGGGCTCGGCCCTGGCGATGGTGGTCAGCCTGAATTTCGAACGGGTCTACAACACGGCCTTGGACACCAACATCCGTGTCGACCCTGCCCGGATCGCCTACAGCGTCATGGCAGGCGTTGGGTTCCTGGGGGCCGGCTCGATCATCCAGTCGGCGGGAAAGGTTCGGGGCCTGACCACTGCGGCCAGCCTGTGGTGCACCGCCGCGATCGGCCTGGCCGTCGGATTCGGCATGCTCATCGAAGCAGGTACCGCCACCGCGATTACCCTGACCAGCCTCTGGTGGCTGCGCGGCCTGGACAGGCGGATACCCAGCCGCAGGCAGATGACACTGACGGCCCGCTTCCAGCTCGATGCCGAGCCCGGCGACCAAGCCCTGTCCGAGGCCCTGGCCAAGCTCGACGCCCGGTGTCATCCGGCGGGCCTGCACCATGATCTGACCAATGGCATCCGGACGGTCCGCGTGGAGGTCGAAATCACCAACCGCAGGCCGATCGGCCATGTGATCGACGCGGTCAAGGACCTCGAGGGCCTTCTCGACGTCCGCCTGGACTGATTCGTTACCAAAGCTTCTCCCCTTTCCGGCCGATGCTGACCCTGGAGGAGATCATTTGCGCCCGAATCGCACTCACATCCTGATCGGCTTGTTGGCCTGGGGCCTCTGGGCTGGCCCTGCCGGCGCGCAGGACCCGGACGATCGCCTGGGCCAGGCCCGTGCTGTCGCCGCGCGCCATCTCGAACAGCTCGGGGAAGGCTACGAGGCCCGGATCGACACCGGGCGACATATCATCTACATCAGCGCCCTGGACCGCCAGCACCGGGAAGAGACGATCCGGCTGGTCTCGGCCTATATTGACGCCCAGCGCCGGACATTGCTTACCAGCCCCCTGCAGTGGAATGTCACGATCCTCCTGCCGACGATCGAGGACTACCGCGCCCGCAGGCCGGCAGAGAATGTCATCGGGTTCTACGAGCCCGCCCACCAGCGGGTGACCAGCATCGACCGGGGCTCGGTGCTGATCCACGAGTTCACCCACGCCCTGCACCACGCCGACATGGCCGAGAGCAGACAGGTCCATCCCCCGTGGATCGCCGAGGGTTTGGCAACGCTGTTCGAGAACGTGCAGATCACCCCGGCCGGGCTGGTTCCCCAACTCGGGCCACGCCTGGGGCTGCTGCAGAGGGCGATCCGCAACAAGACCGCCATCGACCTGAAAGACCTGCTGAAAATGGACGCCAAGGCGTTCATGAAGCAGGCGAACCTGGCCTATGCCCAGTCCCGCTACCTGCTGCTCTACCTGTACGAGAAGGACCGGCTGCGGACGTGGTACAAGCGGTACAAGGCGACGTATAACCAGGACCCAGACGGCATCGCGGCGCTGCAGTACGCCCTGCCGGGCCGGCTGGACCAGATCCAGAAGGACTGGCAGGAGTGGGTGCTCCAGCAGGAGCTCTCCGCCCCTGCCCACGCAGGCGAAGCCTCGATGGGCCTGCGCCTGCAGGATTCTCCGGCCGGGGTGGAGGTCGTGGGTGTCGATAGCGACAGTGCCGCCGCCACGGCTGGGCGAATCAACAATGGGGACATCATTCTGACCTTCAACGGCCAGAAGGTAACCACCGCGATGCAGCTGGCCGCGATGATCCGCCATGCCGGGGCCAATCGCACCGCCACGCTGACGGTCAAACGCAAGGGCAGGACCTTGACGATCCGCCAGGCCCTCGGGGCCCGATGAGTCAGAAGACCGGCCAGGCGTAGCGGAGCACGAACAGCGCCGCGCAGAGGTAGACCAGCAGCGGGCAATCCCGGACCTTGCCTGTCAGCAGCTTGCCCGCCGCATAGGCGACGAACCCGAACGCGATGCCGTGAGCGATCGACATCGTCAGGGGCATGGTGATCAGAATCACCAGCACGGGCAGGTATTCGGTGACATCCTCGAAGTCCACCTCGCGGATCGCCCGGACCATCATCGCCCCGACGAGTATCAACGCCGGGGCCACCGTGGGAAACAACCGGTCGGCACCCAGATAGTACTCGCCCATGACGATTTCCACCAGCGGCAGGCAGAACATCCCGGCCAGCATCAGAACACCGGTGACAATGGCCGCCAGTCCCGTCCGCGCCCCAGCCTCGACGCCGGTGACCGACTCGATATAGCTGGTGACCGTACTCGTGCCCAACATGCCGCCGATAACCGTTCCGGCCGCGTCGGCAGTCAAGGCCCGCTCGGCCCGGGGCAGGTGGCCGTCGGGCGTCATGAGACCCGCTCGCCGCGTCACGCCCACCAGGGTGCCCACCGTATCGAACAGATCCATGAACAGCAGGATAAACAGCAGGATCAGCACCTGCTGAATCTGCCCCCAGGATCCGGAAGTCACGGTGTTCCACAGCCCGCCGAACCCTTCAATCGCCCCGGCTGCAGTGTGCTGGATTCCACCGGGCAGGGCGAATGGTGCCTGCAGTTGGGCAGCCCCCAGTACCAGCGAGACACCCGTAGCAGCCAGGATGCCGATCAGGATCGCTCCGTGAACCCGCAGGCGGACCAGAACGAGCATCACCAGCAGCCCCAGCAGCGTCAGCCAGGCCGGCGTGAACGTCCAGAACGCACTGATCGCCTCGACGCCCGATCCGTATTCTCCCGACAAGTCAAACGCGTGCTCCAGGCCACCCATCGAGAACCCCACCCGCGCGATCAGCAGGCCGATGCCGGCTGCGATGCCGCTTTTCAGCGCGTCCGGAATCGAGTTGAGGACCTTGCTGCGAAGCCCCACCGTCGCCAAGGCCAGGAACACCGCCCCGGCGACGACCACCAACGCCAACGCCTTCTGCCAGCCACCATCGTACTGGCCTGCGCCAAGGGTCATCGCGATCGAGAGGAAGAAGAAATTCTGCCCCATCCCCGGTGCCAGCGCGATCGGGTAGTTCGCCAGCAGGCCCATCAGGATGCAGGCCGCGGCAGAGGCGATCGTCACGGCCATCAGGACGCCGCCGGCGTCCATTCCCGCCACGCCGGAGAGCAGGCCCACCTGAACAAACAGGATATAGCTCATGGCCAGGAATGTCGTCAAGCCACCGAGAACCTCCCGGACCGGCGTGCTGCCGCGATCGGCAATCTGGAACATGCGTCTCTCCATCTGGCGGTTTGGAAACCGGCCCGTCCGATCCCACGACAGGCCCAAGCCGGTAGTTTCGCCCGCAACCGCCGCCGATGCAAGATGCCTGTCAGGTCCTTTCCTTCAGCCCCACCAGTTCGGGCAGGAATTGCTCGTCGCTTGTAGGCCGCACCCAACCGGCCAGCACAGCGGCCATCATCACAACAAAGCCGGCCAGGAAACCGCCGATGTGACCCCAGAGCGCCACATTCGTCTCGGCACCGGAGATCATCCAGGCTGCATCCCAGCCAACCCAGAGCACGATCGCCCAGATGCTGGAGAACCGCACCGGCCGGAGCAACACGGTAAACGGCATCCAGAACAACGCGTAAATGTCGTTGCGGGGATAGAGTATCAGAAACGCCCCCATGATCCCGTAGATTGCACCCGAGGCCCCCACCGCCGGTCCGCCGTCGAACCCGTAATGCGCCATCGAGCCTGCCATCGCACACAGCAGGTACAACCCCACATAGGGCAGATGGCCGATCTTACAATTCACCGAATTTCCGAACACCCAGAGAAACAGGCAGTTGCCCAAGAGATGCAGAAAACCCGCGTGCAGCAGGGTCGCACTGACCGACAGGACCAGCAGAGAGTGCTCTTCGGTGGTCAGCTCAAAAGACAAGGGCCGGCCCTGCCAGTCGGTTTGCATCTCGATTCCCGCCCATTCCATCCACGGCTCACTGCCCGGCGGACAGGCCAGGTACACGATAAGCAGCAATGCCAACAGACCGTAATTGACCAGCCCGTAACGCTCCATGTACACGTCGACCTTCCACGGTATCAGCATGTAGATTCTCCCTGCCTGAGCTTGCTAGAGGCTCTTCTGCATGTACACCACCCCGTCAAGCGGGTTGTCGTAGTAGGCATCGATCTCGACGAATCCCAGCGATTCGTACAGCCGCACCGCCGGCTGAAGCCGCCGCAGCGTGTCCAGCCGCACGAGACGATACCCCAGGTCCCTCGCCCGGTCGCAGATCGCCACGCTCAACTGCCTGCCGATGCCTCTGCCTCGACAGGACGGTCGAACGTAGAGACGCTTGATTTCCGCAATTCCGTCGGCCAACGGACGCATCGCGACGCAGCCGACGGGCTGGCCGTCTTCGGTCGCCAGCAGCAACGACCCGTCCGGCGGAGCGTATTTGCCCGGCAGGGCGGCGATTTCCTGCTGAAAGCCCTGGAAACAAAGGTCGACGGCGAGTTCTTCTGCATAGGCGCCGAAGAGTTGTCCAGCGGCTTGGATTTCGGCCGGATTTCGAGCATCCTGAATCTGCATCGGTTCGCAGGTCCTTCTGACCAGAGATGGGTTGAATCTGTATAATGCATGAGATGCGATATTGCTGCAAGTTCATCCTGCCCTGCGTCCTGCTGGTTGTGTCTGGCCTGGCGGCTGCTGACCCACCGGCGAAGGTGTACCTCATGGTCGCCGACTTCGGCGGCGGCGAGGAAGGCAAGGCCCTGGCAGATTCGCTGCGGCTGCGGCTGCGGCGCCACGAAAGCTGGGAGGTCATCGACCGTCTCAGCACGCAGGAGATGACCGGTCCGATCGCCCTGGCCTCAGACCCAGCCGGCGCAGCCGAGAAGATGCAGAAGCACTGGGGAATCAACCTGTTGCTCTACGGGCAGGTGGTCAAGCAGGATGGCGGCTATCGGGCGGACATTCGCTGCATAGACCTGACAGGCCCCCAGCCGGATGGATGGGTAAAAGCCTTCTCCGACGATTCCAAACGGTGGCGGGCTGTTCTGGGCAAGGCGATTGTCGAAGCGGTTACCGGCAAACCCGAGTGGGTGCCCCCGCAGTACGGCGACGAGCCGGAGCCGAAGAACTTCGGCCCGCCGCTGAACGCCAACGGCAGCTTCGAGAAAGGCGCCGTCGGCTGGGAGGCGGCGGATAACCTCTCGACCTTCCTGGAGAGAACCGAGGCCGAACATGGCCATATTTTGCGTGTCCGGACCGACCTGGCCCGCGACCCATGGCTGGCTTACAAGCGGAAGATCCGCTTGGGCCAGGCGTCTCCGGAGAATCCGCCGAAGATTCGCAGGGATACCAGCTACGGTTCGGTGGCAGGTCTGGAAGGCGTGCATTTCCGCAGCGAGTGGATCGACGCGACGCCCGGCCGGCGGTACTGGCTCGTCGCCGATCACTGGGGACAGGGAGGAGCAAAAGTCTTTGTCAAAGGCTTCCGGCGGACGAAACACGCCACCGACGGCGTGCCTGAATCCCGCCTGGCTGCGATGGACATGACGCCCGAGCAGTTCGCCGCCCTGCCCGAGGCCCGCCAGAAGGCCCTGATCGACAAGGACGCCAGGGAACACCCCGAATCCTATATGCGGGAATGCTACCGCTGGTATCTCAACTGCGGCGAGGGCAAGGGAAAGTGGACGCACTTTGCCGCCCCCTTCCCGCCCCGGGGAGGACTGCCCGCCAACGTCGAGAAACTGCAGATCCAGATCTACTCCTACTGGCCGCCCGGGGAATATCGCTGGGACAATGTGCACCTCTACGCCGACCCGAACCAGAAACAGCCGTTGGCGGAGGAAGAATCCCGCACGCCGAATTTCCAGAAGATCCGGGACGGCCACGACCGCGACGGGCAACTGCCCGACCAGGCGAAATGACCACGCAGGCCGGCCAATTCACCTCCCGGTTCCGCATCGGCACCAGCGGATGGTCCTTCCTGGACTGGGTGGGCCCCTTCTACCCGCCGGGGACAACCAAACGGGAAATGTTCGCCTCGTACGTCCAGGCATTCCGTACCGTCGAGGTCAACTACACATACTACCGGATGCCCGCTGCACGCACACTCGACGCCCTGGCCCGCAAGAGCCCCCCGGGTTTTGATTTCTGGGTCAAGGCCAACCAGGCTACCACGCACCGGCAGGACCGCAACGCGGCTGGGCCATTCATCGACGCGTTGGCACCGCTTATCAGCATGGACAAACTCGCCGGCGTGCTGCTGCAGTTCCCTCAATCTTTCCACCGCACAATCGCCAACCGGAAGTTCCTGGCCGGGACAATCGCAGACTTCTGCCCCGTCCCTGTCGCGGTCGAGTTTCGCCATCGCAGCTGGCAGCATCAGCAGGTTTCCGATGACCTGGCAGAGCGGAATGTCAGCCTCGTCATCCCCGACGCGCCGGACATCGACTTGTTATACCACCACGCACCGTCGGCGACCAATGGCGTGGGGTACCTGCGGCTGCACTCGCGGATTGCAGGGAACTGGTACGAGGGCGGAGGCGACCGGTACGACTACTTCTACGACCAGCAGGAGCTGCGGGAATTGGCTGTGCAGTGGCGTGAACTGCTCGACCGCCAGGCGGAGAAGATCTATGTCTTCTTCAACAACTGTCATCGCGGCCAGGCGGCAGAGAACGCCCTGGCTTTCGAGCGGATCCTGCAGCAGATCAATTGACGGGTCTGAACGGCAGGGATACGGTGACGACCGTGCCGGTTGGCCCGGAGTTCAGTTCGAGCTTCCCCCCCACTGCTTCGGCCCGATTGCGCATGGTCTTCAGGCCAAGGCCTTCGACGGCATGGTCGGGCAAACCTGAACCGTTGTCCGCCACCGAGAGGACAAGCTGATCCTCCTGGCGGGCCAGTTCAACCCGGATCGCGTCGGACTGGCTGTGACGGATGGCGTTGTTGAGGGCTTCCTGGCAGATTCGGAACAGGGCGATCTCCACGTCCTTGCCGAATCGCAGCTTGCTGAGCGAATCGGGAATCTTCAGTTGCAGGTCCTTCTTCAGCCGGTCGTAGCGTCCCACCAAACCGGCCAGGGGCAGAGCCAGACCCCGCTCCTCCAGCAGAGGCGGATAGAGGCCGTGGCAGAGCGACCGGATCTCCCGGATGGTATCGGCACAGCTGTTGGAGAGTTGATCGACCAGTCCGGGGTCGACTCGACCGCCGCTGCGAAGCTCGTCGCCAATGCTCCGGAGATTCAGCATGAGGGCGACGAGTTTCTGGCCCACCGAATCGTGCAGGTCGCTGGCGACATGGTAGCGGTATTCTTCCTCGGCCGCAGTGATCTGGGCGTGCAATCGGGTCAGCGCGGCCTCGGCATCTTTGCGAGGGGTAATGTCCAGGATCATCCCGTCGTAGTACTGGCCGTCGGCCTGATTGATGAAGACCGTGCCGCGGTCTTCGACCCACTTGGGTGTACCGTCGGCGTGGCGGATCTGGTACTCCATCAGATAGGTCTGCCCGTTCTCGAAACGCTCCTCCAGTGCGTGTTCGATCGCCTCGCTGTTGCTCTGGGCGATGTGCTCCCGCCACTTTACAGCCGGCTGACCGATCCAGTCCTCGGCCGAAACACCGGCCAGTTGCTCAATGCCTTCCGAAGCGTAGACGATTACCCCGTCGAATCCGCCGGAGACGCGGTAGACCACGCCGGGCAGGTTGGCGAGCACCGACCGCAGCCGCTGTTCGCTCTGGCGCAGGGCCTGTTCAGAGGCAGCCAGTTCTCCGGTCCGCTGGTGGACGCGCTGTTCGAGCATCTCGTGCGCCTCGCGAAGCATGTCTTCGGTGGCCTTGCGGTCGGTCACGTCCCGGCTGATCCAAACAACCGTGGGTTTGTCCGAGACACTCGGGATGATCGGGAAGGTTCTGCCCTCGAACCACCGAAGTCCCGCCGGGACGCGCATCTGGTATTCCATTACCTGCGGCTGGCCGGTCTCGATGGTCTTGCGGACGGTACAGAGGTACTTCTCTGCCTCTTCTGCCGGGTAGAGTTCATCGAACCGCTTGCCCTTGAGCTTCTCGTACTCGGCGTAGAGCAGGTCTTCGTGTGGTGCGATAATCTCCAGGTACATCCCGTCGGAGTCGAAGATGAACCCCAGGTCCGGATGGGCATGGACGAACGCCTGCAGACTGCCGCTGACGGCGCGCAACTTGCGGTTCTCCTCCTCCAGCTGCCGACACCGCTGCTGCAGTTGTTCGGTGCTCGCCGGGGGAACAGTGCCATCCTGGTCTGTCGAAGCGTTCGGGCCCAAACTCGGTCTCCGGGGCAAGCTGCGACAGCAGCCGGTCGCCGCCGCGCAGACAGGGTCGCCCTGACAGTTTACCCTTTCACCGCTCCGACTGCGATACTTTTGACCACGTGTTTCTGGACGAACAGGAACAGCAGAATCACCGGGACGATCATCAGCGATGCCGCCGCGTTGATCTGATGGAACTTGCCCTGGTGGCCCTGCTGGAAGTTGTAGACCGCCACGGCCAACGGCTGCATGCTGGGTCGGGAGATCGTACACAGCAGCGGAACCAGGAAGTTGTTCCAGCTGGTCAGAAAGGCGAACATGCCGACAGTCATGACGATCGGGCGTGCCATTGGCAGGGCCACGTCGAAGAACTTGCGGAACGTGCCTGCCCCATCGACTTCGGCAGCCTCGTCGACTTCCGGAGGGAGGGTCAGGAAGAAGCCCGCCATCAGCAGCGAGTTGCCCACACCGAAGCTCGTCAGCCAGAGCACCATGCCCCAGAGATTGTCCACCAGGCCCAGGCCCAGGAGCATCTTGAAGATCGGGATGATCCTCGCCTCTGCCGGCAGGATACTCGCTGCGATGACCGCCGCCAGGGCCAGGAATTTGCCCGGGAACTGGATCCGCGCCAAGGCAAAGCCGAGCATCGACGAGACCAGAACGGTGGCGAAAACCACCACGACGGTGATGACCGTCGAGGTCAGGAAGTGCAGCAGGAAATTCTCTTCCATCAGCACGACCCAGTAGTTCATCCACTGTACGGTGGCATCTTCGAGCAGGCCGCGATCTGCCAACTCGGCCAGTTCCTCGCCGGCACGCTGTTCACTGGCAAGCGAGTAGTTCTCGGAATAGGAGGACGCCTTCCAGCTGTTGGCGGCGAAAACGTCGCGACTCTCGGCCCGCCGGACGTTCTCGTCGTGCATGGACCAGAGCGTCAGGATCTGCCGGGGCAGCATGTCCCGGTAGATCTCATGCCGGGCGCCCGGAGCAAGCTGCCAGGCCGGACCCAGCGGATCCTCGGCCGACAGGACCTGCTCGAAAACACCCAGCTTCTCCAAGTCGCTGATGTCCTGTGTCGATTCGGAAATCGACTGCTTGGTCGAGATCGAGTATCCCTTTGCGGTCAGCAGCTGCGCGGTGCGCACCTGCGTGTACAGGGCCTTCTGGTATTCGCTCATCTCGGGCAGGTTCTGCCCGGCCGCAGCCGTATCGGTCAACCAGTAGGATGCACCGTCTCGCTGCAGCAGGCCCAGATCGATCAGTGTCTCAATCGGCTCGGACAGCTGCGCTTCATCGCCTTGCTGCTCGGCCCACTTTTTCCGTGTCGGACTCAGCAGACTGCGCAGATTGTTCTCCAGCATGCGGCGCTGGAGTTGATCGATCACCAGCAGGCGCTGGCGCAGGTCCGTCAGGTCTTCGCCGGTGGGGGTGGACTCTCTGTCCAGTCCGCTCTTGATTGTCACCGGCAGCACGTCCTGCAGGGAGAACTGCGGGCCCAACTGGTACTTCTTGCCCGGTATGGGGCTGAACATCTCACTGGAGGCCTCTGCCTCGGTCTTCAGGCTCGATCCGACCATCCAGATGAACGGGTAGAGGTTCACCACCGCAAAGCCGATCAGCACGAGATGGACCAGCACGATCCACCAGTTGTACCGAACGTACGTGCCCACTGACCTGCGCGTCCCGCCGCGGGGCAGGATCTGCTGCATCTTCTCGGTCTTGTCCCGGGGTTTATCTGGCACCGAGCACCTCCGCTTCCACGCCGAGTTCTGCCTTCTTCTCCAGGTCCACCCGCCGCTCGGTATCGAGCCGGCGTTTCCATCGCCTGGCGACGATGACCACGTTGGTGATCGTCAGCACTGCAAGCAGCAGAGAGTAAATCACTCCCAGTGCCGCGGCGTAGCCCAGATCCGGGACCTGGCCCTCGGGTTTGAGGAAGCCTTTCTTGAAGATATAGGTCGAGACCAGTTCGCTGGAGTGATCGGTCCCGCCCTGGGTCAGGATGAACGGCGCCGAGAACGCCCGGGCCGCCCCGATAAACGCATTGAAGGTGATGATGATCAAAATCGGGATGATCTCCGGAATCGTCACGTTCCAGAACCGCTGCAGCGGGTTGGCCCCGTCGACCTTCGCCGCCTCGTACAGACTCGGCGAGATTGCCTGCAGGCCGGCCAGCAGGAGGATGATGTTGTACGGCAGGCCGTGCCAGATCACCACCCCCATCACCGTCCACAGACCGTACTTGCTGCTGGTCAGGTCGGGCATGTCGCCCGGGGCTTCAGCCAGGCCCAGGTAATAGGGCAGGTTCTCCCAGCCGATGTGGTGAAGGATCTGGTTGATCCCGCTGTCTTCGCCGGCCAGCATGCCCAGCAGGATCACGCTGACGATCGCCAGAGAAGTCACCAGCGGGATGAAGTAGAGCACGCGATAGACCCGGTTGCCTCGTAGCGGCAAGTTGAGCATGCTGGCGAAGACCAGGCCGATGGTAATCTGTCCGGCCGTAACGACCAGCATGAACAGCAGCGTGTTCGGCACGACCTTCATCCAGAACACCTCGTCGAACCGCTCGGAGAACGGGTTGAGGATCCGTTCGAAGTTCTCCCAGCCGACGTAGTTCATCTGTCCCAGCCCCTGGCCGCTGTGGGCGGCGAGGTAGAACTGGTAGATCGCCGGGTAGATCGCGAAGGCGAACAGCAGGATCATCCCGGGCAGGATGAACAGATAGCCGGCCCGGCCAAGAGACATGCTCCGGAACGTGCTCCGCAACATGGGTCTGCTGTGTCTCATATCCGAATAAGCCCGCAGGCCCAACCAGACCAGGGCGACGAGGATGATCAGACCGGGAATCCACAAGGCCTGCCAGGCGGTCGTCGGGGGACGATACGTCCAGATGTCCCCGGCGATGCTTTCTCGGTCTTCATCGAGCAGGTTCAGCTCCGGATGTTTGCGCCCCAGTTCGACGAGGTTTTGCTTCAGTTGTTCGATGCGCCGGGCGGTCTGCGGGTCCTGCGTGCCGCTCTGCTGCATGTTGTAGAAGGTCTCACCCTGGGACGGGTCCCACCTGGGGAAGGTCCAGTTGCCCGGAGCCAACTGACCGTCGACGATGCGCCGGGCCAGGTCTCGATTGGCCCCTGCGGAGAATTTCTTGAGTTCTTCGCGGGCCTGGCTGAGCATCTGGGCCAGGTCGTCGGACCCGGCGTCGCCACCGAGATCTTCGTAGTAGTACTTGTAGAAGATATCCTGGTCGGTAGCACCGCCGACAGGCCCGTGCATGGGCTTTTCGGGCCAGAGTGTCGAGTGGTTCTCGACGATGTCATAGACCTGCTTCTGGTAGGGATACGGGAACCATTCGGGATCGCCCAGGTGACGTCGGGCCTCTTCGACAAACTGGACGGTACCGCGGCGACATTCCGATTTGAGAATCTCTTCGCTGCTGTTGGCGAAATGGATCCAGTCCCAGGCGGCTTGCGGGTGACGGACCATGGAAGTGAAGAATTGGACTTCTTCCTTGGCGGTCCAGGGCAGTTTGTTGCCCGGGGACAGTTCGATGTCCAGCCTGTCCAGCGCAAGCAGATTGTGAAGCTTCTGCTTCTCGGCCTCGATGGCCTGCTCATCGAGTCCCTCTCCCGGTGCGTGGTAAGGTTTGGGCACGGGGGCCGAACCAAGGTCCTGGGCTGCCCAGGGGACGCGTTCGGCCCCGATCAGGGCGGCGTGGTATCCATCGATAAGCATGGCCGCTTCGCCTTGGGCCAGGGCTGTACGGGCCTGTTCGTAACCGCGTGCCTTCGTGCCGGGCAGGACCAGGCCTTCGGTCCGGAGCTTCTTGAGAAGCGCAAAGGCCGCCAGGTTCGCCGGGTGATGATACTCGAAGTATCCGATGGGCTTGCCGGACCATTCCTTGATGATCCCTTCCGAGGCATCAGTGCCCTTCTCGATATTGGTGATGACGGTTTTGGTGTCGCCCTGGAAGGCGAAGGCGTCGGTCCCCGCCCGGCGCGCCAACGGTCGAATGCCGCGCATGATGTCGCGTTTTTCCTGGCCCTGGATGACGATGCCGTAGGTCACCGGTGTCGACAGCCCCCGGCGCTGGGCCTCGATCCTCCCATACTCGGTGATCACGCGGGCCTTCTCGTAGAGATCCAGCCATGTCTTCGGGGGGATGGGCTCGTCATTTTCGTCAACCAAACCGGCGGATGGGAATTCCCGGGCCGCCAGTTGGAAAATCCGCTTGTTGTAGGTCAGCGTGTCCGGCGAGGGCATGTCGCGCAGTCCCACAATCTTGCCGTGCATGTTCAACAGCCGCGCCGCTTCGAGCGGATACTTGTCCATCTCTCGCAGGAAGCGGTCGTCCGGATCGACCGTGAAGCGGTAGACCCGGGCCTTGCCCATCAGGAACTGGTCGAAATAGGTCTGGCCGCGCTGGGCCATCAGCTTCTTGTTCTCAGCCTCGACCAGTTCATCCAGCGGATAGACACCGCCGATCTCGACGAAATCGCGCAGTTCGTTGCCCTTGACGGACATGTAATCCGGGGGATTGCCCGAGAGGAAGCTGACGAAGAGGATATCCTGCAGCCCGCCGGTCTGGCGGAAGTTCGGATCGATGTTGACGTTCGGATGCCGCTGCTCGAACTGCCGGGCCCGCTTGAGTTCATTCTGCGGCGAGCCGCTGGAGGTCCAGTAGACGACTTCCTGATCGCGGTCGACTTGACCCCCGCGGATGGCGTTTTCGGTCCAGTCGGCCACAGATCCCCACGTCGAGAGCAGGACGACAGCTCCCAGAGCGATCAGTACCAGCGCAACCTGTCGAGCGTTCATAGATACCAGCCTTGTTGTCAAGCTTGCAGGGGGCCTGTGCGGATTTCCGGGACTCCGGCAGGTCCCTGTCGGGGCAATCGGCCCGTTGTACATTGTTCTCTGGATTGGCCCCAGCGACCGGCCGAGGGTGGCAGTGGCCGGGTTCCCGGGGGCGGTCGAACTTCAACCCATCGCGGTTCGGTGGGTTTCGGCGGGTACCTTCTTACCGAATTCCGGGCGATTTGGCCAGCGATTCCTTGCGACGCTTTACACTTCTGTCGACTGACCGTATATAAAGATCATGCCAAGATGACGCGTACAGGGTCGATTCCTCTCGATCAGGGAAACTCCATGGCTGGCAGATTGCTCCGGACTTCAACGTTGGCAGCGGCGGCTCTTATTACCCTGGGATCGGTTGGCTGCGGGCCGAGGCCCACCGCCAATCGACCTCTGCAGTTGGCCATGATTTTCTCCGACCACGCCGTGCTCCAACGCGACCTGCCCTTGCCGATCTGGGGTTGGGACACGCCCGGCAAAGAAATCACCGTCCACCTGGCAGGACAACGCAAAAAGACCGCGGCCGGGCCTGGGGGCAAATGGCTTGTCGTCATGGATCCCCTCCCCGCCGGAGGCCCCCATCTGCTCAGCGTCACCGGCACGGGCCACCAGTTGCGGGAAGATATCTGGATCGGCGAGGTCTGGGTCTGCTCGGGCCAATCGAACATGGATTGGCCACTGGCCAAGGCGCACAATGGCAAGCAGGAGGTGGAGGCTGCAGAGCGGCCGAAACTCCGCCTGCTGAAGATCCCCCGCCGCACCGCGAGAACGACGCAATGGGACATCGACGCGTCATGGCAGGTCTGCACGCCGGAAACCGCCGGAGGATTCTCGGCCGTAGGATACTTCTTCGGCAGGCAGTTACAGGACCACCTCGACGTGCCGATCGGCCTGATCGACGCGGCCTGGCCGGGGGGGCTGGCCGAGGCCTGGACCCCTGAAGAAGCCCTGGCCGGCAGCGACACCTTTGCCGCGCGCCTGGAACAGGCCCGGCAAGTGAGCCGGGAGGACCCGGACGGGCAGTCAAAGCACGACCCCCGCCGGCCGGCGGGGATCTATAACGGCATGATCGCCCCCATCATCCCCTATGCCATTGCCGGGACCATCTGGTATCAGGGCGAGTCCAACGCCGGCCGGCCCGAAGAATACGGCGAACTGCTGCCTCTGCTGATCCGTACCTGGCGCAGGAACTGGGGGCAGCTCAACGATTTCGCCTTCTATATCGTGCAGTTGGCCAATTTCGGCCCCGTCCCCGAGGCGCCCAACCAGGGAGGCTGGGCGTGGATCCGCGAGGCCCAGGCCCACACCGCCCACCGGACGCCTGGCTCGGGCCTTGTGGTGACGATCGACGCAGGTGACGCGGGAGACGTCCACCCGCGCGACAAGCAGACGGTCGGCCGGCGGTTGGCGGGTCTGGCGCTGAAACGCACCTACGGATTTGAGACCGTGGAGGCAGGCCCGACCTACCTGAGCCACCGGGTCAGAGACAGCAAGGTGATCATCCGCTTCAAGAGCACCGGACAGGGGCTGGTCAACCGCGGCGACGACGAGAACATCAACGGGTTTGTGATCACCGGCGATGGCGAGAAGTGGCATTGGGCGGAGGCGAGAATCCAGGGCGATCGGGTTGTCGTCTGGTCGCCCCAGGTCGAACACCCGACGTCGGTGCGGTATCTCTGGGCGACCAATCCAGGCCCGATAGACCTCTACAACACGGCGAATCTGCCGGCTGGGCCGTTCCGAACCGACACCTGGTTGCGTCCTCAGCCCTGAGGCCGCCCGGGCCAGGTCTCAGGCCGGTCCCAGAACGCATCCGACCGACAGCCGTAGTAGCTTTCCAGCACATCGTCCAGCACGCGGCTGGTCCGCTCGGCCGAGACGCCGGTTGACGGACAGTCCCCCCGCCCGAGCAGGTCGTCGACAATTGAATGGATCAACGGCTGCTGAATATGCTTCGGGTTGGGCAGAGCGAACGTCTCGATTGCGTCGCCCCGCCGTAGTTCGACCGGTTCGTTGCCGAAGCAACTCAGCCGAAGCTGCCCCTCGGTCCCGCAGATCTCGATCAGATCCTGTGGCTGGTCCGAGGCGAAGTTCCATGCGCACGTACCGACCGGGCCATCGGCAAACTGCATGTGCATTACCACGTTATCCTCGACGCTGTAGCTGCCGGCCAGGTTCACCGCCAGGCCCGAGACCTTCCCGATGGGCCCGAGCAGGAAGTCCAGGATGTCCAGCAGATGACATCCCAGGTCCATAACGAAACCCCCACCGGCCAGAGCTGCATCGACGCGCCAGGGCAGCTGGCATGTGCGGGAATCATCCCACCGCCTCGCGTAGCGGTAGTGCACGCTGGTGACCTGTCCCAGCCGCCCCTGAGCGATGAGGTCCCGGCTGCGGATGAAGCGGTCCAGGCCGCGCCGGTAGTAGGCGACGAAGAGCTTCTGCTCGACAGCCTGAAAGGCATCGACCATCCGGCGGCACTCCGTCACGTTCCGGGCCATGGGCTTCTCGACGTAACAGGGCTTGCCGGCCGCAGCGACAGCCAAAGCGTACTCGGCGTGGCTGCCTACGGGCGTGGCGATGTAGACGGCGTCGACGTCATCGGCCTGGATGATCTCGTCGGTGTGGGCGGTCCAGCGTGGCACTTCGTGGCGACGGGCGTAGTCGGCAGCTTTGGCTGCATCGCGCCGCATCACGGCGACCAGTTGACTGTCCGGGACGTTCTGGAATGCGGGCCCGGATTTGACCTCGCACACGTCGCCGCAACCGATGATTCCCCAGCGAATGGGCATGTTACTCTCCTGCGTTGGGCCTGTGGGGTTTCTCGTCCGACAGTTTGACATCTTTCATGGTCTGCCCCTGCTGGTCGGTGACTTTCAGGCTGACCTGCCACGGTGTCGGCCAGGTCCGGCGGGTCCATATGCGGATTTCGCTGGTCCCGGCCGGCAGGTCGTAGACTCCCATTCGGGCCTCGGGCATCACCCCGATCCACTTGTGGTACAGGCCTATGGGCTTGAGCTCTCTGCCGTCCGGGCGAACCACGGTCAACTTCCAGGGGTGGGTCCCGCCGGTCCAGAAGGCGACCTTTCGCCCCTCGGGCAGGTGGATGTACGACTTGAGGATCGCCTCGGGCTGGCCCTGAACAGCAGAGCCGGGGCGGGTCAGATCCACCAGCATCAAGCGATGCGGGGGAGGCTGAACCGTCCGCCCGCGGCTGGAGGCAAAGACCGTCGGCTGGGCCTGTATCGACTGGAAACCATCGGCCTGCCATGCCTTGGCGAGCTCTCTGTCGGCGATCAGCCCCTGCCATTTCGTCACGTACGGGTTCTCGCGCTGCCAATGGGCATGGTCGGGAATAACGCGGACGGCCCGTCCCAGTCCGTCGGCGGGCTTATCCCAGTTCAGAAGCAACGTCATCGGCACGGCGTGGGCCCCCATCCGGTCGCCGTAGAGATTCAGCCCGCCGGATGGCTGGTGGTCCTTGAGGCCCGAAAATGCGAGCTTCAATTCCACCTGGCCGCTGTTGTCTCGGATCGCCTTCCATACCTTCGCCAGCAGGTCTGCTTTCAGCGGGACCTCGACCAGCTGACCGTAGCTGCCCTCGTCGATCCCAACGCGGTTGGAGAGCGCGCCGGCGGCCCCGGCCCAGTCATTGTCGAGCCTGCCCCAGCCGACCGGCTGGCCGGCCAGAGTCAGTTTCCACTGGCTCGGCCAGGCCGACGCGTCCGTCTGCGGGTACCCCTTGGCCAGGCGTTGGTGCGTCAGTTCGTCACCCGACAGCGCCACGCGGTAATCCTCCTGGTGCAGCAGGTTCCATTTGCCGGACCATTGGTAGCCGGGCATGCGGATATCGACCTTGCCGTCCCCGGCGCAGCTGCCGGCCTCGAAGACCACACGCCCGCCGACCGGTGCCCCATCGGGCAGGTTCGCCGGCAGGGAGAAGCGATATGTCACCTCGCCCCTGCCCTCGATGGCAAGCTTCTGCTGGCCGGTACGGGCGGTAGAGCCGATCCACTCACCGGCAGCGTCGACATAGTCGCCGGGCAGCCACTGCAGGGCCAACTGGTCCGGCCGGGGCATGGCAGCGGGAGCATCCACCTCCAGCACGGCGGCCGCCTTGGCGCCGCTGGCGGGCTCTGTAACGCTGACAATCAGCATTCCTTTCTGGTCGGGCACGTCGATGGCCGGCGAGGCAAACGACAGTGGCGCGAACCGGTTCAGGCGGGAAGCTACTGCGAAGGTTAACTCTTTCTCGGGCAACTGGCGGAGTTGTCCGAGACTGTCGCGGAAGCTGAACTGCCACTGCAGCCGGATCGGCTGGGCGACCGGATCGGCGTGCCCGATAAACAGCGTGCCTCCCAGGCCCAGCTTGCTTCCGCCGCGGACGGTTCGCAGCAACGGGCCGTCCAGCGAGAGGCTGACCGGCGCGAACAGATCCCGCACCTGCCAGCCTTTCAACAGGCGGTCCAGGTCGAAGACCTTTGCCGCCCTGTCGTACTCGACCAGCCCGTACTTCTCGAACTCCGTATCGGTCAAGTCGCACCAGATCATCCCGGCCAGGCTGTCGGGTGTCGAACGAACCACACCGGCCAGTTCGACCAGGTGGCTGGCGATTTCGGTGTCGCGCGTCCACCAGTCGGCCCGACCAAATTCGGAGACAAGGATTGTCTCGGCCCGTTGGTCGGTGTTGTTGACCGTCTCTTCTTCGAAGACTCGATAGCGGTTTCGGGCCAATTGGGCTTTCAGGCTTGCCCGCGCCGCAGCCGGACGTTGCGTGTTCAGCGTCAGGTCCCACCAGTCCGGCTGGATACATCGGCCGGAGTTGCCGTGCCACTCGACCGCCAGGAACTGGCCCCACGAGTACAGGTCATGCCACCGCCAGTGCAGCCAGTGCAGCAGCTTCTCGTGGTAGCCGGCGTCGCCGATGTCCAGGCGGCTCTGCGACTCGGTGACGAACCAGATCGACGGGGCCGCGGCGTAGTTGCGGATGAATTCGAGGCACATCCGGTCCCAAGGCAGGGTCCAGAACCACTTCTCGCTGACGCCCATGATTCCGCCGCCCCAGTCTTCCGAGGCGTCCTGGCGATCGACGAACTCGATCGACCGGGCCGAAGGCAGATCCACCATCAGCACTACGCCCAGACGGTCGGCGTGGTAGACCATCCGGTGTGTGGGAATCGTACCCTTCAGCCGAAGCAGGTTCAGGCCCATGGACTTGGCGATCTGCATATCGCGGATGATCGCTTCGTCGCTGGGCGGTGTGGTCAGCGTTTCCGGCCAGCGGGCGGTGTAACCCGCCCCGGCCAGCCATACCGGTTTGTCGCCGACGTGGAAGATCTCTCGGAGACGGTTGTTGATCGGCCGGGCCCGCGGACGACCACCGGGAGCGATGTAGGTGTCGACCACGTCGGCTGGGCCGTCCCCTTCGACTGGACGCAGCGTCAAGCGGATGTCGACGAGTTTCGGCGCACCGGGTCGCCACCCGTCCGACTGAAACTCCTGCTTCAGAGGCAGGGCGAGCTTGACCTGGGCTTTCCGGGTCCGCCCGGAGGTAAACCGCGGCCAGGACTCGATCTTGTCACTGTCGATGGCCTCGCCTGTGGCCGAGAGTTCGTACGTCACGTTGCGGTCGCCCGAGGCGATCTGGACGCGTCCCCCGCCGACCGACAGGATCCGCGTGGCGGGGGCCAGTTCCAGCCAGACCGTACCGCAGATCCCACTGACCGGGGTATACAGCGTCTGGTCGCCGGTGGGCTGGTCGAGTCTCTGGTGGTCAACGACGCGGATGGTCAGCACGTTGGGGCCCTTGCGGTCGACCGCTTCAGAGATATCGAACGCCATCGGGCTGTATCCCCCGGCATGGCTGCCTACGAGCTGCCCATTGACCCAGGCTGTCAATTCGTGGTCGGCCCGTTCGATCCGCAGCCAGAGGCGTCGGGGGTCGTCCTTCCAGCCGGCCGGCAGTTCAAACGTCCGGCGGTACCAACCGGCCCCCCGTGCGTCTGCTTTGGCCAGTCCTGAAGCCTTGGACTGCCAGGCAAACGGCACGACGATGCGGGAACCGAACTCGGCTGCGTCGGATTTCTGCCAGCCGGACTGCTGGCCTTGCTGGTTCGGATCGAACTGGAACTGCCACGTGCCGTTGAGGTTCATCCAGACGTCCCGGCGCAGCTGCGGTCTGGGATGCTCGGCCAGGGGGACTGGAGCCTGCGCCGCAGCGGTCAGACATACCGTCAGAATCACCCAGATGGTGGATTTGAACATTGTAGCCTCCCGGGCCTCTCGGCCTGATAAAAGGGCTTGGGGATGCCCTCAGGATATGCTAGAATCGGTGATATCGAAAGACCTGTTTGCGTGCAAACGGCACTGACACATCCTGCAATTGCACCAGGAAATTCGGATCTTAAGAGGAGATCAACATGTTTTCCCGCCCTGATCGCGCCAATAGACCGGCGGCTTTTACCCTGATTGAACTGCTGGTGGTAATTGCGATTATCGCCCTGCTCGTCTCGATTCTCCTGCCCTCGCTGGGCCAGGCCAAGCAATTGGCCGAGTCGACAACCTGCCTGACGAACCTTCGGGCGGTCGGCACGGGGTTGGGCCTCTACGCCAACGAACAACACGGCTACATTTTCCCAGCCCTGGATGGCTTCAAGGACGGAGATAACGATGGCGACATGAAGGGAAGGGATTCCTGGGTGACTATTCTGCATAACACCAAACTGGTGGAAGGTACCCCCAGCGACGACAAGGACGACCTGAAGTCCACGACCTCAGCCTTCCGCTGCCCCGGTGACAACGGCAGGGTCAAGGACCTGCCCTACCCCTGGATCTCCGACCCGACCTTCACCGAACCGGAATTCGACTCCACGTATCCCCACCGCTCGACGACGACGGGCAGGACCTTCTACGTCCACAGCAGCTACGGCATCAGCGCCGACAGCTACTATGTCGACCGCTATGCTTTCAGCAAGATCCCCCAGGACAATACCGGCAGGGTCTTCCTGCGCAAACTCTCGGATATCAAGCAGACCAGCGACGTGGCCGGAATCTACGACGGCTGGCTGATGCACCGCGGCTGGGGACCTTACACAATCTCGGCCAGGCACAGCAACCGCCGGAAGACCAACGTCATGCGGATGGACGGCTCGGCCGGCACGTACGACCGGGTCGACCTGCCGATGATCGATTTCCGTAAAGTCGGCGGCTCGACGCTCCGCTCGGCCTACCCGGCCCTCTGGTGGCGCCTGAAGAGAGATGGAGACATCCACCGCTAGGCCCTGCCGGTCAGCGTCCCCTCTGTTGTGCGGCCGCCCTGCCCCCGGGGTAACGCTTGTAGTGCAGATACAGGCCCATGTCGGTGGCCACCATCAGACCGTTGAGCACGTACAGGGTTGTCACCGCCTGAGGCCACGTCCCTGTCTCGACTGCAAGCAGCAGCTTGGCCGCTATCCCCGCCAGGTAGCCGGTCAGGATCATCCCAAGAAAGACGATGCTCTTGCCCGCGACCTGCTTGACGCGCCATGTCTTGAGAATCGACGTGGGCCAAGAAATCCCGAAACACACCAGCATCCCGGCTTCGAAGATTTGGGCCCAAGCTGTCATATCTGCAAGCATAGGTTCCTCACTTTGACCCGGATCGGCCTGAGATCGGCGTCCAGAGGTTCGACAGAGCTTGGGGCGACTCTATCTTCCACCGCCGGCAGGACAACGGAAAACCGTGCCAAGCTCGGCCGGACAGATCGACCCGGTCGCCGAAGGACACCATACGCCTGCAGCGTCGATCCGCAGAGAAGCAAGCCGGGCGGCGGCAGCGGCAGGGAAACAGCGGGCGTCGATCCCGACCGTCCCGGCTGCGATGGTGCTGGATGGGCTCATCAACTCGCGGACCCGGCCGGCCAAGGTGATGTTCTCCGCCCCCGGTCCGGCCAGAACCACCTGGTGGGGTCTTTCGGTCAGCTTCCGCGCCGCCCGGGCAACGAGTTGGGCGGACATCTCGGTCAGTGAAGCGATCAAGTCCATTCCCGTACATTCACAGCGTTCGGCCATCGATACGACCCTTTTGCGATACGTCCCGGACAGGTCGGCACAGCGGATTCTGGCCGGCAGGGACTGGTCGAACATGTGATGACCCAGCAGTTGATTAACCATGGGCTGACAGGGCCTGCCCCGTGCTGCCTTCGCTCCGTCCGGATCGCCGCCGAAATGGTCGATCAGGCAAAGGCCCGGGCCGATCGTACCGGCGACGACTTCGTCTGCCTGGCAGCCCGAACCGACCAGCACGAGCGTCGTCAGCGCATCGATATGCACAACCAGACGGCTGAGACGGTCGTCGCGAAGCTTCTCCCAGGCCGGGTAGGCCCAGAGGCAGCTGCCCATCCCGCCGGCGGCGATGTCTGAGGCAGCGAAATGGCCTACCGTCCGCCAGCCGGTCTTCAGCGCCAAGCGGGCAGCAAGCGGTGCGGTTTCGCCTGCGGTGGGGGCAACCAACAACCCGACAGCTTCGAGCGCATCGCCCCGCAGGCCGGCTTGGTCAAGGAGAGATTCCACCAGGTCCCGGCTGTCGGCGACCAGGCGGACTGCGGGAACCGGATGGGGCAAGGCCTCGGCCCAGATCGCCTGGGACCACTGCTCGGCCAGTTCCGGGGCTAAGGGCAGATCTCTTTGACAGAGAACGGTCCAGCTGATCTGAGCGTCTCGGCCTGTCAGTTCGATCAGCCCGGCGGCGATCCTTCGTCCGCTGCGGGGCAGCCAGATCCCTGCGAATATGCGTTTGTCAGATCTCATGCTTCGGTCCCTGTCCGGGCCGGGGGTTACGTGGAGATTTTTCCGGCGGGGCAATTTCACAGACTATCGTCGGACGTACCGGAAGACAACGTAACTTACTGGCAAGTCGCGACCTGTCGCCGGTTTAACCGTCTTCACTGCGTCGAACAATCCCGCAAATGCCCGCTATTACTGAAAATCCATTGAATTTGACACACCGGATCGCGACAATAGCCGACTCAATCGACCTGCGGTTTCCGGCAGCTGTTGACTGGTTGCCACAATCCTGATGCCGCACACCCTACCGCGATGTTTTAACAGTCCCAGCAAGGAAAGATGAATATGCCCAAAAGCATGGTCATGATGGACGGCAACGAAGCCGTCGCACGAGTTGCCTACCGCATCAACGAGGTCATCGCGATCTACCCCATCACGCCCTCCAGCCCGATGGGTGAGCATTCCGACGCGTATATGGCCCAGGATATCAAGAACATCTGGGGCACCACGCCGCACGTCGTTGAGATGCAGGCCGAAGGCGGCGCAGCAGCGGCCGTTCACGGCGCCCTGCAGACCGGCGCGCTGACGACCACCTTCACCGCCAGCCAGGGCCTGCTGCTGATGATCCCCACGCTCTACAAGCTGGCTGGCGAACTGACGCCCACCTGCTTCCACGTCTCAGCCCGATCGCTGGCCTGCCAGGCCCTGTCGATCTTCGGCGACCACTCCGACGTGACCGCCACCCGCCAGGCCGGCGTGGCCCTGCTGTCCAGCAACTCCGTCCAGGAAGCCGCCGACATGGCCCTGATCGGCACGGCTGCGACGCTGGAGTCCCGCGTGCCCTTCATCCACTTCTTCGACGGCTTCCGCACCAGCCACGAGATCTCCAAGGTCGAGACTCTCGATGACGAAGTGCTCAAGGAGATGATCAGCGATGAAGCGGTCATCGCCCACCGGGACCGCGGGCTGAACCCCTCCCGGCCTGTCCTCCGCGGAACCAGCCAGAACCCGGATGTCTACTTCCAGGGTCGCGAGTCGGTCAACAAGTACTACGACGCCTGCCCCGAAATCGTCCAGGCTGCCATGGACAAGTTCGCCAAGCTCACCGGGCGCGAATACAAACTCTTCGACTACGTAGGTGCCGATGACGCCGAGAAGGTCATCATCCTCATGGGCTCGGGCGCCGAAGCGGCCGAAGAGGCCATCCGCTACATGGTCGACAAGGGCGAGAAGGTCGGCATGATCAAAGTCCGCCTCTTCCGCCCCTTCTCGGCCAAGCACCTGCTGGAAGCCCTGCCCAAGAGCACCAAGAAGATCGCCGTGCTCGACAGGACCAAGGAACCCGGCGCCACCGGCGAGCCGCTCTACCTCGACGTCATTGCCGCCCTGGAAGAAGCGGGCCTGGAAATCCCCACCGTCGGCGGGCGCTTCGGCCTGTCCAGCAAGGAATTCACCCCCGCGATGGTCAAGGCGGTCATCGGCAACCTCGAATCCGACTCGCCCAAGAACCACTTCACCATCGGCATCCACGACGACGTGACCCACACCAGCCTCGAGTGGGACGCCGACTTCTCGACCGAACCCGAGGACGTCGTCCGGGCCCTGTTCTATGGCCTGGGCAGCGACGGGACCGTCGGAGCCAACAAGAACTCCATCAAGATCATCGGCGAAAACACCGAAAACTACGCCCAGGGCTACTTCGTCTACGACTCGAAGAAAGCCGGCGCCGTCACCGTCTCGCACCTGCGTTTCGGCCCCCGGCCGATCCAGTCGACCTACCTGATCAGCAAGGCCAACTTCGTCGCCTGCCACCAGTTCAGCTTCCTCGAGAAGTACCAGGTGCTGGAAAACGCCGTCGAAGGGGCCACCTTCCTGCTCAACGCCCCCTTCGGGCCCGATGAGGTCTGGGACAAAATGCCCCGCGAGATCCAGCAGGGCATCATCGACAAGAAGCTCAAGTTCTACTCGATCAACGCCTACGACGTGGCCGAAGCCACCGGCATGGGTGCCCGGATCAACACCATCATGCAGACCTGCTTCTTCTACCTCTCCGGCATCCTGCCGCAGGTAGACGCCATCGAAGCGATCAAGGGCGCCATCAAGAAGACCTACGGCAAGAAGGGCGACAAGATCGTCCAGATGAACTACAAGGCCGTCGACCAGGCGATCGAGAATCTCCACGAGATCAAGATCCCCGATTCGACCTCCAGCGACATCGAGAAGCCCCCGGTCGTCTCGGACCTGGCCCCCGATTTCGTCAAGAATGTCACCGCGACCATCATGGCCGGCAAGGGCGACCAACTGCCCGTCTCGGCCATGCCCGCCGACGGAACCTGGCCGACCGCCACGACCCAATGGGAGAAGCGGAACATCGCCCTGGACATCCCCGTCTGGGATCCGGAAGTCTGCATCCAGTGCGGCAAGTGCGCAATCGCCTGCCCGCACGCGTCGATCCGCATGAAGGTCTACCCGGCCGAGAAACTCGAAGGCGCCCCCGAGTCCTTCAAGTCCATCGACGCCCGCGGAAAAGACTTCGAGGGCATGAAGTTCACCGTACAGACCGCCCCGGAAGACTGCACCGGCTGCCAGCTTTGCGTCAAGGCCTGCCCGGCCAAGAACAAGCTCGAACCGGCCAAGAAGGCCATCAACATGGCCGACCAACTGCCCCTGCGCCAGCCCGAGGCAGAAAACTACGACTTCTTCCTCTCCCTGCCCGAGTACGACCGGACCAAGGCCAAGATCAACACCGTCAAGGGCTCGCAGTTGCTCAAGCCGCTCTTCGAGTACTCCGGCGCGTGTGCAGGCTGCGGCGAGACACCCTACGTCAAGCTGATGACCCAGCTGTTCGGCGACCGGATGGTCATAGGCAACGCCACCGGCTGCTCGAGCATCTACGGCGGTAACCTGCCTACAACCCCGTACTGCGTCGACGACGAAGGCAACGGTCCGGCCTGGAACAACTCGCTGTTCGAAGACAACGCCGAGTTCTCCTTCGGCTTCCGCCTGACGCTGGACAAGCAGACCGAAGCCGCCTGCGAACTGCTCCAGGAACTGGCCTCCGACGTCGGTGAGGACCTGGCCAAGGCCATCCTCGAAAACGACCAGACCGACGAAACCAAGATCGCCGAGCAGCGCCGGAACGTCAAGACGCTCAAGAGCAAGCTGGAAGGCTCGTCCTCCAAGCGGGCCAAGCTGCTGCTGAGCCTCTCCGATGCCCTGCTGCGTCGCAGCGTATGGGCCCTCGGCGGGGACGGCTGGGCCTATGACATCGGCTACGGCGGCCTGGACCACGTCCTGGCCTCGGGCCGCAACATCAACGTGATGGTCCTGGACACCCAGGTCTACTCCAACACCGGCGGGCAGTGCTCCAAGGCCACCAGCCGGGCCGCAGTGGCCAAGTTCGCCGCAGCCGGCAAGCCGGTACCCAAGAAGGACCTCGGGGCCATCGCCATGAGCTACGGGACGATCTACGTCGCCCAGATCGCCATGGGCGCCAACGACAACCAGGCCGTCAAGGCCCTCGTCGAGGCAGAAAGCTACGACGGACCCTCGCTGGTCCTGGCCTACAGCCACTGCATCGCCCACGGCATTAACATGTCCGACGGGTTCGAGCAGCAGGACAAGGCCGTCAAGTCCGGCTTCTGGCCCCTCTACCGCTACGACCCGCGGCTGGCTGATACGGGCAAAAACCCGCTCCAGTTGGACAGCAAGGACCCGTCGATCAGCTTCAAGGACTACGCCTACGGTGAGACCCGCTTCAAGATGCTCACCAAGTCCAAGCCCGAACAGGCCGAAGAGCTCGCCAAGCTGGGCCAGCACGACATCAACGTCCGCTGGAACTACCTCAAGCAGCTCTCCGAAATGAACTACGCCCTGTAAGCGAAGTTCAGGATAAAGATCAAGCGGGCGGGTCGCACACCAGCGACTCGCCCGCTTTTCTATTGCCGATTTCGGAATGCCTGCCTCGCCATAGCCGACAGGCGACGGCGGGCGGATTGCGGAATTTGCCGATGGCCTGGCCGAACGATGGGCCAAGCTCGCTGCACCCTGCCCCGACGAAGCACCCGAACCAGATCGCCGCTTG
Organism: Phycisphaerae bacterium; assembly: GCA_046541415.1. Lineage (GTDB taxonomy): Bacteria > Planctomycetota > Phycisphaerae > SM23-33 > SM23-33 > CAZOVB01. The sequence goes on along the minus strand of JBKHDI010000007.1, from coordinate 55,750 downwards.
CGGCGATGCACAGTACGGACCCAGGCGTCTATCCCTGCCTGACCTCTCGGACGACCAGGTTGGCGTAGTCGGCGATCAGCGGGGCCATCTGGCGGAAGCCGATGTAGCCTTCGCCGAGGATCGGGCCGGTTTGGCCTTCGCCCGGGTCCTGCCACTGGAAGACCTGCAGATCGTTGACCGAAAAGCGAATGGTCCCCCCGCATTTGATGACTTCGATGTGATAACTGTCCTGGACGTCGATGACCGAGGGGATCGGGTCCGGGCCCTGGGTAACCAGGTGGAACCCGGCTGACTTCCGCATGTTGCAGGTGTGGAACGTCCGCTCCCACTTGACGTTCTTGCGGCGGAAGTACGACGCGTGATAGCCATTGATGTCGCTGGAGTGATACTGCTTGTACTCCCCGGCCCGCTTGGCCAGCGACGGGTCGAACAGGTCCTTGCCCCCCTGGCCGTCGGCGCAGAACCAGAGCATCGCCAGCCCCGGCTCGCGGATGGGCCGAAAGTCCCACTCGATGCTGATATCGGCGGGCATCTTCTGCGGGCACCAGAACAGATAGTTCGCCGCCTGTCCTTCTTCCGGGTCCATCGCGTTCTCCAGCCGCATCGCTCCCATCGGGAAACTCGTTATCGGCTGGCCCTCGGCGATGAAGTCCTTGACATCATCAGGCCCGGAAAGCGGGTTCTCGTATACCACATCGCCCTTGACGAATTCCGTCACGCTGCACCTCTCCATCAATGGGTTGTGTCGACATGATAGAGGTTGCAGCGGCAGTTGTCATCCGCTTGTGGGGTGTGAGCTTCCGGAATTGTCGCTCTATGGCCCTCTCTACATGGCAGGCGCACATCCAACGTCTGGCTCAGTGGCAGACGCGGCCGGTTTTTTCGAGGTACTGCTGGTGGTATTCCTCGGCCCGGTAGAAGGTATCTGCCTCGGTGATTTCCGTGGCGATCGGGCGGGAGCGTTTCTCGGCTTGGGCGGCCTTGGATGTCTCGGCCTGCTCTTTCTGCTCGTCGCTGGTATAGAAGATCGCCGAGCGATACTGGCTGCCGACATCGGGGCCCTGGCGGTCGACCTGGGTCGGGTCGTGATTGGCCCAGAAGACCTCCAGCAGTTTCTCGTAGCTGACCTGCTCGGGGTCGTAGACCACTTTCACCGCCTCGGCGTGGCCGGTTGTATCCGAACATACCTCTTTATACGTCGGGTTGTCCTTGTGTCCGCCGGTGTAGCCGACCTCGGTATCCAGCACGCCCTCGATGGTCCGGAAGGTGTACTCGACGCCCCAGAAGCAGCCGGCGGCGAAAATGGCGGTCTGGGTCTGGGTCTCGGGTTTCTCCTGTCCGACGGTGGATGCGATAGCCTTGTCTGTCATGGCGTTCCTCGTGGTATTGCAGGCGCCCGGCCAGGTGGCGACGGCGCCGAAGCAGGCGATGGCCAGAACCGAGGCGAAAGAAACAAAACGTATCATGCTGGTACTCCCTGAATATTGTACCTTCGGTATCACTGGCTACAACGGACCAATCCGGCCACAGGTTCCGATGTTCAGTTCGAAAGCGGGCGGATCGACTGCGTCTTGAAAAGACACCAGACCTCGCTGCCGGGCGCCAGGCCCAGCAGACGGGCCGAACGCGGCGTGATTTCCACCAGCAGTTGACAGCCGACGTCGACCAGGCAGACGCTGCGGCTGGCGACCTCGGTCATCGCCTCGACCTGTCCGCGCAGCTGATTCTGCATGCTGACCCCCTCGACAGGTGCGGCCGAGAGGGCAATTTCATCTGCCCGGCACAGCGCGCGGATCTCGGCGCCTTCGGGCGCATCGACCAGCGGCAGGTGCAGGGTTGGCAGTTCGGCCTGCCCCTCGCCTGGGCCGATGAGTCTGCAGAGGCTGATCCCCTCTCGCCGGCGGTTCTTGACCACACGCACCGAAAGCAGGTTCGGCAGGCCCACCTCGTGCATCAGAGAGTGGGTCTGCTCGCCTCGGGCCAGGTCGACGAACGACCCCTGGCCCAGCAGCTTTCCGCCTGCGATGACCGCCAGTTGGTCGGTCAGCTCCAGCAGTTCGCTCAGATCGTGGCTGACGATGAGGATCGGAACGTCGCAGGCATCCCGGACGCGGCGAAGCACGGGCAGGATCTGGTAGCGCAGGGCCACGTCCAGCGAGGCCAGCGGCTCATCCAGCAGCAGCAGTTCGGGCTCAGCCAGCAGGGCCCGGCCCAAGGCGACGCGCTGTCGCTCCCCGCCGGAAAGACCCCGGGTCCGCCTGCCCAGAAGAGGACCGATGCCCAGCAACTCGGCCACCTCAGCCGTCTGCATTGTCCGGCGGGGGGCTGCCAGGCGTCTGCGGCCGAATTCCAGGTTTCCTGCCACCGACACGTGCGGAAAGAGCCGATCGTTCTGGAATGCCACCGCCACCCGCCGCTTGTGCGGTGGGACGAAGACGCCTCGGGCGCTGTCCTGCAGGACCGTATCGTTGAGCATCAGCCTTCCACGCGCGGACCTGTCCAGGCCCGCGATGACATTCAGCAGCGTGGTCTTGCCCGACCCGCTGGGCCCGAACAATCCGGTGACGCGGGACCGGAACGCTCCTGCCAGCTCGAGCCTGAACTCCTGGCGGCTCAACTCGATGTCCATGTGCAGGTTCACCCTGTCGCTCCGAGTTTCCGTCGGATGCGCCGGGCCAGGAGTTCCGAGACCAGCAATGCAGCGACAGACAACACCACCGAGACCATGGCCAGGCGCATCGCGGCCGATTCACCACCCGGCGTGGAAATCCGGTTATAGATGGCCAGCGGCAAGGTGCGGGTCCGCCCGGCGATGTTGCCGGCGAAGCTGATCGTGGCCCCGAACTCACCCAGGCTGCGGGCGAAGGCCAGGATCCCCCCTGCCAGTATCCCCGGCGCCGCCAACGGCAGCGTCACGGTGCAGAATGTCCGCAGCGGCGAGCAGCCCAGAGTGGCAGCGGCCTGCTCCAATTGAGTGTCAACCAGCTCCATCGACAGGCGGACCGAGCGAACCATCAGGGGCAAGGCGACAACGGCCGAGGCAAGAACCGCCCCGGCCGTCGAAAAGGGCAGCTGCACGCCGAACTGCTCCCAGAGCCATCGGCCCAGAAGACCGTTGCGGCCCATCACCAACAGCAGAAGATAGCCGGTGACCACCGGCGGGAGCACCAGGGGCAGGTGCACCACAGCGTCGAGCAGCGATCGGCCGGGAAAACGCCACCGGGCCAGCACATACCCCAGAAGCACAGCCGGGACAGCGATGGCCAGAACGCACCCACCGGCTACGACCAGCGAAAGGCGCAGGGCTTCGGATTCCGCGGCCGTCAAAAGTCCCAGCAGCATCGGATTACGGCTCCGGATGGTCCAGCACGACAAAGCCGTGGCGACGGAAGATCTCGCCGGCCTCTTTGCCGTGCAGGAAGCTGTAGAAGGGACCAGCCGAGGGGTTCTCGTTTCCCGCAGCAGTCAGGGCGACCGGGTAGCGGATCGGCGGGTGCGACCCGGCCGGGAACGCGGAAAGACGCTCGACCTTGTCCGAAGCCGCCGCATCGGTCGCGTAGACGATTCCCAGCTCGACCTCGCCCCGCTCGACGAACGCCAGGGCCGACCGGACATCCTTGGTCGGCGCCAGTCTGTCAGCCAGGGCACGCCACCAGTTCAACGATTCGAGGGCTGCTTTGGCATATGCACCGGCCGGGACGTGGGAGGGGTCGCCCAGAGCCAGTCGCCCGGCGAAGCGGCTGGGCAGGTCGTACTGGGCGGAGAGGACCTCCGGAGGCTCGGGGCCGAACCGCCGGCCGGCCGGGGCAATCAGGACCAGCTCATTGGCCAGCAGATCGCTGCGCGAACCGGAAACGATCAGATCTTTCTCTGCCAGGAAGTCCATCCACTTCGGATTGGCTGAGAGGACCAGGTCCACCGGGGCTCCGTCGGCCACCTGCCGGGCAAGCTGGCCGCTGGAGGCGAAGTTCAGTTCCACCGGGATTCCGGTCCGGGCTTCGAAGACCCGTGCAATCTCGGCAACCGCCTCTGTTGTGCTGGCTGCGGCGGATACCATGACCGTCCGCCCGGCTGCGGCGTCGTCCTGCTTCCGGCAGCCGAGAAGCACCACCGACAGGACTGCGGCCAGGCCCAATACCGCTGCCGATTTCGTTATCATGGCATGCTCCATGTCAATAAGCTTGGCTACTGAAACCGGCATACAGTATAAGTTCTATCTCGAAATTGGCGCATGAACTTCCGGCTGATTTGTCAGTTCAGAGCGGCTAATGCGGTTTCAGAGGGCCAGTCGGGCGAAACGGGCCAGGACGGAAGAGGCCTTGGGGGTTTCGACGATTCCGGCCAGCAGAGCCTCAACGTCGCATCCTTGGGCAGCGAGTATGTCGCGGTACTGGCGGACGTACCACCCGGCGGCCCGGGAATTGAACTCCGGGTGGAACTGCACGCCCCAGGCGTTGGGCCCCAGGCGGAAGGCGTGGATCGGGTCGTGGTCATTGCCAGCCAGAACCACCGCTTGGTCCGACAGGGACAAAGCCGACTGGGCATGGCAGACATGGGCACGGAAACTCGGGCCCAGCGGGCCGATCAGAGGATCGGCTTGGGCAGCAGCTGTCAGTCGGATCTCGGCCGTGCCGAACTCTCGCCCGTTGGGGTTGGGCCCGACCCGGCCTCCGGCGACCTCGGCCAGCAACTGGTGTCCGTAGCAGATGCCCAGGATCGGCCTGCCCCCTGCCAGGACGCGCGACAGCCACAAGCCGGTCCGGACCGACCAGTCCGCCCGGTCGGTGACCATATCATGCGAGCCGGTCAGCACCACGCCGGCGGGGCTTTGCGGGTCCGGCAGGGCTTGGCCGGACCGCACGTTGACGATTTCGACCTGCCGGTCAGGCAGGTCCAGGCCGCGCGCCGTCCAGTCCTCGAAGTCGCCGTCCCGGGCTGCCAGGTCCGCGAACGTGCCGCCAAGCTTGATGACCCAGATCCTGGACAATCTCTCTCCCAGCCAGTGAAGATATTGCACCCAACGCGATGGCGATTATAGTCGGACCCGGGCGGCCGGTGGAACCCCGCCTGCGGCTGATACCCCTCAGAAGCAACGCTTGGAGACCATGATGCTGAAACCCGAATCCGCCGTGCTGGTTGTCGTCGACGTCCAGGAGAAGCTGACCCGCGTGATGCACCAGGCCGAGACGGTCGTGGCCAATGTCGCCGCCCTGGCCGCAGGGGCGAAGATCCTCGATGTGCCCGTGCTGCTGACCGAGCAGAACCCCGCCGGACTGGGCTCGACCGTGGCTCCGGTGGCCGAGGCGATCAACGCAGAACCCATCGACAAGCGTGCCTTCAGCTGCTGGGCGGAACCGGGTTTCGCCACCGCTTTGCAGGACCTGGGCCGCAGCGAAGTGATCCTGGCCGGCATCGAAGCGCATGTCTGCATCTACCAGACCGCGCGAGATCTGCTGCGGGCCGGCTATGGCGTGCACCTGATCTGCGATGCGGTAACCTCGCGCACCGCCGCTGACGCAAAGACTGCCATTGCGAGGATGGTCGAAGACGGCGCGCGGCGCGGCTGCGTGGAGATGGCCCTGCTGGAGATGCAGCAGACCAGCCAGGGCCCCCGTTTCAAACAGCTTCTGGAGCTGATCAAGTAGACCTCAGGCAACCTCGATGCCCTGTCTGACCGGGTGATCATAGAGATCCATGATCTCCCGGAGGGCTGCGATAAAGGCGTCGACGATTTCGGGATCGAAATGGCGGGCCCTCTCGGACTGGATCATCCCCACCGCCGCTGGGATCGGATACGGCCGCTTGTAGGACCGCCTGCTGACCAACGCGTCGAAGACGTCGGCCAGGGCACAGATCCGCCCGGTCAGGGGGATCTGGTCGCCGCAAAGCCGGTTGGGATATCCCTGCCCATCCCATCGCTCGTGGTGGCTGATGGCCATCTGGCGTGCCAGGATGAGGATCTCGTTGGACGAGCAGTCGAGCAACTCTCCGCCGAGATGCGCGTGCGATTCCATGACCCTCCGTTCCTGGGAGCTCAAACGCCGGGGCATGCGGAGGATCGACTCGGGCACGCCGAGCTTGCCGATGTCGTGCATGGGGGCGGCGTATTCGATGTTCTCGACCAACTGGGCGCTGAGGCCCATCGTCCGGGCGACAATGCCGACTGTCCTGCTCATCCTGCGGATGTGGTCGTGCATGTGCTCGTCGCAGAACTCTACGGCATGGCTGAGGCGGTGGACGGTCTCCTGCTGCATTCCACGCAACTCGCTCTGGAGCATTGCGTTGCGGAGGGCTACGGCACAGATACGCCCCAGAGAGGCCTGCTGGTCGGCCAGCGTTCCCTCGTGATCGGCCTGATCGGACGGACTGCGGTGGAACTGCGTGTTGAGCAGCTCCAGCACGCCGGTCAGCTTGGCGGTCTCATCGAACAGGGGCAGGGCCAGGAGGTTCCGGGTGGCATAGCCGGTCAGCAGGTCAAAGCCGATCGGGCTGGCAAACCGTGCCTGTGGAGGGACCCCTTCGGCGTCGAGCCAGACGGCGCTGCCCTGGCAGGCGGCCAGGCCGGCCGGGGTAGTCCGGTCGATCTGCACGCAACGTCCGCCCAGATCCGACCAGCAGGCCGGAGCAACCGAGGCGGCATGTATGGCCGAGCACTGCAGGTGCTGTGCGTTGCTGATCCAGATCGCTGCAGCCTCTGCCTTGGCCAACTGCCTGGCGTCGATCAGCATGCTGTGGAACTGATCTTCCAGATCACCAATGTGGCTGATCCGTTCGGCGGCGGCGACCAGGCTGGTGACCAGGCCAAATTTCCTGACATTCTGCTGCATGGGGCCTCCGTGGGTCCTCCGGGCAGATCCCTCAACCTGCCTGAAGCTTCTTCGGCACGAAACCAGGGCCGGTTAAGCACCGCTGGGGCAAAACCGGCAAAGACCTTCCCACATTTCAACAGATCTGCGCTGCTAAAGTCGCGCGGTCCATGGGCCGATGCCTCACGATGGGAATGTCCTTGTCGGCAACAGGCCGCTGGCGGAAAACGGAGGCAACGATGATCCAACAAATAGAACAACAGAACGTCAGCCGCATCCAACGACTGGCCCGCCGCCTGGGTCGCATCCATCACATCAACGCCGAATCGTCGGTCGCCGAAGCGGTCAGCCAGATGGAACAGCTCGAAGTGGGCTGCCTGCTGGTCCGCAAGAAAGGCCGGCTGGAAGGCATATTCACCGAACGCGATGTCATCCGCTGCCTGGCCAGGCTCTCGCGCAGCCCGCAGAAGGTCCGTGTCGAGGAGGTCATGTCGCGACAGATCGTCTCCTGCACCATGGACACCTCGATCGCCAAGGCCCAGTTGATCATGGCGGCCCATGGCATACGCCACTTGCCGGTAATCGAGAACGGCCGCCCGGTGGGGATGATCTCCAGCCGCGACATCCTGGCCGGCAAACTTCACGAGGTCAACCAGGCTCTGGCCGAAACCACCGAAGAAGCCGCCCGTGCCCGCGGCGCGAAAGACCAGATGCTCTCTTCGGTCAGCCACGAGCTTCGCACCCCGCTCAACGGAATCCTGGGGATGACCGAACTGACCCTGGAGACCGAACTGACCGACCAGCAGCGGGAGTACCTGAACATCGTACGCACCTCGGCCGAAGAGCTGGACACGGTGGTCAGGACGCTGATGGACTTCGCCCAGATCGAGGCCGGCCTGCAGCAGCTCCAACCGGTGGGTTTCTGCCCGCACCAGTTGGTCAACACGACGCTGACGACACTGGCCGCCCGGGCCGAGGCCAAAGGCCTGGAGTTCGCCGTCCAGATCGAGTCTCTGCCCGAACAGGCCATCGGCGACCCAGGCCGAATCGCCCAGGTGTTGGTCAACATCGTTGCCAATGCGATCAAGTTCACCGAACAGGGGCGTGTCGAAGTGCACGTCAAACAACTGAGCGAGACGTCGGAGGGCGTCAAGCTCGGCTTCGCTGTGCGGGATACCGGCATTGGGATTCACCAGGCCAAACTGGAGGAGATTTTCGAGGCATTCGCCCAGGCCGAGCCCGGCGACAGCCGACGCTTCGGCGGCACGGGCCTGGGACTGACTCTATCTGCCCGACTGGTTGCGATGATGGAAGGCAGCATTACAGCCGAATCGCAATTGGGTGTCGGTTCGACGTTCCTGTTCAGCCTGACCGTGGGCCTGCCGGGCAAGCAGGACGCGCACTACAACCAGCCCGGCTGGCGAGAGCAGGTGTCCGAACAACCAGTCCAGGCAGAAGCAGAGACGCTGATCGATCCGCTCGAAGAGCTCTAGCTGCTACCTTGCCGCCCCGGTCCGGGCCCTGTATGATCGCCAAGCGACGCCAAGCCCGGACGCGGTGAACATGGACGCATCGAACCCACTGACTCAACCCTTCGGCAACGCCCTGCTGGAGACGATCCCCTGTGCGGTCTTCCTGCTGGATACCGCCCAGCGAATTCTCTACGTCAACCCCTTCGCCGAGAAACTCACCGGCTACCCAGCCGAGAAACTTGTCGGACAGAGCTGCCAGACAGTCTCCATGATGTTTCAGGACCAGGCCGATCCGGAGGTCCTCAAGGCCATGTGCCCGCTTGGTTCGGAGGAGACCCTCTGGGACCAGCAGTGCCAGATCCGCCGGGCCGATGGGAGCATGCTGCCAGTGGTCCGCAAGGCCCAGCCTGTAAAAGACGCCGGTGGACAGACCATGGGGGCCATCCAGATTCTCGTGGATGTCAGTTCGATCGTATCAGCCCGAAGCGAGATCGAATCGCTGCGACAGCAGGTCGAATCGGCCGAGGGCTTCGGCGAACTGATCGGCTCTGCCCCCAGGATGCAGAAGCTCTATGAGGCGATCGAACTGGTCTCGGCCACCGATGCCAGCGTCGTCATCTCGGGGCCCACGGGCACGGGCAAGGAACTGGTCGCTCGGACCATCCACAAACGCTCGGACCGCGCCGAGGAGATCTTCCTGGCCGTCAATTGCGGCGCTCTGCCGGACACGCTGCTGGAGGCCGAGTTGTTCGGCCATGTCAAGGGGGCGTTCACCGGGGCAGCCTCGGACCGTCCGGGCCGGTTCGAACAGGCCCATGGCGGGACGCTGCTGCTCGATGAGATCGGCGAGATGCCCCTGGCCGCCCAGGTCAAGCTGCTCCGGGCCCTCCAGGAGGGGGAGATCACACGTGTTGGGGAATCGCGGCCGCGACAGGTCGACGTGCGGATCATCGCGGCGACCAATCGCGACCTGCTGATGGAAGTCGAGGCTGGCCGCTTTCGGCAGGACCTGTATTACCGCCTCAACGTCGTCAGCCTGGAGGTCCCGCCGCTCACCGAACGGCGCGAAGACATCCCCCGGCTGGTCCACCACTTCTGCCGCCAGCTCAACCAACGGTACAACCGCCACATCGAAGGCTGTGATGCCGAGACGATGGAAATCCTGACCACCTGCCTTTGGCCGGGCAACGTCCGCCAGCTCCAACACGCTCTGGAACATGCCTTCGTGCTGACAGACCCGGACGAGACAATCCTCAGCGCCAGGACCCTGCCGCAGGAACTGAAGGGCTCAGGAGGCAACAGTCCGCCGTCGCCATCAGCCCCGCAGAACCCCCAGCAGGAGGCCCGGCAGGTCCTGGCCGCCCTGGAAGCCGTCGGCGGGAACAAGACCCGGGCAGCCAAACGACTGGGCATCACCCGGGCAGGTCTGTACAAGAAGATCAAGCGTCTCGGCCTGGACGTCTGATACAGGTTTCAGCTCGGCCCCAACAGGCGGGCTCGGCTCTCAACATCTGCTTCGGGTGGGCCAAGGCCTCTGCACGGCGAATCTCCCGGGCCACCACGGAGTATTGATGCGCCCACTCAGGGTATAGTTGGCGCAAATAGAACTCATGTTGGCGCCTCCCCATCCGTGCATTCCTATTCTTCCAGCGGAAGATAGTTCTCTAAATTACTTATCATAAACTACTTATATCCTTCCTGACAGTCACTGCTCCAGTTTGGCATGAGACCTGCATTAATTACCGGTGGGTCGGCGAAGTCCCGGCCGAGAAGATCCATCAACATCAAGGAGCAAGGAAATGACCCTCCACACCATTGCCGAACTGAGCGAACTGGATTTCGACCGCAGAACCGCCCAAGGAGTCACACTGGTTGACTTCTGGGCGCCCTGGTGCGGCCCCTGCCGTATGCAGGCGCCCGCCCTGGAAGCGGTGGCAGAGGCCTGGGCCGGGCGGGCGAGCGTCGCCAAGGTCAATGTCGACGCGAACCCCGCCCTGGCCGGACGATTCCGCGTCAGCGGCATCCCTCTGCTGGTGGTGCTCAAGGACGGCCAGGAGGTGCAGCGCCTCGTCGGCCTGCAATCGGCCCAGACCCTCAGCGACGTCATCCAACAGGCCCTGTAGCGCTCGAAGTGAAAGGACGAATGACGATGTCACCTGCACCTTCCAGAACAACACTGCTGCTGGCCGCCCTGGTCGGCCTGCTCATCGGAGCCGGTCCGACCGCAGCGGCCGGATGGGCTGTCATGCCCTCGATGGTGCTCAAAGTCTCGCCCAGCCGCATGGGCTTCGACCAGACGGTCGCAACCATCGAGGAATCCATCGTCCGGCATGGCTGGGTCCATACCGGGATAAAGGATTTGCAGAAGTCTTTGATCGCACAAAGGGTACAATACCCATACCGGGTGAAACTCATTGAGCTCTGCAAGTCCGAATACGCCCAGAGCGTCCTGAACTCCGACCGACATGTCGTGACCCTCATGCCCTGCGCCATCGCAGTCTACGAGGCAGACGACAAACAGGTCATGGTCTCCCGGATAAATACGGGCATGATGGGGATGCTCATGGGCGGCCATATCGCGGAAGTAATGGGCAAGGACGTCAGCTGTGACGAAGCGGCCATTCTGGAAGGCATCCTCAAAGGCTGATTCCGGGCTCGCGCCCGGCCGGGTGAAAGGCAAGGCAGATGAAGATTGGACAGAAACTCACGCAGTTCTCCGTGGACCACTACCGGGGCCTGACTGTCGCCGTCGCGGCGATAACCCTGACAATCGCCCTGCTGGCCGCCGGCGGGTCGCTGCCGATTGGCCGGTCGATGGGCCTGAACCCCATCACCGTCGACACCGACCCGGAGAACATGCTCAGCGAGGACGAACCGGTCCGCGTCTTCCACGACCGGATGAAAGAGACCATGGGCCTGCATGACATGGTGGTCGTCGGCGTGGTCAACCAGACGCACCCCGAGGGCGTGTTCAACGTCGAATCGCTGCGGCGGATCCACGAGCTGACAAAGTTCGCCTCTACGCTGACCGGCGAAGCCATCGGTCGCAAGCCCGGCGAAGGCGTGATCGAGGGCGACATCCTTGCCCCCTCGGAAGTCAACCGCATCGAGCCGATCCCCCCCGCAGAGGGACAGCAGATCGGCGGCGTTTCGCTGAGCCTGCTCATGCCCCAACCCCCGGAGACCCAGGCCGAGGCCCTGGCCATCCGCGACCAGGCGCTTCGCGTGCCCTTCTACAAGAACACGCTGGTCAGCGAAGACGGCAAGGCCATCGCGATCTACCTGCCGATCAGCCAGAAGGACGTTTCCTACGCGACCTACCGGGCCCTGCAGGAGAAGATCGATTCTTTCGCCGGCGACGATAAGTGGTACATCACCGGTCTGCCCGTGGCTGAAGATACCTTCGGCGTGGAAATGTTCATTCAGATGGCCATCTCCGCTCCGTCAGCGATGGCAGTGATCTTCCTCCTCATGCTGGTCTTCTTCCGCAAGCTGATCGTGATTATCTCGCCGATGCTGGTGGCCCTGGTCAGTGTGATCTTCACCATGGGGCTGCTGATCATCGCGGGGTTCCCGATCCACATCATGAGCAGCATGATCCCGATCTTCATCATGCCCATCGCCGTGCTGGACTCGATCCACATCATCAGCGAGTTCTTCGAGAAGTACCAGCAGAGACGCGACCGTCGCCAGACGATCCTGAACGTGATGGACGAACTGTTCGCCCCCATGCTGTATACCTCCCTGACCTCGGCGGCGGGCTTTGCCAGCCTGGCCCTGACCCCGATCCCGCCGGTGCAGGTGTTCGGGGTCTTCGTGGCCATCGGCATCCTGGCTGCCTGGCTGCTGACGGTGACGTTCATCCCCGCGTTTGTCATGTTCATCTCGCCGCAGCGGCTGGAGAACTTCGGCGCAACCCAGGGCGACAGCCACGCCGAGACCGCCAAAGCGACCTTCATCGGGCGCATCCTCCATGCCGCTGGCCGCAGGACCTACCGCTACGCCAAACCGATTCTCGCCGTCGCAGCGATCGTGCTGGTCGCAGCCGGCTGGGGCATCTCGCAGATCAACGTCAACGACAACCCGATCAAGTGGTTCCACGAAGACCACCCCATCCGCGTGGCCGATCGGGTCCTCAACGGCCACTTCGGCGGGACCTACATGGCCTACCTGTCTCTGCAAGCAGCCCAGCCGGACTACGCGCCGGACAGCTTCGCCCAGAAGCTCCAGCAGAATGCCCAACAGCGACGCGAAGATATCAACGCACAACTGGACCGCTACGGGCAGATCGCCCGCGACACCCAGGCAGCCTTGGCAGGGGCTTACTTCGACCAGCTGGCCCGGAAGATCCGCCCGTCGATCACCGCCGCCGATGACGATACCCTCTCGGCCGCCAACGCAGCCGTGGACCTCAACAACCGCCTGGCCGGAGACTATATCGGCACCGAGGATTTCGACCGGGCTGCCTTTCTGGAGGATCTCGATGAGAAGATCGTCGAGCAGAAAGAGGCGACAGACACCGCATTTGCGGCCCTGGAGGGACTGGTTGAGCAAGTCGCCCAGACCCAGCCGGCCAGGCAGGAAGCATTCCTGGCCGCGCTGGAACAGAAGATGCAGGAGGCCGTCGAACCGATCCACGAGCTTGAACCTTCCAACGATCCAGGACAGGACATCCCCGAGATGCCCGGTGAGGATCTACCCCCCGCCCCGGCGGGGCCTGAGAGCGATATGCCCGCACCCGCCGGGCCGGATGATTCCATGCCCGGCCTCCCTGGCCTCGACGACGATCTGCCTTCTCCCGTGCGGGGCGGCGGCAACGAAGCTGCCGGGCAGGAACAACAGCTCTCGGCGGAGATGAAGCTGGCGTGGGACCAGGTTACCGGCATGTGGCTGGGCGATATCCAGGATGAATCGAAGGTCTTCCAGGACCCGGCCGTGCTGGCCTGGATGAAGCGATTCGAGGCACAGGCAGCGATCGATACCGGCGTAGTCGGCAAGAGCACGTCTGTGGTCACCATCGCCGAAACGATCCGCCGCGACATGCTCAGCGGCAAGCAGGAAGACCTCAAGCTGCCTGCCACGCAGAAGGCCGTCGCCCAGACACTGCTGCAGTTCCAGTCCGGCCACGTCGATACGCGGGATGATTTGTGGCACTTCGTGACACCCGACTACCGCCGCGCGACTGTCTGGATGCAACTGACAAGCGGCGACAATGAGGATATGTCGAAGGTCGTCGCCGCGGCCGAGCGATGGGTCGACCAGAACCCCCCGCCGGCCTCGGTACAGAGCGATCTGGGCTGGTTCGGCCTGACATACATCAATGTCGTCTGGCAGGAGAAGATGACCTGGGGGATGATGGAAGCCTTTGCCGGCAGCTTCCTGGTGGTCTTCCTGCTGATGACCGTACTGTTCCGTTCGCCGCTTTGGGGCCTTTTGAGCATGATCCCGCTGACAGTGACGATCGCGGCGATCTACGGGGCGATCGGCATACTCGGCAAGGATTACGACATGCCCGTGGCGGTGCTTTCGAGCCTGACGCTCGGTCTGGCTGTGGACTTCGCAATTCACTTCCTGGCCCGGGCCCGGACGATCTACGCCGAAACCGGCAGCTGGCAGACCGCCTCCAGCCAGGTCTTCGCCGAGCCGGCCCGGGCGATCGTCCGCAATATCATTGTCATCGCCGTGGGCTTTACCCCACTGCTGCTGGCCCCGCTTGTGCCCTACCAGACGGTCGGCATCCTGCTGGCGACGATATTGCTGGTCAGCGGCGTCGGTACGCTGCTGCTCTTGCCCGCGCTGATCCGCCTGCTGGAAAAGCCTCTCTTTGCCCACCTTTCCGGCGGGAAGCTCAGCTGCAACTGCGGGCTCTGCCTGGTCAGCTCGATCACTCTGACGGCTGTTGTAGCCCTGGCGTTGTATCGCTCGATCGCGTTTACCACCCTGACCTGGATCGGTGGGGCCGGCATCATCGCAACCGTGACACTCTGCGGCCTGATAAGCCGCCGCCAGCGATGCCGGATCGAATCGACACAGAAGGAGCAGGCCGCATGAGAACCGACACAACAAGAAAAACCGACCAACCGCAACCTCAACGCAGGAGTAACACCATGCGTAACATACTGACAACACTGACTGTACTCGCCGCAATCGCAGGAACATGGGCCGCACCGGCCGGAGCCCAGCAGACCTCCGAAAACCAGATGACCGTCGACCAGATCGTCGACCGGGCCAACTACGTTTCCTACTACCAGGGCGCCGACGGCAAGGCCAAGGTCGCCATGACGATCATCAACAAGGACGGCTCGCAGCAGAGCCGACAGATGACGATCCTCCGCCGCGACCGCCAGAAGGAGGGCGACAAACAAGCCACCGACGTCGACAGCGATCGCAAGCAGCTGGGCCGCCAGAAGTTCTACGTCTACCTGACCGCCCCGAGCAGCTACAACAAGATGGTCTTCATGGTCCACAAGCACCTGGAGACCGAGGACGACCGATGGCTGTACCTGCCGGCGCTGGACAACGTCAAGCGGATCGCGGGCAAGGACAAGCGGACGAGTTTCGTCGGGTCGCACTACGTTTACGAGGACGTCTCCGGCCGCAACCCGGACCTGGATACCCACGAATTGATCCAGACCACCGACGACTACTACGTGCTCAAGTCGACGCCGAAGGACAAGTCGCTGGTCGAGTTCGACTACTACAAGACGTGGATTATGCGGAAAGACGATGTCTTCCTGGTCGTCCGGACCGCGTGGTATAAGGGTGACCGCAAGTACCGCCAGTACGACGTGCTGAAATGGGACCGCATCAGCGAGCAGAAGTACCCCACCGTCCTGAAAAGCCGCATGTGGGACGGCGACATGGGCGGCCAGACCGTGCTGCAGTACTCCGACATCCAGTTCAACCAGTCCCTGCCGGAGGAGATTTTCACCGAGCGATACCTCCGCCGCACGCCGAGCAAGTACATCGAATAGGACATTCCATGAAGACCGCGACCCTGATTGCACTGATTGCCCTGGCTGGGCTGTCGACACCCAGCTGGGCCGGGGAAATCCCGCCCTTGCCGGACGGGCCGAGAGAATCCGAGCCGGCCCCGCCGCCGCAAGGCCCCGATGACGGCGAGATTCCACCGATGCCCCCGGGCCCGGGCGACAGCGGCGGGAACATCCCCGCATTGCCCGGCGAGGCAGAAGACGGCCCGCCGTCCGTGCCGGATATCGACCCGACCCAGCAGGTCCAGAACGATTCGGGCCCCGGCTGGTTCGACGTGACCGGCTTTGTCGAGATCCGCGGCGGCGTGCGGACCCAGCCCGACCGCCACGAACCCGACGCCTCGGTCGGGGAAGCAAGACTCCAACTGAGCTGGGACCATCGTTTCGGACCGATCGCAGTCCAACTGACCGGCGACCTGCTCTACGACGAGGTCTCCGACCACCACAGCGTCGATCTGGAAAGCGGCCAAGGCGCGTTCGACCTGCGAGAGGCGCATGCGACGTTCAGCCCCGCAGAGTTCATGGACGTCCGCGTCGGCAGGCAGATCCTGACTTGGGGAACCGGAGACCTGATCTTCCTCAACGACCTGTTCCCCAAGGACTGGCAGTCGTTGTTCGTCGGGCGGGATGTGGAGTATCTCAAGGCCCCGTCCGATGCGATCCGCATGGGGATGTTCTCCGAAATGGTGAACTTCGACCTGGTCTACGTGCCGCGGTTCGATTCCGACCGGTATGTGACCGGCCATCGAATCAGCTACTACAGCGGCACGCTCGAACGCCGGGCCGGGCGGGACGCGATCGTCGATGCCGACCAGCCGGACGAATGGTTCGTCGATCACGAGTGGCACGGACGGCTGTACAGGCAGTTCGGCAGTTACGAGGTGGCCGGCTATGGCTACTGGGGCTACTGGAAGAGCCCTGCCGGGATAGACCCCGCCACCGGCGAGGCGACGTTCCCGCGGCTGGGCGTCTGGGGCGCCAGCATCCGCGGACCCGTGAGCGACGGGATCGGCAACATCGAGGCCGCTTACTACGACTCGCGGCAGGACCGAGACGGCGACGACCCGTTCGTGGATAACTCGCAGGTGCGCCTGTTGGCCGGCTACGAGCAGGACCTGCCCGAGATCGCCGAGGACCTGACTGTCGGCGTGCAGTATTACGTCGAGATGATGATGGACTACGACGACTACCGCACCGCCCTGCCTCCGGGGGCCAGCCGCAAAGACCGCTGCCGCCACGTCACGACGATCCGGATCACCAAGAAGCTGCTGCAGCAGAACCTGACGCTGTCGTTGTTCGCGTTCTACAGTCCGTCGGACTCCGATGCCTATCTGCGGCCCCACGCGCACTACCGCATCGACGACAACTGGTCGGTGGATTTCGGGGCCAACGTCTTCTTCGGCAGCCGGAATGACACGTTCTTCGGCCAGTTCGAGCGCAACAGCAACGTCTACGCCGCTTTGCGATACAGCTTCTAGCGACAGATCTTTAAAACGCTATACTGTAACGGAGGCACCGGTGTCCGAAACGTTTTTCGGTTTTGTCCGGACAAGTGGGAACCTTCCACGCGAAACCCCCGTTGGGAACAGTGGCGGAGAAATCTGCTGCCTGAGAGGCGCATGGCTGATCGAAAAGAGTTTGAGGCAGAAGCCCTGCCGCACGCAACGGCCCTTTACCGGGCCGCAATGGCCATGTGTCGCAGACCTGCCTTGGCTGAGGACTTGGTGCAGACCACGCTGGTCAAGGCCTTGCGTCGCTTCGGGACCTTCCGCAGCGGGTCGAACTGCAAGGCTTGGCTGATGCGGATCCTGCATAACACTTGGGTCGATTACCTGCGACATCGCAAGGTGGTCGGACCGACGGTTCCGGTTGAGGAGCAGCTGCTGGCCGGAGACGACGGTCAGGACGAGACACACTGGTCCGACCCGCACGATCTGCTGGAGAACTTCTCCGATGAGCAGGTCATTCAGGCATTGGCAGAACTGCCCGACGAACAGAGAATCACGCTCTTTTTGAGCGACGTCGAGGATCTCAGCCAGGAGGAAATCGCTGAGATCACCGGCGTGGCCGTCGGGACCGTCAAGAGTCGTACGAGCAGAGCACGAGGCGTGATGCGAGAGAAACTTCATCAATACGCCGTGGAAATGGGACTCGCGGGACGGAGAGAATTCTGATGTCCGACAGTTCGGCAGGCAGGCTGGAAGAGTTGATCCATAGCGATCAACCCCTCGATGCAACCCTTACAGACGACCAGGCCCGGCAGGTCACCGAGCAGCGTGCCATCCGCCAACGTCTGGCCAGGGCCTATGAATCGGTCAGCATGCCCGAAGGCATGGCCGAACGGCTCACTGCTGCACTGGACCTGGCCGATTCGCAGCCCGAGCCGCAACGCGCCCGGGTCTTCCGCTTCCCGGCCAGGTTGGCAGCGACCGCCTCAATCGCCGCAGCCCTGATCGCCGTCGTGCTGCTCTGGAACCTCCAGCCCGCACAGGCCACTGCCACACAGGCTGAGTTCTACAAAATCCACCTGGCCCATCTCCAGCCGAACCCCGACGAGGCCTACCTCAGAGGCCAGGACCGTGACGCTCTGGCCCAACACCTGAAGCAGACAGCTGGCAAAGTGCCCATCATGCCTCACTCGGCCGAATTGGCCGGGCGGTACTGCGGCTGCTCTCCGGCGAGATTCTACGACAGCACGGTTGCCTCATACGTGATCGTCAAACCCGATGGCCGACGAGTTTCGGTGGTCGTGGTCGACAAACCCGTGGCCCAACTGGGGTTCACCCATCCGTTCACCCGGGATGGCAAGGAATTCGCGTGGTGCAGCCAGAACGGCTGCAGGATGGCAGCAACCTCAATCCAGGGCGACACCTACGTAGCTATCGGAAAAGAGTTTACAGAGATGGAACTGCTCGACGTGCTCACGGCCATCCGCCAGGCCGCTGCCGAGTGAACGATCCCTGTTCTTCTATCTCAGGGTCGCTTAGCCCGTATAATTCCTACTAGTCCGATCGCTTTATAATGCTTTTTGCGGAACGTATCCATGCCCTGTCTCGTAATCAACATGAAGAGGTCGTAGTTCCACCCGATCCGGCAAGTGAGAAACACATCAAAGGAGTCAACATGAAACGCAGCAAGACAATCATCGCCGCCTCGGTCATCTGTACCGTTCTGGTTGCCGTAATCGCCCTGCCGGCCCTGGCAGGCAGCGGGGGCAAATCCTGCGGATCAGCGGCTGTGGCGTCCGAATCCTGCCCTGCCACCAAAGCGGCAGACGTAGTGGCCAGCGCGGACGGACAGAAGGCCTGCGGGACTGACAAGGCCGTTGCATCCAAGTCCTGCGCCCCCAAGCAGGCTGCCGATGTCGTAGCCAGCGTCGATGGCAAGAAGGCCTGCGGGTCTGACAAGGCCGTCGCATCCAAGTCCTGTGCCGCCAAGCAGGCTGCTGACGTATTGGCCAGCGTCGATGACGACCAGAAGCAGGCCAAGGTCAAAAAATGCACCGGATGCAAGGAGGCCATGGCCCAAGGCGCCATGTGCGGCAAGTGCGCCCATCACAAGACCGAGGCCGCGATAGAGAAGCTCGACGCCGTCGAGGCCGCCATCAAGGCCGGCAACGAGAAAGAGGCCCTGGCAGCCCTGGCCACCGCCCGCGAAGCTCTTCAGCCAGTCCAGAAAATGGCTGCAAAGGCTGTAGCAACTGCCGATGCCCACAAGGGCCACAAACACCACGCAGATAAAAACCATGACGCCAAGGGAAAGGAAGGCCTCTACGCCAATGCCAAGTGCCCGACCATGGGTTCGCCGATCCATGCCAAAAACGTCAAGGATTCGCTGACCCGCCAGTTCAAGGGCCAGACCGTGGCCTTCTGTTGCGGAGGCTGCCCTGCCGCGTGGGATAAACTCTCCGCCGAAGACAAGGCCGCCAAGCTCAAGGCCATCAAATAGAACCGCCTGCGGCGAAAGGATTTGATGGATTCCGTTTGATCCCGGACTCTGTCACCGGCCGAGCCTCCCCCGGAGGCCCGGCCGGTTTTATATATCTGTTCCGCCAGGACGCCGTCCCGCAATCCGATGGCGGATCTCCAGATAAAAAAGCCAGGCGACTTCCAGGCGGAGGGAGACCTGAAAGTCGCCTTAAAGCTCCAGCCGCAGTTACCGGGTCAGGAGGAGGGAGACCTGCGCGGTTTCTTCTGCGGCGTACTACGCTAAGCTTTCATGTATCCTATCGGAAACTGCCCGTCTTTTTCATTATTGAAATCCTTGGAATTGATAAACTTTTTCCGATTTTACTAAACCGGATAAAGTTGACCGCTGTAGGGCCCCGCCTGCAACACCCCGCCGATCGCGCAATTCCCGCAGAGAGATGGCTTCTGACGAATTCCTTCGTGAATCTGCTTGACATGCACGGCCTGGATGACGAATACTTTCGTCAGACTGTTCTGTACCGCTCGTGCCGCGGATGACCGTGGCCGGGTGGGACGGTTTCTTTCTTCGGCAGGAGCCTGACGTGCCACGACAGCCGGCCAGTCAACCGACGGATGTGGAACTGGAGATCCTCCAGGTGCTCTGGGACACAGGGCCGGCGACCGTCCGGCAGGTTCATGACGTGCTGGGAGCCAGCCGTCGGACGGGCTATTCGACGACGCTGAAGATGATGCAGGTGATGACCGACAAGGGCCTGCTGCTCAAAGACGCGTCGGTCCGTCCGCAGCTTTACAGGCCCGCCCAGCAGCAGGAGCAGACGCAGATCGGCCTGCTGGATGACCTGTTGCAGCGTGCCTTCGGCGGTTCGGCCCGGAAGATGATCCTTCGGGCCGCAGCGGCCGAGCGGATCACGCCGGAAGAATTGGGCGAGATCCAGGAACTGATCGATCGGGCGGACAAGGGAGGCAGCGACGATGAATCTGCATGACTTTATCCAGTCGGACATCGCCCGGCGGCTTGGCTGGACGGTTTTCCATGCGATGTGGCAGCTTACGGCCGCGATGGTACTGATGATGATGGGACTGCTGGCCCTGCGGCGTCGCAGGCCCCAATGGCAGTACGCCATGAGCTGCCTGACCCTGACCGGCGGGGTGCTGGCGATGTTCGTAACGTTCTGGCTGGTCGATCCCGGTCGAGCCCTGCCCTTCCAGAAGGAATACCGCCCGCGCAGTGGACAGACGGAATCGCCAATGACCGACGCGGGGGCGGGTTCGAACGGGTACACGGTTGGTTCGAAGCCCGTGGCGTCGGGTCCGGGCGAACGTGGTAAGGCAGCAGGCGACAAGGTGATCGTCAAGAGCAATGCGGGACGGCGGGTCTCGGCGGCGGATGTCCTTGCCGGCTGGGCCGCGGTGGCCTGGTGTCTCGGTGCGGCGGGGATGGCGATCTGGCAGGCTGGGGGCTGGGTCGCTGCCTTTCGGCTCGGGCGCTTGGCCGGCGGGCGACCCAGTGGCGATTTGCAGCAGCTGCTAGACGATCTTTGCGTGCGGCTCGGCGTGACGCGGCCTGTCCGGCTGGCGGTCGCGGCGATGGAGAGTGTCCCGGCGGTCATCGGATGGCTGCGGCCGGTGGTGCTCTGGCCTGCCAGCCTGGCCACGGGGCTTCCGTCGGAGCAGGTGCGGGCCCTGCTGGCCCACGAGTTGGCCCACATCCGGCGGCTGGACGGGCTGGTGGCGATCGGCCAGGCGCTGGCCGAGACGGTAGGTTTCTTTCACCCGGCGACGTGGTGGATCAGCCGACAGGTTCGCATCCACCGGGAACATTGTTGCGACGACGTTGCTGCCGAGGCCATCGGCAGCCGACTGCAATTGGCGCGGTCGCTGCAGTCGCTGGAATTGCAGAGGCTCTCGCCGGCGCCTTCGGCGGCAGCAGCAGCAAGCGGCGGCTCGACGGTCGGGCGCATCCGTCGCCTGCTGACGGGGCGATCCGCCCCCACCGTCCGCAGCGTTGGCTGGGTCGGGTTGGTTCTTGCCACAGCCCTGCTGGTAGCGTTGATCGGCTGGGGCTGTCGATCCGAACCGGAACCGGAACCGGAAGCCGCCGCCTCCCCGCCGGTTGCGGAAATACCATCCACTTGGGCCCCGGCCGGCGAGGCCGAGACATGGGTGGAGGTTACGGTGCTGCTGCCAGCAGCGGCGCCGCTGGAGATGGAACGGCAGGTGACATCCCCGGTTGAGCAGGCAGTCAAGAGGGTCGAAGGTGTCTCGGAGATCCGATCGATCAGCGGTCAGGGGATGTCCCGGCTTCATCTGCGATTGACGCACGAGCAGGACCTGCCTGAGGAGCAACTGCTCGCCCGCATTCGGCAGGCCATACCGGCCGATGACCTGCCCGCCGCGGCAGAGGGGCCCCACGTGGTGCAGGCTGCTCCGCCCGGGCCGCCGATTGCGTCGGATCGCGTTCTCGACTCGGGTCCGTCGCCCGAGATCGTGGTCGATCCGGAGCAGTTGCTAGCCCTCGGAGTCACCGCGGCCGAGGTCCGACAGGCTTTGAGCGAGGGGCAGAAGGCCGACCGTTTCGAGCAGACAGTGATCAAGACACTGCCGGACGGCAGCGAGGTCCGCCTGTCTGACATTGCCGAACTGCGGATCGTCGAAAGCATCCGGTCGGTCCGACGACGACAGGTGCTGGGAGTCCAGACCCGCAGCTATGACCTGGTCGGGATGGGACTGGTCGCCCCGCCGGACTTCAAGCCGCCCGGGGGCCTGTCCGATCCGCATGGAACGGGTCAAGGCCCCGCCGAGGCAAAGGGTGACCAGCCAGGCCCGCAGGTCGACGCTCTGATACACCGGATCCGCCAGATCGAGCCGGACAGTTGGGCAGATGGCCGGACGGGCATTGAATGGCGACGCGGCAGGCTGATTGTCCGGCAGGAACCTGCCGTCCTCTCGCAGATCGAGAAGCTGCTCGCGGAGATGCGGGCCGGCCGGATCCTGGTGGATGTCGAAGCGCGATTCATCCGCCTTCCCGCCGATGCGACCCTGCCGACCCTGCCCGGCCAACCGAGCGAAGGCGTGCAGATGTTGACCGCTCAACAGTCCAAGGCGCTGGTCGAGCGGCTTTCGGCGGTCGAAGGCATCAAGCTTCTTGCAGCGCCGCCGATGACACTGATCGACGGCCAGAGCGGCTACATCCGGATCGGCCAGGTGGCTTCTGTGGCTCTGGCGAACGGAGAGGATCCGGTGGTCGTGAAGGTGAACCTGGGCACGATGGCTCGGGTCCGGCCGCTCGTATCGCAAGACGGCGGGTCGATCCGCCTGGAGTTGCATCCGCACGTAGCCTCCCAACCGGACCCGAAGGACCAGCCGCAGATTCTGCTGATCCACGAGATCGAGAAAGCGGTCTCGCTGCGGAATGGCGCGGCGGTCTGGCTGCAGTTGCCGGCCAACTGGTATCGCATTGCCGCGGTCTGGGAGGACGGTCATCAGGGGGCAACTGCCGGATATCGGAGCGTCCTGCATCCGGCGGACGGAATGCACGAGCCGACGGAGAAGCTCTACCTGCTGCTGCAGGCCCGGGTGGCAAAGAAACAGCCCGCGTCAACGGGGTGAGCTCAGCCGCGTCAGGCGCAGCTGGCGGAAGGCTTTCAATGGCCGCGCAGGCGGCGGCGGAGGTCGAAGAGGCAGTCGAGCAAGGCGCGGGACAGGCGGTCGCGGGGGCGGGGCAGGTCCGGGATGTACTCATCGATGCAGCGGCCGGCGGAGATCAGGACGATGCGGTCGGCGAGGAAGACGGCCTCTTCGATGTTGTGTGTCACGAAGAGGACGGTGCGGCGGTCGTCCTGCCAGAGTTGCGAGAGTTCGGCCTGGAGGCGGTGGCGGGTCGGTTCGTCCAGACCGGCGAAAGGCTCATCCATCAGCAGGATTTCGGCGTCCGCGGCCAGGGCACGGGCCAGGGCGACGCGTCGCCGCATGCCGCCGGAGAGGGTGTGGACGGGGGCTTTGGCCACGGCTGCATCGAGACCGACGCGACGCAGGGCGCGCAGGGCGCGGCGGCGCCGGTCGGCGCGGCCGATGCCGCGGATTTCCAGGCCCAGTTCGGCGTTGGCCAGAACGGTTCTCCAAGGCAGCAGATCCCCTTCCTGGCTGACCAGGGCGGCCACGCCGGTCGGTCCGTCAACGTCGGCCCCTGCCAGCTGGACCCGGCCGGTGGTGGGCCTGTCGAGTCCGGCGGCCAGGCGAAGCAGGGTGGTCTTGCCGCAGCCGCTGGGTCCGAGCACGCAGGTCAATTGGCCGGCCTGGCAGGTCAGGTCGATCTCCTGCAGCGCGTGGACCTGCCCGCGTTGGGGATCGTGGAACACCCGCCCCACCATCTGGTAGCGGATATCGATTTTCTCTGGTGCGTCTTTCATCGCTGCTGCACCTGCCAGCGGCCGAAGCGGCGGGCGGCCAGGGCCAGAATGGCGTCGAAGCACAGGCCGATCGCGGCGATGACCAGGATGGCGGCAAAGGCGTACTGGAATTCGGCCCCCGCCTGGGCGTTGACGATCATGTAGCCCAACCCGCCGCGGGTGCCGGGGAAGACCTCGGCGGCGATGATGACGCGCCAGCTGATTCCGGCCCCCAGGCGCAGGGCGGAGAGGATCGACGGCAGGGCTGCCGGCAGGATGACTTTGGTCAGGCGCTGCAGAGGTGATGCGTCCCAGACGCTGGCAGCTTCGAGGTAGCTTGCGCGGACGGCGGCGGTGCCGGCGGCGATCTGGAGGGTCATGGGGAAGAAGGCCCCGACCCAGATGACGGCCAGATAGGCCAGCCACAGCTGGTCGAGCAGGTCGTATCGCCAATGGTCGGGGCCGGCGATGATGCTGGCGGGGCTGGCGAAACCGAAGACCAGGACCATGATCGGCAGCCATGCGATGGGGCTGACGGCCAGGGTGGCAGCGGTGATGGGCCCGAAGATTTCCCTCCCGGGTCGCCAGCGGCCGATCAGCAGGCCGATGGGCAGGGCGGTGACCGCTGCCAGGGCGAAGCCCCCTACCACGCGGAGGAGGCTGATCAGAACGCTGGTAGCCAGTGGTGCCGCGTCGATCCCCTCCGGCCGGGCGAACGGGTCAGCCAGGACGGCGGCGACATCGGCGATCGAGGGGACGACCCAAAACCGTCCCGCCGCGACCTGCCAGAGCAGCAGCAAGGCTGCGAAGGGGATCGCGCCCAGCAGGATGCGTCGAATCTGCCGGCCGAACGTCATGGAGCGGCGCTTTCCAGCAGGCCGGCGGCGCGGAGCTGCTCGGCCGCGGCGCCGATGAGTCGCAGGTCGGCCAGGTCGTCGGCGAAGGCCTCGGCGGAGGTCTCTTTGTAGCGGCCCGTGAACCCGCCGACCTGCCTCATCAAACCGTGCCAGGTCAACAGCCCGCCCCTCCAGGACTCGCTGGGCTCGGCAAGATAGGTGATGGTGGGCACGGAGGCAGCTTCGATTTCTTCGCGCGTGCCGGTCCATTCGGCGGCCACAGCGGCGGCCATGGCGGGGTCGGCCTGGATTTCGCGTGTGGCCAGGATGAAGACTTTCAGCAGTTCGGTCAGTTCGTCGGGGTGTGCGTCGATGACGGCCTGGGTGGCCACGACGGCGCAGCATGGGTGGTCGGTCCATTTTCCGGAGGGAGGCAGGTCGCGGAGCTGGCAGATGGGTCGGGCGACGCCCTTGGCCTGGGCGACGGCGATGGCGGGCTGGTTCCAGACGATGCCGTCAATCTCCCCCGTTTCCAGCAGGACGATCGGGCTGGCCTCTCGCATGAGGTTGCGCAGATGGACCTGTGCGCCCGGCTGGGCTTGGTCGGACCAGCTGATATTCTCGGCCTCAAGGGCGCCGGCAAAGACGAGTTTGGCCACGGCGACCGGTGCCTTATAACCGATGACCAGCGGTCTTTCGTCCCTGCGGGCCGCCTTGGCGAAATCCTCCCAGGAGCTGAGGGGCGAGTCGGCCCGGACGGCCAGGAAGTCCCCATCGGTCTGCAGAGGCGCGATGATCTTGACGGGCAGGCCCTTCTCCCGCGCCTTGGCGGCCGCGGCGACCCCTCCGAGCCCGACGTCGATGGTATCGGCGGCGATGGCGGTGGTCATGCGGGCCCCGCCACCGACCTTGTGAAGGATCAGCCGGGCGACGGGCCGGCCGTTGGAGATCAGGTCGTAGACTTCGCGGGGCTTGACCTGCCGGAGCTTCGGGGCGTTCTCGGACAGTAGGTCCGGCCGCAGGGCTGCGACGTAAAGGGCCAGTTGGTGGTCGTGCCCGACGTGGCCGAGACGCAGCGTCACCGGGGGGGCTGGCTGGGCCGATTCATCCGAGGAGCAGCCGGCCAGCAGCGACAGGCAGACAAGTGCGGTTGCCAGAACAGATCTCATGGACGACTCCCTTGGGCGGGGGCGGGAATCCCCGCATGCGAGGAAGTCTAGCTCGCCCTGCTGTCGGGGGCAAGTATGCAGCCGGCAGGAACACCTGCAGGGGCGGCCTGGCCGATGGAGTGCGCCGAGGCGGTTACTCGAAGCTCACTTCGTCGCCGTTGAGTTTGACGGTGCGTTTGCCGACCTTGACGCCCTTTTCCAGCGAGTCCTTGCCGGGATCGAGGGACGGGGCCCTTTCGCCGATGGTCAAGACAACGTGGACGGTCTCGCCATCGGTGTTGAAGCTGACGAAGTTGGTGTAGGGCGCGTTGGAGCTGGATTTGAGCTGCACCTCGGCCGGGGCGAGGACCACGCCGTGCATCGGGCCGTTGGGCCCGTTGACGGTGAAGCGGTTGCCGTTGGTCTCGATCGAGCAGTTGTAGCCGGCATGGAGAGTCCAGGCCCGGGGTGCGCGGCCGGCCCCTTTGAGCGTGTCGGCCAGGACGATCAGACCGGAATGGCCGCTCTTGCCGGTCAGGTCGATCCCGCAGATGCGCTTGCCGGAGTAGTCTCCGCCTTCGGGGACCTCGACGGTCTGCTTGACCTTCTTTCCGTCGACGCGTTTCTCGATGGTGTAGGTTTCGCGCGCCCGTTTGGCCGTGCCGGATTGCTCGATGACCATGGTGACGGTCTGGCCTTCGCCGGAGGCCTTGACGAAGCGACTGTTGCTGCGGGTGTGATACATGCGAGATTTGTTGTCGACGGCATCGATCTGGAAGGCGTTGTCGATGGCCCCCGCCCCGCGGTCGTGGCTGTAGATGTGCGCGTGCTGCATGGGCTTGGCGGCGAACTTGGCGCCGTTGCCCAGGATGCGCAGCGACGCGCCGTAGACCATTACGAGGATGTCGTCGCGGCCGGACCAGCCGCTGCGGATCCCGGCCATGCCGGCCGTCTCGGACCGCATCAGGTGGGGCCAGAGCGTTTCATCGTCCGGCGCCGCGGGTTTGACATCCTCCAGGCCGGACTGGAGCATGTAGAGCCCCTGGTGGGGCCTGACGATACCCAGGTGTTTCTCGCCGTTAAGCTGGTAGAACAGCCAGGCCGCGGCGGGCTTCTGGCTCTCCGGCGTCAGGGGCAGGACCTGGGCGAGGAGCCCGGAGCGGTCCATGGCGGCTGTCAGTTGACCGGTTACCGCGATGCCCGCCTCCGGGACGACCTGGTAGATCATCGGGCGATAGGCATTGGTGATCTGTGCTGCACCGGTAATGTCGCGTCCGAGGTTCAGCTTCATCGCATGGGCAAAGGGCAGGATGGCCGAAGCCATCGCCACCTGGCGGACGGATTCGCCGTGGACGTCGTAGCCGTCGTCGCCGACGAAGGATTCGAGATACTCAATGACGGCCTTCTCGATCGCATCGATGCGTTTGCGTGCGTCTTTGTCCTCGGGCTCGTCGCCGAGGATGGCCAGTTCCGCCAGTCCGGCGGCGCAGAGCGAAGCGATGTGATCGGGCTGCTTTCTGCCCTGCAGCGACAGCCCGCCGACCTTTTCGATCAGGTCTTTCGACTCGGAGCGGAGGTAGTGGCGCACCTTCTTTCGCTGGGTCTCGCTCCAGCCGTCGTAGGCCAGGTCGTAGGTCAGGGCCACGCCGTGCAGGCGGCTGGAGCGGTCCATGGCGTCCAAGCCGCTGTTCATCGGATAGCTCACCACGCGGGAGATGGCCAGGTCGGCGGCCTCGGCGGCCAGCGGGGCCTTTCCGGTCAGCAGGTATTGGCTGGCGTAGCCGGCGGCTTTGAAGCCGCCCTCCTTGATCACCTCGCGGTTTCGGCCGCTGATGGCCAGGTGGTCCATGAGCTTGAGGGCCTGGGCCAGGCGGGCGGTGACTTTGCCGCCCCACTCGGTTTCGGCCTGGGCCTTCAGGGCCTCCAGGTCGTCGCCTTTGCGGACGATCAGGCGGGGGTGCTCCCCTGCGGCCGGGGGTTGGACGCCTTCGAGCTGCCGGACCTGTACCTTCGGCCCAGCCGGGCAGAACGTGGCCGCCGCGGTGACGACGGCCAGGGCTGCAACGATACCGAAACGCTTGGTGTGCAACTGCATGTTCGACTCTTTCTGTCGGTGACCGGGGCCTATTGTGGCCCGGAATTCAGGCGGATCATCAGCGAGAAGCCCATCGTCCCGCCGGCGTTCTCGACGCGGTAGAGAATCTTGTTCTGGCCCTGTTGGAGGGTTACCGACTGGACATTCTCGGTGGCGTTGTAAGGCTTGCGGGTCTTGGGGCTTTTCCAGACCAGTTCGTCGTTGATCCACAGTTTGCCGTAATCGTCGGTGGCCGTGGCGATCCAGACATCGCGCTGGACGTCGGAATAGATCTCGGTGTAGGCGTAGTAGATGCCGTACGACGTGACGTTCCGCGGCTCGATCTTCCAGTAGGCCGTCCTGGGCGGGACCGGCTGGGTCCAGCCGACCTTCTTATACTCCCAGTGGATCTTCCGGTCGTCCTTGCCGACGAAGACGTCGTCGAGGTTGACATTGGCCTCGGGCCCGAAGCGGACGTCGAGGTTTTCCCGTCGCCGGTCGCCGGGGAAGGGCCCGATGACATACCAGGTATCGACGTACAGCCAGGTATCGGCCCAGCCTCCGGTTTCGAGTCTGCGCCCGGGCAGGGCGTCAAAGTTGCCCGTATCCGGTGAGTAGGTGAAGTCCATCTCGTCGGGCATGAGTTCTTCGCCGCGATAGCCGATCATGGCGCGTTCGGCGTCGGTGATATCCGGGCTGATGCCGTCGCCAGTCATGCTGTTGGACTTGCGGGTGAACTCCAGCAGCTTCTTGGCGTTTTCGACCATGCCGGTGACTTCGGCCTTGGAGTTGGTGATCTCTCGGAGGAATTCGGGCCTGCCGCCTTCATCGTCCATCCTGGTGATGTCCCGGTAGAGGATCTTTTCATCCAGCGCAGGCCTGGTGGGCCTGGGCGTGGCGGCCTGCTCGTAGGACTCTTCGTAGCTCATCGCCCGTCCCAGGTCCATCTGTCGGGCGGCGAGGAACTCGCGGTAGAGCGTCAGCATGTCCTGCTCGGCGGACCGGGCGGTGTCGTAGACGGTGATGTAGTCGGCGTTGTCCAGCGGGGTCATGGCCGACTGGCGGTAGTATTCTTCCTCGTCGCTGAGCACGTCGACGTCATCGGCAGACAGGCCCACCTCGGCTCGCTTGCTGTCGCGGATGCGGCGCATGGTGAGGATGAGCTTGCGCATTTCCTCGACGTCGCGGGCGATCTGCAGGCGGGATTTTTCCCGATGGCCCGCCAGGGCCTCGCGAATCTCGGCGGCAGAGACGGTCGACTCCGGCTTGCCGTACTCGATGATCGCATAGACGCCGTATCCCAGCACGCCGGCCAGGCCCAGCCAGAGCACGACCGTGAGCACCTGGTGGAACAGCGTAGTTTTCGGTTCCAGCGAACGGGCCATGTCAGCCTCCCTTGGCTTCTTCCATGTGGACGCGGAAACCCCAGTCGTTCAACCCGTAGTGTTTCAACTGGTCCATGATGGGAAAGACAGTTCCCCACGTCGCACGTTTGTCGATTTCGAAACGCACGCGTGTGTTGGGATCTTTTCGTTTGAACTCGCGAATGTTGTCGAGCATGCCCTGGGTCTTGACCTGGCTGTCGCCGACCCAGGTTTCCCCGGACTCGGTGATGCGGATGACCATGTCCTTGTCCTTGGGCTTGGTTTCCGAGACGGCTTGGCCGGGCACGGGCAGCTGAATGCCCAGCTCCTTGATCGACTTCTTGGTCACCGCGATGACGATGAAGAAGATCAGCAGCAGGAACACACAGTCGATCAGCGGGCCCATCTGGACGGCGCTTTCTTCCTTCTGTACCATTCTTACGCGCATGTGCAGGCCTCCTAGCCGTTGTCCCGGTCAGCAGAGCCGCGGCTGTCTGCAGCGACGGTCGGGGCCGCGGGGGGCGCCTTGACCGGCTCGGCCCGGGGGATCGACCCGGAGCTCTTGGCTTGGGCGGTCGGGGCGGATTCTTCGTCGGCCTTTTTCAGGAACCAGTCCTGGATCATGCCGCTGACTTCCTCGCCGAGGATGCCCGCAAACAGCGTCGTGCGGTTGGTGAAGAAGTGGTAGAGGATCAGCGTCGGAATCGCGACGATCAGACCGGCGGCGGTGGTAATCAGCGCCTCGCCGATGTCGCCTGCCAGGGCCGAGGGGTCATCCATCGAGCCGACCACGCCGATGGTGGCAAATGCGCCCAACAGGCCGAAGACCGTACCCAGCAGCCCCAGCAAAGGGGCGACCGTGCCGACGGCGTTGAGCGGGTAATTGCCCCGGACCTGCAGTTCGAAGTCGCGTCCGGCGATATCCTCAGCCGCGGCGGTCAGGTGCTCGTAGGAGTTGTTGCGGTGACGGGCCAGGAAGACGATCACGCGTCCCAGCGTCGAGCGGCTGCGACGGGCGAGGGTGACGACCTCTTCATATTCGCCCTGCTGCCAGAGCTGGTTGGCCCGGTCGGCCAGGCCTCGCGGGACGATCCGGCTGCGACGCAGGCTGACCAGGCGGTCGATGGTGAAGATCAGCCCCACCACGGCCAGGCCTGCCAGGGCCCACATCGTCACGCCGCCAAGCTGCCACTTGGTCACGAAGGCGTCCCAGGCCTCCTGAAGGGGGCTCATCTGGGCCGCCGGCTGGTCGGCGTCTGCCGTGGCCCCGTTGGCCTGTTCGCCGTTGGTGGCGGTCGTTTCGGTCCCGGTGCCGTTCTCCGCGCCGTTTTCGGCATCCTGGGCGAAACCGATCGTCGCGAAGCACAGCGCGAGGACGGCCGTGGCCGCGATGATGTACACTGGCAAAGTCCGCATGAATGTCTCCTGTTTTTCTGCTATCTGTGTTCGAGCAGCCCTGGGGGTTCCTGCCTGCGGGCTGCGGGGAGGATTACTTCTTCTCAAACCGTACGGCCTGGCCGTCGAACTGCACGACCTGGCCGCCAACTTGTACTTTGGCATCCAGCCCCGGCTTGTCTGCCCGGACGGCCGGGGGCTGGTTCTTCTGAAACGTCAGAACCACGAAAAAGTGTTGATCGCCGGCGACTTTCACACGAGAAAGTTTTCCGTGGTAGCCCGTGCGGGCCTTGCCGATCTTGACATCTTCACTGCCGGCCTGGATCTCCAGCTTGCCCGGCAGGATGAATGTCGCACGCATCGTCGCATCGCCCTGGTGCATGGTAAAGCCCGTTTCATCGGTCTCCACGCGGGCCCCAGCCGGGATCTGCCACGTCCAGAGGCGCTTGCCGCCTCCGTCGATCTTGTCGACCAGCACGAGCAGGGCCTCGGCCCCGCTGGCGCCGCTGTAGTCGAAGCCGATCGCCCGCAGCCCGGTAATGCCCGACTCCTTGAGCTTCTCCGGCCGGCGCCGCAGCATGCCGTCGTACAGGCCCCTGCTGGGAGCGGCGTAGACATCGGACATGTCGATCGTCAGGCTGCCCGAGCCGTCTTCGCGCGTCTGGTGATGGGTGATGCGCCCGCTGGAACTCTGGTTGATGGTGTCTTCCGGCAGGAGCACGACCGAGTACTGCTCGCGGGCCCCGCCGCGGCTGGTCGGCGCATCGGTCCAGACCTGCCCCATGCCGTATACCGTCATCCCGCCTGCGTTGGGGTGGTTCCAGCCGCCGACCCCGCCTGCCTTGGCGAAGACCTGCGCAATAAACGACTCGGCGCCCTTGTAGCCGTTGCGGTGGACATAGAAGCCCAACGTATCGGCCGACCAGGTCTTGGGCATGGACTGCGAAGGATGCACCGGTTTGGTATCCAGCGGGTAGTTGATGAACGTCTGGGCCAGGGTAATCCCGCCGAGGTCGCCGCGACGGTTGCTGAACAGTTCAGCCACCGAATCCGGTCCGGACACGCCGGCCAGGCGGTTCCAGGCCCACAGGGCGGCGGGCTTGTACCGATCCGGGATGATCGGGTAATGGCAGGCCATCCAGCGGGTATCGAGGCTTAAGGCACTGTTGAGCTTGACAATCTGCGGGTTGGACCCGACGAAGGCGGCCTGGGCGATCTGGCGCGGCATGATCAGGGCGATATCCGGGTGCGGTGAGGGTGCCTGACCGGTGAAGTTGTGGTACATCGACGCGTACTGCGACGGGTACCAGCTGGCGATGTTGGCGTAGCCGCCGGTCTCGGCCTTGAAGCCCCCATCCCCGACGCCCCAGCGGTAGTGCTGGTAGTTCTGGAACCAGCCGCGACTCAGCCAGACCTGCCGGTTGGGCGCCATCCCGGTGGCGTCATTCAGTTGCTTGTCGCGAAGCCAGAGGTCGTGCTGCAGGCGATAGAGCATCAGCCCCGGCGTCTGGGCGTCGGGGTCGGCCTCGACCAGCGCCGCATCGGCCAGGCCCTTGAGCTGGTCCGATCGGATCTCCATCGTCACCGGGTGCAGCCCGGGCTTGATGTCGAAGAACCGCCCCGGCTGCATCTCGACGCCCGATACGAACAGGCGGATGTCGCCATTCTCGCTGCGGCGGCGGACGGTGGCCGCCTCGTCTACCTTCATGGCCGTGTGCAGCACGAAAAGGCCCGCCTGGGGCTGATCGACCAGTTTGTCCAGATCGATACCCTTGGCGGTGGCAGCCTTCTCCTCCAGGGGCTGGAAGGTCATGGAAACCATCTTCAGCCAGTCGTCGCTCTGGGTAGCATACTCGACGATCGTGCCCACGCCGGGAGCTGCCTTTGTGTACCCGCCGATGCGGGCGAGAATGTCGCGGCTGGATTTGCGAGGCAGCAGCCCGCTGGTAATCCACGCCTTCGGCGACTGGCCCAGGGCGAACTGGACAGTCTGGACGCCCTTGCCGGGCTGATATCCCTCGGCCGGGCGGACCTCCCAGGCCTTTTCCATCGGGTTCTTCGGCGCCCGGGGCAAAGGTCCCTTCTCGCCCCACAGGGCCATGGATGCGATGCCGGAAACGCCACGCCCGGGCCCGTAGTAGTTGCTGCACGGGTGGAAATTGGCGTGCGAGGTCATCAGGATGCGTTGGTGACGCTCGGTGAAGACCTCCAACTGCGGACGCAGCCACTTGTTGACCTGCTCGTCCCAGCCGTCGGTGCAGAGATCGTAGGTGACGACGGCCTCGAAAATGTGATGGCCGAACCCGCCCGAGCCGAACCCGAAGACCGGAATCTCCCCATTGCCTTCCTTGGCGTGTCGAGCCTGGAGCATCTGTCCAGCCCGTTGGGCGTAGCTCTTGTCGCCTGTCAGCTGGTAGAGCACGCCGAGGTTGATCGGGTCGCCTCCCTTGGCCAGGGCCAGGTAGGCCTGACCCAGCGGGGTCTTGAGCTTTTCTTTCAGCGCGGGGATGTCCTCTTTGCGGAACAGCAGGCGGGGGTGCTCGTCGGGCTCGGGCAGGTCCGGGGTTGCGATGGGCCCGCGCGGGCCGAGTAGCTCTCCGGCGATCTCGCCCTGGACGTCCCTGCCGGCCATCTTCCCGCTGAAGGTTCCCTGCAACTTGTCCTGGCTGTCGCGCTGGAGTTTGATCTTGTACGCAGCGGGCCACTGGCCCTTGATCCAGAAGTCCCCCTCAACGAGCAGGCGGATGTCTATCTCGATCGAGTTACCCTTTTCTTCGTAGCGATCGACCAGGCCGGGATGCTCGAAAATCGTCATCCCCTTGCCCCAAACTTCGATGGGTTGCCCCTCGACAAAGCGGAGGTGGAGGAACACGTCGGCGGCCTGGGAGGGCTCCTGGTCCTCCCGCAGCAGCGCACCTTCCAAAAACAGGTCCATCTCCTGGTTGTTCGAAGCAATCGCCAGATCGAGCGATTCGTCAGCGGCTGCCGTTGCGGCAGTCGGCGTGACGCAGAGCAGCGCGATCAATATCAGTATGGTCGTCTTCACGTTGGAAACCCCGTCTCAGAGGGAGGGTGTGTTTTTCCAGGCCCCGGCCGGTCAGGTCGGGCCACTGGGTCTGTAACACATCAGATACGGCCAGAGATTCGCATGAAACGCAAAAAACGTGCCTCGCCCGCCCGGGAAAATTCCGCAACAACGTGCCCCCTTCCCGACGATGGTCCGTCTTCAGGGAGAGTAGATCCGTCTTCTGGGTCGAGCTGACGGCACTGAAGTGCCTTGATTTCGCTGCCGCCTCCTTTGGGGGCTTGGAATCCGGCACGACGAGGCCGGCCGGCCCGAGAACGACAGTGTGCGATGGACGGCCAACCCAAGCCCGCAACGCGGGCGAACGCCAATAGCCCGGGGCGTTGAGCCCCGGGAGAACTGCGGATGGATGGATCGAACCGACAAACGGACGGGATCCGCAACTTGCACAAAAGCGGACAACTTCGAACCTGCCTCACCCGCGTCGGCGGCGATAGCGTTCGGTCAGGTGCAGGCCCAGCAGGTCGGCCAGGAGAAACAGGCGTTTCTTGACCGTCCAGTTCCGGGCGATGCACATGAAGTAGTGAAGGAAGAAGGGCAGCGGCCCGTGGTACTTGCGCAGCCGGAGGATGTCGCCGGCCCCGCTGGTCCGGGCCAGGGGCACGACGTAACCGGGGTCCAGCGGGCGGAAGGCCTTGCACTTGCGTCCTGCCAGGGCTGCGACGATGTTCCGGGCAGCGGCTGACCCGGCGGCGATGGAGAACTGCACCCCCATCCGCAAGGGTTGCCCGTCGTTGCCCAGCGCCCCGGCCACGTCGCCGGCGGCGAAGAGCGTCTCCTGTCCCGGAAGGCGGAGGTACTGGTCGACGCCGAGGCGTCCCTGGGCGCGTTTTTCGACGTCCAGGTTCGCCGCCTCGGCCCCGGGGGTCACCCCGGCGGTCCAGACGACCAGGGCGTTGTCGACCTCGCTGCCGTCGGAGAGGACCGCGCGCCGGTCGGCAGCGATGGATTCGACCGTCAGGCCGGTCTGAACGTCGACGCCCATCGACTCGATCAGCCGCACCGCCGGGCCTGCCAGGTCGTCGTCGATCATCGACAGGACCCGCGGGGCGATGTCGAGGATGCGGATCTCGATGGGCAGGTCGCGGGCCCAGCGGTCGCGCCGCTGCAGGCGGGAAAGCAGCAGGTGGGCGTGGCCGGCCGCCTCGAAACCCGTGTACCCCCCACCGACGATGAGGACCCGGCAGGGCCTGCCCTCGTCGCGGGCCTCGACATACCGTCGCTGGATCTCGCGCCCCAGGCGCAGGCCTTCAAGGTTGGATTTCAGGCCGAAGGCGTGCTGCCGGGCCGAGTCGTTGCCGTACCAGTTGGTCACGCATCCGGTGGCCAGGAGGATCGCGTCGGCCTGGAACAGCCCACGGTCGGTCTCCACCCGCCCGGCCTGGATGTCCTTGACCGAAGCGCGGACGAAGTGGGCCCCCTTGGCGCGGGCGTAGTCGTCCAGGGGCACGGTCAGCGACCGGGCCGAGACGCGCCCGGAGATCAGATCCGGATAAAGCGGCGCGAACTCGCCGGTGCGGCGCCGGTCGATAAGCACGCGCTCGATCCGGTGTCCCTTGCGGGCGAGGATGCGCAGGGCCTGTTGGCCGGCGAATCCGCCTCCCAGTACGATCACCCGTTTGTGTTGGCTGGCTGGTTTACTCGTGTCCGGTTCCCTTCCGTCGCGGCTGGCTGGCCCGTCGGTCTGTATCATCATAGGCAGCCGGGCCGGGCCAGGGCCAGCGACACCGCCTACCGGTCCCAGATCAGGCTGGGCCTGTCGGGCTCTGCCAAAGGCAGGTCCGACTCGACAACCTCCTCGGTAAAGCCTTCGTTGTTCTCGACGAGGGCCTTGGCGGAATTGAGGATCAGGCGTTTCTCCGGATTGTCGCCGACGAACAGGTTCCCCCGCACCACGTTGCCCCTGGCCGGGGCGCCGCGGATGAGGATCTTGCCCGAGGTGATGTTGTCGAGAATCTTGACGTTGTGGATGTAGTGGCGGTCCCAGTTGCGGTCGGAGTCGACGAAAATCGCGGGGATCTTCGTATCGGTCCCCGGCCCGGCGGGCTTGATCACGTTGCCGCGAATCTCCAGCCCGTCAATGCCCGCCGTCTTGTAGATGCTCAGGTAGGCGTTGACGGTGTTGTTGATGATGCGGCTGTCCTTGATCGTCGAGTTGGCGTGCCCCTCGTGCATGATCCCCTCGCCGTCGTTGATGTAGAACGCGCGCCCGTGGACGCGGTTGCGATAGCTGGTCAGGTCGTTGCCCTCGACCGTGTACCGCCAGCCGCGGATCATCATCGCCCGGTTGGAATTGGTCGCCGAACCGGTGGCCACGTGTCGACCGGTGTGGGTGTGCCTCTGCAGACCCGGGACCATGCGGACCTTGTTGAACGAGCAGACCGTCCCGTCTCCGGTAAAGGCGATGCAGTTGCGCCCCGTGGAATGGACGTAGTTGCGGGTGATGACGATGCCCTTGCGGAAGCCAGGGGCGAATGTCTCCGGCGTGGCCTTGGGGTCGCGCCCTCCCCCGCCGCCGAGGCTGTAGACGTTCACCGCAATGCCCGGGCGATTGTCGTAGTCGAACATCACCGTCCGTTCGACGAGCTTGCGCTCGTTGCCGTGCTGGGGCTTCTGCAGCAGGACGAAACCGGGCATCTCGAAGCTGCCGTCAGACGGGTTCAGGCGATTGTTGGCCACCAGGACATTCTCGGCCGTGTGCAACTCGATCGCCGCCTCGTGACGCGCGGTAAACCGCTGCCATGCGTGCTGGCCCAGCTGGAGGTCCGGCACGTTGTGGTCCAGGCGGGCGGCGTTGGTCAGCAGACAACCGACCACCAGGCGATTGCGCCCGCTGCGGTAGCCCGCCGCGACGCCCAGCTCGATGTGGCCGTAGTCCAGGGCGATGTTGACCACCCCGCAGTTGGACGCCGTGGCCGGATCGGCCAGGCGGATGCCCTTAAAGGCCGTCTCGTTGCCCGTCGGCTCGCCGTCGAATCGCATCCGGTAGGCGGGGAAACGGAATCGCGTCGCCGGGCGGAAATCGTCGTCGACCGCCGCTGCCGGGTCGCGCGGATCGCTGCCCCGGAGCACCACACCGTCCTGCAGGAGGATGTGATCGGAAAAGACATACTCCCCGGGCGGGAAGTAGACCACCCCGCCGCCGGCGCCGAGCTGCTGCTGGGCGGCTGCGACCCGCTGGTCGATGCTCTGCCCGTCGACGTCGCGGATGTCGACCACGCGATCCCACGGGATCTGCCCGGTCCAGCCGCTTTCGTCCCAGGCCGCCGCGGGATTGTCGACCGGAATCGCCCCCCCGCAGCCAAGAAGGGTAAACACACAGCCTGTCAACATCACAAACAGGGACCTGAAGCGCATCAGAGCATCCTCTCTCTTCCAACGTGCCACCTGCAGCCCACTCTAAGGTCCCCGGCAGCTGGGATCAAGACAGCGGGAAGCTTTGCGGGGTTTCAAGAGGCATTTGCCCTCCGCCCCGGCGGGACGGTACAATGGTATCAGCGGGATCCGATGCCCCCTTGTTCGCCCCAAGAAAGGATGATTTCCATGTTCCATGCCCCTCTACGCAAGAGTCTGTTCTGCCTGCTTACCGCCTTCTGTGGCCTGGCCGCACTGGCCGGCTGCAGCCGAAACCAGGCGACCGGCAAGATGCAGTTGGACCTGATATCCGACCAGCAGGAAATTGCCATGGGCGAAGAGGCCGCCCCGCAGTTCGAGAAGGAATTCGACGGCGCGGTGGGCAACCGCACGCTGCAGGCCTACGTCTCGCAGGTGGGCAACCAGGTCGCCGAGGCAGCCGAGCGCGACATGCCCTACGAGTTCACGCTCGTACGCTCCGACGTGCCCAACGCCTTCGCCCTGCCCGGGGGCAAGATCTTCCTGACCGCAGGCCTGATGGCGCGAATGCAGAACGAACGGCAACTCGCCGCCGTGCTGGCACACGAAGTCGCACACGTCTCGGCCGAACACAACACCCAGGGCCTCCAGCGCCAGATGGGCGCGCAGATCCTGGTCGAACTGGCCGGGGCAGCGGCCGGGGCAGACAAGCAGAAGGCCGCCGAGGCCGCCGCAGCGATCACCGCCAATATGGTCAACCTCAAGTACAACCGCGACGCCGAACACCAGGCCGACGTGCTGGGCGTCCGCTACATGCACCGGGCCGGGTACAATCCCTGGGGCATGGTCGGGCTGTTGAAGGTCCTTTCCGCCCTGTCCGGAGGGGCCGAAAAAGAATCGAGCCTGGCCAACATCTTTCAGACCCACCCGCTGACCAGCGAACGGATCGAACAGGCCGAGCAGACCATCCGCGACAACCACCCGCAATTCCAGATGTCCGACCCCGACCCCAACGCCGCCCGCTTCCGGGATATGCGCGCCCTGCTGCTGCGGGAGATGGACTGGAACTGACCCGCCCCAGCCCCCGAACGGGGCGGCAGCGAAATCAAGGCACTTCAGTGCCGTCACCTCGACCCAGAAGACCGGCGCAGATGCCTGGATGCTGCATCCCATTGTGCAGTCCACGCGTCCTTGGCGCGAGGGATCGGGAAACAAACCGACCCGGAACCTGCGGGAGGTTCCGGGTCGACGGGGTTGATGAAAGGCTGAAAGCTACTCGGCGTCCTGTCCTGCTTCAGGGCTCTCGGCCGGCGCCTCGGGCTCGGTGGACTCGGCAGGCGATTCGAGCGCTTCGGGCGCTTCAGGCACTTCGGGGGCCACAGGCTCTTCGACAGGCTCGGGGGCCTCGTAGTAGATCTCGATCGGGTGGTCCTTCGGCAGTTGGAAGAGCTTCTTCTGCAGCTGGGCCATCAAGGCCTCGCGGGCCGATTCGCGTGTTTCCTCTGCCGTCATTTCGCCGGGCTTGGCCGGCTCGGTCCGATCGGTGACCTTAATCAAGTGCCATCCAAACTGCGTCCGGACCGGCCCGGAGACCTCTCCGACTTTCGAGGCGAAGGCGACCTTGCTGAACGGACCGACCATCCGCTCGTAGGTGAACTGTCCCAGGTCGCCGCCCTTGGCTGACGAGGGGCAGCCGGAGTGGGCCTTGGCTGCCTCGGCAAAGGTCATCTCGCCGGCGGAGATCTTTTTGGCGATCTCTTCGAGTTTCTTCTTCGCCTCGGCGACCTGCTCCTCAGTGGCGTCTTCTTCCTGCGTCAGCAGGATATGACTGGCGGTGACGGTCGTGCCGTCGATGTATTCCGGATGCTCAGCCAGGAGTTTCTGGACGTCTTCGTCGCTGGGCTCGTCGCCGGTGCGGGACAGGAGCATCTTGGCCTTTTCTGCCAGTTCCTTCTTTCGATCTTCCGCCAGTCGTTCGGCGACGGTTTCGGCGTCGACCTTCTCTTCGAGTTTGATGATGGCCACCCCGTTGGGGAAGCGGACGGGCTTGGAGACCTGCCCTGCCTTGAGGTCGAAGGCGACCGTGCCGATCAGCGGAGTGACCTCGGTGAAGGTCACGCGATCCAGCGACTGCAGGTCGAGTTCTTTGTCGGCCTCGGCCTGTTTGGCGAAGGTCGTCTCGTCCTTGCGGACCTGCCTGGCGATTTTTTCCATTCGCTCGACGGCAGCCTTCTGCTTGGCGGTCGGATCGGTGAAGGCGCTGGGCAGGAAGAGGAGCTTGGCGGTGACGCCCGATCCGTCGAAGTAGCCCGGATGGTCCTTGACGTAGGCGTCGACCTTTTCTTCGGCGGTGACGGTTTCGATCAGCTTGCCGATGCGGGCCTGCTCCTTGAGGTCATCCTCGGTCATGCCCTGCATGGCCATGGCCTGCTCTACGGTCATGCCGTACTGCTGGGCCTGGGCGGCCAGGGCCTGCTTGATCTTGTCGATGTCTTCCTGCTTGACCTCGATGTTCATCTGCTTCATGAACAGGTCGTTGAGGGTTTCGGCGATCATGCCATCGATGGCCCGGCCCATTACGGCCTGCCTCTGGGCCGGTGGGACGCGGAACTGGTCCATAAGCTTTTCCAGTTCGCCGCGGGTGATCTTTTTCTCACCGACCTTGGCCAGGACCTCGTTCGGGTCGAAATCGGGTTCAGCGGGGGCGGCCGCCTCCGGCGCGTCCGGCTGGGCGGGGGCGGGGTTCTCCGGGGCCTGGTCCTGCTGGGCCACAGCGATGGTGACGCCCAGGGAGGCAAGCAGGATCAGCAGAATCGGCAGGTATTTCTTCACGGGTTGCTCCTTCGTGTAAATGGCCCGGACGTTCGCATCGGGCCGCTTCGGATCAATGTAAGTCTGTGGTGTACCAGAAATCGGGTTTATCTTCCAGCGCCTTTGCCGGGCGCCGCACGGCAGGTCGTCGGCCGGCCCCGTAAGACGTTACGCCTGCCGGGGCTGCAGCGTTCAGTTCAGCGGACAACTTTCGCCGGCGGAGGTTAGGAATTGGCCTGTGCAGAATGGATCCTGTGCTATAATTGATGTCGATTTGCAGCATTTGTCAGGGAGAGGCACGATGAGTACATCTTGGTTCCGTCTCAGGCGATCGGTGATTCTGTCTGTCGCTACGGCGGTTCTCCTGGCGGCCTGCCCGGCCGGAGCGGTCGTGTTGCACCCCGGCGGCGAACCACCGGCCGATTGGACGGATCGGCCCAGCGACGACGTGATCGCCTGGTGGAAACTGCCCGATACGGGCGTCTCGGGGGGGCGCGCCTCGGCCGTGGCTGTGGGGCCCAATACCCTGCTGACCACCCGACACCAGCTCGGCGGGATCGGGACGGGAATTACCATTGCCGGCGAGGAGTACATCGTCGCCGACGAGGTCAACCTGACCGACTCAATGGGCAGGCAGATCGACCTGCGAGTGGTGACGATCACCGACGCCCTGGGCGCCCCGGCCAACCTCTCAACGTACGTGCCGCTCTACACCGGCAGCAGAAAGACGGGGATCAACTTCGTAATGGGAGGCACGGGTCTGGTCCGCGGGACAGACACGGGGTCGGCCTATCTCTGGGCCCAGCCCCAGCAGCTTCTGTGGGGCACGAACCGCATCGACAGTACGGGCGGCCCGGTAAACCCGAAAGGTTCGGCGTTCTACACGCGCGTACTGGTGGCGGATTTCGATCCGCTGGGGGCCGGTTCGACCGAATATGAAGCCGCCATGGCCGACCACGACTCCGGCGGCGGCTGGTTCGTCTACAACGACGGGCGGTGGGAGGTTATCGGCATCAACGCCTATGCCTACACCAACGACCGCCAGGCCGAGTACGTCGATACCCAGAGGCTCGACGCGGTCGACCTGCCGTTCTACTCCGGCAGCATCCTGCCCCACCTGTCGGACGCGGCCGTGCCTGTCGGCGACGCGACGTGGGACGGAATCGTCAACGACGACGACATGGCCGTGCTGGAAATGTACATGAACTCCACCGAACTGGTCGAATCGTCCTGGTGGCGCCAGGGCGACTTCAACGGGGACCAGCAGGTCAGTTTCGCCGACTGGGTCCTGCTGAGCCAGAACTTCGGGACCAACTGGTCGGCCGGCATGGCCCAGGGCAGCAACAGCACGGTTGCGGTCGTTCCCGAGCCGGCCTCGCTGAGCCTGCTGGGCCTCGGCGCAGCGGCCCTGCTGCGTCGCCGGCGCCGCTGAGATCCCGCCTCCAGGCGCGCAGCGACTTGCCGCGCCGGGCCGGATCGCGTAGACTCCTCGGCGAAAACTGTCCGGAACGTCGCCAGCAAGGATTTACCATGGCAGAACAAGCCAAACCCGATCAGCCCGACCAGACCCCCGCCGATCACCCGGTATCCACGGCCGCCAGGGCCCGAAAGGGCTCGAAGGACGCGTGGATCAAGCTGGGTTTCATTATCGTGCTCATCATCGGCGGCGTGCTGATCTACATACACCAGCTCAAGGGCCCGACTCTGGACTGGCAAGAGGCCGAAAATGCCGAGGACGTCAACTTCGTGCTCGACCAGGCCCGCC
Organism: Phycisphaerae bacterium; assembly: GCA_046541415.1. GTDB lineage: Bacteria > Planctomycetota > Phycisphaerae > SM23-33 > SM23-33 > CAZOVB01. The sequence goes on along the minus strand of JBKHDI010000007.1, from coordinate 14,352 downwards.
GCGACAGCAGGCCCGTGGTAATCTTCTTTCAGAAGCAAGCGCCCTCCCAGTTCGCCAAGGACATGGTCAAAGACTCGCTGAACCACTCGCAGGTCAAGGGCAAGATCAAGGAACTGGGCGCACTGACGCTGCAGGTCCGCGTTTCCGGCCAGCCGCAGCAGCAACTGCTCGAACAGTACGACATTGAGGAACTGCCCGCGGTTGTGCTGTTCAACAAGTCCGGCCAGATCAGCGCCAGAAAGAGCGGCTTCGTCGGCCACGCCGACCTGACCAACCTGCTGGTCGAGGCGGGTCGCTAAGCGTTGCCCTGCCCGCTGCGCCCGGGCTGATAGCTGTCAAACAGCTGTCCCCACGGGCTCTGCTGCAGCCATTGGTTGACCCGCTTCCTGCCGTTGAAGGGGTACCAGACGCGGTCGTGGTAGACGGCTGAGCCGACGATGAAGCCGTAGACGATCGGCGTGTGGAACATCAGCTTCTGCAGCCACTTCAGCGGGCCGAACCAGAAGAGCTTGCCCACGCTGGAAGCGGCGTTGTTGCCCGTCTGGAAGCCCCATCTTTCGGATGCAGCCTCGATATCACCGACAAGCTCGATCTGGTCGAACCGTCCCGTGCCCAGCTGCCTCTCGTGGGCGTGGCGGATAAAGCCGTAATCCATCGGCTCGAAGCCCATCATGTGCGAGGCGACCGCGTCGATGGCCACGCAGTCGTCGCTGGCCAGGAGGATGTCCTTCTGGACGGGGATCATCGTCCGGGGCCCGGGGCCGTTGCCGGCCGTCGTGCCGTCCATCACCGTGAAGATCCCCGGGTGGATCTCCTTCTGGATCGCCAGAAGGTCCACCAGCGTCTCGTGGATGCGGGAGTGGCAGTAGTGACGTTTGTTGTTCAGCAGGCCCCCGAAGGCGTTCTTCATCGACCCGGTGGTGTTGGTGTAGATGTGACACTTGACGGTGGGCAGGTGCACCACGTTCTTGCCGTGGAAGAAATCCGGGATGCGGATGCCCTTGGGGAAGATCTCGTCCAGGACCATCATCTCCGCCTGCGGCTGGTAGACCTGCCAGGTCATGTCCTGCTTCCTGAAGTTGTACCGGATCGGCACGTCGTAGTGCTCGCAGACGGGCCTCTGCTTGTTGAGCTTCTCGCCCTTGGAAGCGCTGGTGACGACGGTCTCGTTCTCGACGCAGACCAACTCGTCCAGCCCGGCGTCCTTCAGGCCCAGAATCGTCCCCTCCAGCTGCCAGGGGGTGGTATTGGCCCCCGGATACAGCAGGTGCCACGAAAGGTTGTTCTTCAGGATGGTCGCGGCGCTGGGGTCCAGTGCATCGGCCACGCCGGCCAACTGCATGACGCGGCGGGTGTCTTCGATGACGGTTTCGGGTCGGGTTCTGACGACGGCTACTTTGCTCATGGCGTTGGATTCCCAATGCGGTTGGATGTCTTGATCATTCTACGTCGGCCGGGGGGCGGAAGATCGGAAGCGTTCAGCCTGCTCCGGCCAGGATGTCCCTCAACTGCGGGCCCCAGTAGATGATCGCCGCCGCAGAGAGCATCCAGAGCGCCACCGTAAGCTGGAAGGGCCTGTCGCGGAGGATCAGTTCGGTGGGCCCGGGGTAGCGACCCGCCATCGAGAGCATGGCGAAGCGGAAGACCCCGTAGAGGAAGATCGGCAACGTGTAGACCAGGAAGTTGCTCCCGAAGTTGCGGACGGTGCGTTCGTCGAGGCTGTAGAGAACCATGGCAATTACAGAGATGCTCGCCGAGAGGGTCACCAGGTGGGTCAGCAGGTCGTTGCGGTATCCGGCCAGGGTGGCCCGGTGGTCCTCGGGATGATCCTGGACAGACAGGCTGGCCTGTTCGCTGAAGCGTTTGCAGAAGCCCATGAACAGACAGAGGGTAAAAGCCATCACGAACAGCCACGGGCTGACGACCACGCCGATGGCCAGCGCCCCGGCCAGGGCACGCAGCACGAAGCCCAGGGCGATGCAGATGACATCGAGGATCAGCACGCGTTTGAGTCGCAGCGAGTATGCGATCTGCAGCAGCAGGTAGGCCAGCAGCACGCCCCCGACCGGCCAGGCCGTCCGGTTCGGCTGGGGCGAGATGACCAGCAGCAGCGACCAGAGCACCGCAGCCAGCAGCAGCGACAGGCCTGCCAGCATGGCGGCACTGGACAGGGTTACGGTCCCGGCGGCCAGGGGCCTGTTGCGCTTGACGGGGTGGATGCGGTCTTTGTCGCGGTCGAGAATATCGTTGATGACATAGACCGTCGAGCTGAGCAGGCAGAAGGCCCCCGCGGTGATCAGCGCCTGGGCCCATGCCCGCCCATCGCCGATGCGCATGGCAAAGAGCACCGGAAGCAGAACCATGACGTTCTTGATCCAGTGCGTCGGGCGAAGCAGTTGTGTCCGGGGTCCGGGTGACAGATTCAAGGGCGTCTCCGCCTGGTCCAGAGCGAGCAACAGGAGTCTTCTCAAAACGTATGTCACTCACTCTATCGGCTCGGCTCGGCGGGGGGCTTGACGGTTTTGTCATGCCCCGCCGGCCGATTGCCGATACCATAACCAAGTCATGATGAATTTGACAGATACATCCCCGCCCGCCGGGCCCGCGAAAAGCCCCTGGCGTCTCTGGCTGGGCGTGCTGCTGGCCGGGACGATTCTCTACGCAGCCACGGCCCAGCGCGGCGTGAGCTGGCAGGACAGCGGCATGTTCCAATGGCGCGTGCTGCAGGCGGACTTCCACGGTGAGCTGGGCCTGGCGCTGGCCCATCCGCTGTATATCGCGGCCGGGCAGGTCTGCCGGATCGCCGGACCGGAGCATCTGCCGATGATGCTGAATATGTTCAGCGGGCTGGGCATGGCCCTTGCCGCGGCGAACTGCGCGGCGGTGGCACTTCTCTGGACGTCGCGCCGCTGGATAGCCTGGGCAACTGCGGGGATGCTGCTGGTGGCCCACACGGCCTGGTGGCTGGCGACGATCGCCGAGGTCTACACCTGGTCGGTCGCGGGGCTGACGGCGGAGATCTGGCTGCTGAGTCTCCTGCTGCGGCGTCCCACGTCGGGCAGGCTGGCGGGGTTGGCGTTTCTCAGCGGCCTGGGCGTGTGCATCCATAACTTCGCCCTGCTGCCCCTGCCGGTCTACCTGGTCGTGGCGATCGGGCTGATCGTCCGCAAGCAGCTCAAACCCTCCGCCCTGGCCCTGGCGGCGGCAGCGTGGGTCCTCGGAGCCGGTCCGTACCTGGCGATGGTCGCACAGCTGGCCATCCAGAGCGGCGACTGGGGCTTTGCGATTCACTCCGCCTTGTTCGGCGAATACGCCGAACAGGTGCTCAATGTGGCCGGCCGGTCGTCGAATTTCAAGGCGAACATGGCCCTGACAGCGCTGAACTTCATCTCGCTGCTGGGGCCTTTGGCGCTTGTGGGCTTTGCCCGGCTGCCCAAGCGGCTGGGCGGGGGCCTGGGCTGGGCTGTGCTGGGCCTGACAGGCGTGGAACTGGCGTTTTTCATCCGGTACAACGTGCCCGACCAGTTCACCTTCTTCTTGCCCAGCCTGGTCATGCTGGTCCTGGCCGCGGGGGTGGGGCTGGACTGGCTGGCAGGCCGGAGCGGCACGCTGGGCAAGATCGCCATCGTCTCAGCCGTGGTCTCGGTGGTCCTGCCGCCGGCGGCGTATGGTTTCGGTCCGCGACTGCTCCGGGCGGCCGGGGTGAAGATCCAGCGGTCCCGGTCCCTGCCCTACCGCGACGAGATGCGCTACTGGATCGTGCCCTGGAAACACAACGAGGATTCCGCCGAGCGTTTCGCCCGGGCCGGGCTGGATCAGGCTGACGGGCACGTCATCCTGGCCGATACGACGAGCATGTTTCCCCTGCACCTTCGCAGGCAACTCGGCGACCGGGCCGTGGAGGTCTGGCCGGCCGGGCATAATTCTGTGGCCGCGCTGGCAAGCCCCACCCGCCTGTCAGAGGCCCTGGACGGACGCGGCCTGTTTGTGGTATCGCCCGGGCAGGGCAACATCCCGGCCTGGCTGGCCGCTGCGGACCTGCCGGCCGAAACCCGGGATGGCCCGCTGCGGCTGATTCTTCCGCCGCAGGGCCAGTAAGCGCTACTTCAGGCGCCCTGCCAGTTCAGCCCCGGCCTGGAGAAGGCGGTAGCGGAACTGGTCCAGCCGATCGGGACTGATGGTCTCGGGGTTCTCGTCGTCGCCATACCGCGGCTGGAGCTTGCCCAGCGACTCCAACTCGGCCAGGACCATCTCCAGCGCGTCGGCCTGGACCCGCTGCTCGGCCGCCCTGGCCAGCAGGTCGCGACAGCGCATGACCAACTGCAGATCCGCCAGGCCCTGCCGCATCCGCAGCGTCAGGATCGTCGGGGTGAACTTGCCATCGGGCGTCGGCGCCATGGCCACCGAGCGGTTCAGGTCGAAGCCCTTGTACGGGCCCCGGCTGGAGACCGCATCACGCACGAAGATGCCGTCAGCCTTCAAAGCCGCCGGGAAGAATCCGCAGACGTACCGGTTAATGCCGGTTACGAAGCAGAACGTCTTTTTCTCCGGGCCGGACTGGCGGAAGCCGGCCATCAATTCGTCGATCCCGCTGCAATCGGGCTGGAGGACCATCGCCTGGAAGGCCCGGAAGTACTGGTCGCGAGCGCCGTCTTTCAGATCCTTCACGCGCGAAGCGAATGTCAGAGCTGCCGGGGCCAGTCCGCCGGTGGCGATGTGTCCGCCCCGCTGGACCATGCCCTGGAAATCGTAGACCGACCAGGCGTCGGTCAGGCCATAGCCCTTCTCGATCTTCATCGCCGAGAGGGTCTTCTGGATCAGGTCAGCTGCTTCGGAGGTGTCCTTGCGGTAGATCGCACTGTTGACCGGCACGCGGTCGCGCGCCAGCTGGTGAAAGACCGCGTCGATCTTCGAGAACACCGGGGAGCGGTAGCTGGACATCGCTTTGGCCAGGCCGTCCTCGGCGAGCATCTTCAGGTAGTCCTGGCGGGCCATGCTCCGGCGCGGGCTGGCCATCGCCGCCGAAGCAAACCCTTCCTTAATAAGAAGTTGCAACAGGTCTTCATTGGCGGAACGAATCCGCGTGCCGGACTGGTCGGCGTAAAGGGTCGGCAGCAGGTGGCGAACGTCGGTATTCAGCGCCACCGCCAACGGGGCCGCGTCGGACTTGCCCAGGTCGACCACGTCGACCGACAGATTCAGCGAGGTGATCCCGGCCGAGCCGAGAATCTTGATCGCCCCGTCGTACTTGCCCGGCGAGATGGTCTCGGGGATGTCCAGTTCGAGGAAGATCGGCACGACCTGACCGGCCTCGATGCCGCGCGGCAGCTCCGAGAGCAGCCAGGGCAGGTTCCGCACCACAGGGGACTGGACGAAGGGGATCGGCTCGACGAAATGGATACGGCTGCGGCGGAGGGTCGGCAGGATTCCGCCCGAGCCGCTGCGCAGGCTGGGGACCTGGCCGCGAAGCATCGCCTGGGGCTTGAGCGAGACAACGGCGAAGGGGACGATCGCCTTGCCCCCCAGCGGCGCGACGGTCTGGATGGCGGCCACACGGTCCGTCTCTGCCGGCTGCCACGACGGGTCGCAGATCGCCTCGCCCCGCGGCGAGAGCAGGATGAATCCGCTCCGCTGCTCCTGTTCGGTCGGCTGGAGGTCGCTGGTGGCGATTTCCTGTCGGCCCGCGACGAACTGGCGTCGGAACCTCTGGAGTTGCTCGTTGACCAGGCCCACGTACTTGCGGGCGAGAGTCTGCTGCTGTGCCGGGGCGATGGCCACCGCGGCCAGTTGGGCATTCTGCAGTTCCAGCGGGTTGGCCCCGGGCTTTAGCGAAACCTGGACCAGCTCGACGAAATGGTCGGCATACTCGGTGGAGAACCACTTGCCCGTCCACGGCTGCTTGTATCCTTCCATCAGCCCTCGGGTCGAGAGCATGTCGCGGGACGAGAGCTTCCGCCCTCCCAGCAGGCGACGGCCCTGGCGGAGGTAGAACGAATCACCCTGCAGGCCCGAGCGGGTCGCGTAGTGCGTCAGCCAGATCCATGCCACCGCGGGAGTCTCGCCCTTCCAGAGCAGGGAGAACTTCTCGCTCAGCCCCGGTCTCGGATACACCGATGACCAGTCTTCGGTCAGCGGGTCGGGGTACCCCATCGACTCGCTGGCCAGGCGGTGCAGACCGCTCCAGCTGATCGTCGGCGTGGCGTGGTTGGCGGCGGCAAAGCCCGGCCAGACCTTCTGATTCTCCGGGCCGAAATCCAGCAGGACCATCTCTTCGGGGACCGGGGTGAGGCTTTCCAGGCGGGCGTTGTCGATGACCAGGGCGCCGGGATCGAGGTTGACCACCTCGATCTGCACGCCCTCGTCCGGCCAATCGCCGCGTATCCGTTGCTCCAGCCATTTCAGGGGAACCGACAGGGTGTCGCGCTCGTAAGAAACCACAGCCCGCACGCCGGTGGTCCTGCCCCCGGCCCGGACTCGCAGTTCCAGAAGGTGAGGTTGATCGGTCTCCGAGAAGGTGTCCAGCTTCAGCCAGGCCATCTTCTGCAGGTCAGAGCCCAGGACGTTCAACTGGACCGAGCCGTTCTGGCCCAGCTGCAGCGCGAGGTTGCCCTCGGTTACACGGGTCGGGCGACGGACCGAGACCGGCTCGGGGCCGGTGGTCTTGAGATTGGCCGGCGTCTCGAAACCTTCGACCAGCAGGGATTCGGCTTGGGCGGGCAGAGAAAGAAACAGATTTGCCCCAAGCAACGACGCAGCAAGAGCGATGGGTACTGTAATGCGATTCATTCTTCGCGTCCTTCCGATAGCCCAGAACCGGTCGAAAAAGCTACAAACCCTGAATTTCTGTCATATAATAGCAGCGGGAGTGTATACATGAAATGCAACAGAATCATCTGGGTATCGTCGGTCTTTATTCTTCTGACCCTGGCTGCGGCCCGGCAGGGCCTTGCCCAGGTGCGGAATCACGTCTCCACAGCCCGCGTCGGACAGTCCAGCGTCCGCCTGGGTGACTCTGCGGCCAGCCGCGATTTCCAGAGGTACTCCTACGGGCTGGGCACTTCCGCAGCAGCGACACCCTCGACCATGGGTTACATCGATCGCCACCGGACCACGGCCAACCTTTCCTCGGCCAGCTACCAGCTGCGCAGGCCGAGCACCCCTTCTGCCGTCGGGGGCTACAACACGCCGTTAGCATCCCCAACCGCTTCAACGATCAGGCGTTACAACAGCCCGGCGGCCATGGCAGCTCCCCAGACGCCCCCCCGGAACTACGCCAGCACCTATCAGCAGGCCAATACATCAACCACCGCCGGAAGGCTGTCGCTGTCGTCGATCCGCAACAGCCCCGCCGGCCTGTCGCGGAACCAGTTGACGGCGACGGCCCCCCCAGCTTTGCCCTCGACCCCCCGCATTCCAAGCACGCCGAACCTCGCGATCCCGTCGATTCCGACAGGCCCTGCCGGCTCGACCCTGCCTTCCATTCCCGGCCCCACCAGCGCAGCTGCCCCCGCCGGCGGGCAGGTCACCATGCCTGCGATGTCCCGGCTGAACGAAAAGACCGAGGCCCTCAAACAGCACGACCAGCCGATCGCCTCACTCGTGCCCACCAGCCCCGGAAGCTTCCGCGATGCCATGCAGGCCGGCGATGACGCCTTCCGCCAGGGCAGTTACCAGCAGGCCATCCGCAGGTACAACCAGGCCGTCATGCTCGAAGGCAAGAGCGCCGATGCGCGCCTGGCCCTGGCCCTGGCAACGATGACCAACCCGGGCAGCTACTCCGTCGCAGCCGTCCATCTGGCCAATTCCACCGAACTCTACCCTGAACTTGTTCGCGCAAGGATTGACATTCCCGGGCTTTACGGAGAGAACCGTTCCGAGGACTGGGAGGACCACTACAACGACCTGGTCTTGCGGACCCGCCGCGTGCCAGGCGACGCCGACGCCCGGCTGCTGCTGGGCTATGTCTCCTATGTCTCCGGACGCTGGGAGCAAGCCATCGAACACCTGCAGGCAGTTCAACGCCTGCGCGGCGCCCTGCTGGACGAACGGGAGCAGCTCCAGGACGCCCGCCTCAAAGCCGCCAATCTCCTCGCCCAGGCCGCCGAAGCCCAACGGGCCGCGGGAGAAAAGCAATAGAGCAGGCAGCAGAGGCCTGTCCCGAAAAGGGGGCAGAACCGGGCGATTCTGTCGGCCCATCCCTGTAGTTGCCTTGCGATAAATACCTGTCCAATAGCGCCGATCAGTGGTATATTTTTACCGGATTGGCAAAGCCTTTTCAAGGAGGATGGTCCACTTGTCTGGCAGGGAAGTCCTGCCAGTTCCTAAAGGTAAGGAACTTTCGTACCGATAGCGATTTAGACGAATTCCGGTTCTCCTGAACTGCGTGGAATGATCCGACAACAGAAACAATCTCGCTTGGACAAGAATCGGACCCTCGTGGGCATCGAACTCTACGTTCTGCGCCACCGGCTGCCAGTGAGCATCGCCATCCACGCCATCCTGTTCGCGCTGTCGCTGTTGCTGGCCTATACCGTCCGGTTCGAAATCTCCAACCAAGCCGTCGAAGACGTCCGCCTCCAGGCCGAACAGGCCGTGCCCGCCGCCGTCAGAAACTACCTGGATCTCGACTCCCAAACCCCCCTGGGACACGGGATCGAGCGATCCTTTGGCCGCCAGGCCGACGAAGCGTCCGGCATGATCCAACAGATCCAGCAACAGATCGCCAGGCTCGGGCTGCGGTCCAACTGGCTGGAAGAGAGCTTCCTGCCCTGGCTGCCCATCTTCCTGGCCATAAAACTCTTGGTCTTTGGCAGGATGAAGCTCTACCGGGGGGCTTGGCACTACTCGAGCATCCGCGACGTGGGTAACATCGTCGTCGCCAGTTGGATCTTCCTGGCCCTGATGATCGGGCTGACCTGGGGAACACGCTTTTTGATCGGCAACGTGCCCTCCCTGGATGCGCCCAAGCTGGCTTTCGTGGCCCAGCAACCAACCGGCGTGCTGCTGCTGGATTTTCTTGGTACGGTCTTCCTCATCTGCACCGCTCGGCTTGGCTTCCGCCTCTACCACGAAGAATTCCGCCTTCGCCCGCAATCCTCCGAGGGCGTCGCCCGCGTCCTGATCATCGGGGCCTCCAATGCCGCCGAGGTGGTCATCCGAGAGATCAGCCGCATGGCCGTCGAGAAATACCGCGTCATCGGCGTGGTTGATGACGATCCGGCCAAGAAGGGCGTCGTCATCTACGGTGTGCCGGTCATGGGCAAAACCGAGGATATCCCCAAGCTCTGCGAGAAGCACAAGATCGACGAGCTCCTGATCGCCATGCCCGGCGCGCCGCACAAGGAGCTCCGCCGCGTTATCGAGGTCTGCGAAGGAACGACACTGCGGTACAGGCACATGCCCGGCGTGACCGAACTGATCGACGGCAAGGTGACCGTCTCCCAGATCCGCCCGGTGGACATCAACGACCTGCTCGGACGCGAGGCGGTCAAACTCGACCCCGACGCCCTCGACCGCTTCCTGAAGTCTCGGACCATCCTCATTACCGGCGCAGGCGGCAGCATCGGCTCGGAAATGTCCCGGCAGGTCAGCAAATACAGCCCGAGTAAGCTGATCCTGCTGGAACAGGCCGAGACACCCCTGTTCGACATCGAGAACGAACTGCGGAAAAGCCATCCCGAACTGCGCATCTTGCCGGTTATCTGCGACATCTACGACCGACAGCGCGTCATGGCCGTCTGGGAGAAACATCGGCCCGAGGTCGTGATCCACGCCGCAGCCCACAAACATGTGCCCCTCATGGAGCACAACCCCTGTGAGGCGGTCAAGAACAACATCCTCGGAACGCGCAACGTCGCCGACGCGTCCTGCCGGTTCGACGTCCACGAGTTCGTCATGATCTCCACCGACAAGGCCGTCAACCCCTCCTCGGTCATGGGCACGAGCAAACGCGTCGCCGAAATCTACACCCAGTCGCTCAATGGCAGCGAAGGATGCAAGACCCAGTTCAAGGCTGTCCGCTTCGGAAACGTCCTGGGCTCCAACGGGTCTGTCGTCCCCACCTTCCGCCGCCAGATCGACTCCGGCGGGCCTGTCACCGTCACCCACCCGGAGATGACCCGGTATTTCATGACCATTCCCGAGGCAGCCCAGTTGGTTCTGCAGGCGGCGGCGACCGGCGTGGGCGGGCAGATCTTCCTGCTCGACATGGGCGAACCGGTCAAGATCCTCGACCTGGCCCGGACGATGATTACCCTCAGCGGCCTGCGCCCCGGCGAGGATATCGACATCGTCTTTAGCGGCTGCCGCCCCGGGGAGAAGCTCTTCGAAGAACTCCGCACCGAATGCGAGGATGTCGAGCAGACGGTCCACCCCAAGATCATGGTCTGGAAACACAGCGAGACACACCAGATCGACATCAACCAGAAAATGTCGCTCTTTGAGTCACTGGCCAACAATCTCGACCGGGATTCCATCATCGAGGCTCTCAAGAGCACCGTTCCCGAATACACCCCCCTGAACCCTCCGGAATCCGCAGGCTCCAAGTCGGGCAGGCAACCCGAGAACGACGACCAGCAGACAGTCGACATCTCCACGCCGTCCAGCTAATATCCAGCCTGTCTCACCTCGTTTTGGAAGGAACATCGTTAATGAAGCCCATGATCCCTCTTGCCAGGCCCGACATCGGCCCGGCAGAGATACAAGCGGTTGAGCAGGTCCTGCGAAGCGGCAGGCTGAGCATCGGCCCGAAGCTCAAGGCCTTCGAGCGGGCCGTGGCAGATCGCGCCGGAAGGAAACACGGCATCGGCGTCAACAGCGGTACCAGCGGCCTGCATCTCTGCGTCCGCGGACTGGGCATCGGGCCCGGCGACGAAGTCATCACCACGCCCTTCTCCTTCATCGCCACGGCAAACTGCATCCTCTACGAGAACGCTAAGCCCGTCTTCGTCGACATCGACCCGGACTCCTACAACATGGACCCGGACCGCATCGAGCAGGCCATTACACCCGACACCAAGGCCATCCTCCCCGTCGAGGTCTTCGGCAACACCGCCCACTTCGACCGCTACGCCGAGATCGCCCAGAAGCACGGTCTGAAGCTCATCGAGGACTGCTGCGAAGCCATGGGCGCCAGCCTCGACGGCAGGGCTGCAGGCAGCTTCGGCGACTGCGGCGTCTTCGCCTTCTACCCCAACAAGCAGATCACCAGCGGCGAGGGCGGCATCGTGGTTACCGACGACGACAGCTTCGCCCGCCTGCTGCGCGACCTCCGCAGCCAGGGAAAGAGCGACCGAAACGCCTGCCAGTACGAACACATCGGCTTCAACTACCGCATGACCGAGTTCTCCGCCGCCCTGGGCGAACAGCAGATGCACCGGCTCGACCAGATCCTCCAGGACCGCAGGCAGGTCGCCGAGTGGTACAACGACGCACTGGCCGATATCGATGAAATCCGCCTGCCCCCGCGGGCCAACCCCCAAGGCGCCAGCTGGTTCGTCTATGTCATCCGACTGGCCGACAACTTGACCGCCGAAGACCGCACCCACGTCCTCCAACACCTCCACGATGAGAACATCGGCTCGGAACTCTACTTCGTGCCCATCCACGTGCAGCCATACATCACACGCGCCTTCGGGTACAAACGCGGCGACTTCCCCTTAACCGAGGCCCTCTCGGCCAGGACCATCGCCCTGCCGTTCTTTACCAGCATGACCCGACAGCAGATCGACCGCGTCGCCGATGCGCTCAAACAGGCCATCGCCACCTGCCCGGCCAGAAAAGGACGCAGGGCATGAGCCCAGCCGACGGCATCCTCGCATCGGCCGGGGCCTTCGGACCGACCCAACTGGTCCTGGCAGCCGGACTGGCAGCCATCCTCGCTGCGTCCCTGGGCTTTCCCGTCCGCAGGCTCGGCCTGAGGTTCCGCATCATGGACCAGCCCGGCAGCCGGTCCAGCCACTCCGTGCCCGTACCCCGCGTCGGCGGACTTTCCATCATCCTGGCTGCTCTGATCGCCGCCCTGGTCTTCTTTGAACCCTCCGACGCCTTCCTCGTCGCGACCGGCATCGGACTGTTCATCGCGGCCATCAGCTTTTTCGACGACCTGATCTCCCTGAACTCCTCGGTTCGCCTGCTGGTACACCTGGCCGTAGCGGGCACGACCATCTGGCGGATCAACCTGCCGGTCACCGAAATCCAGCTGCCCTGGCTGACCGTCCACCTGCCATGGGCGGGCGGGATCGTCTTTGCCACGCTTTTCGTCGTGGCCTTCATCAACTTCTTCAACTTCATGGACGGCATCAACGGAATCGCCGCAGCCCAGGGCATCTGGGGCGGGCTGGGCCTGGCCATCCTCCTGTTGATCGGCGGGGCGGGGAACTCCGTCATCACCGCCGCCGTACTGGCCGGGGCCTGCCTCGGATACCTGCCCCACAACTTCCCCAAAGCACGCATGTTCATGGGCGACGTCGGCTCGACCACCCTGGGCTTCGGCCTGGCCATGCTCGTGCTCGTCGCCACCACCCGCGCGCACCTGCCCCTGCCTGCAGCCATGCTGCCCCTCGGCGTGTTCCTCTACGATGCGACCTTCACCCTGATCAAACGCATCTGCCGCGGAGAAAACTTCCTCAAAGCCCACCGCGAGCACCACTACCAGCTGCTGATCCGCTCCGGCTGGTCCCACACCCGGACCACCGGACTGCAAATGGCCCTGATGACCTTCTGCGTCGGACTCGCCATCCTCTACATCCACACCAACGACCTCGGCCAACTGCTCTGCCTGGCCGCCTTCTTCTGCCTCATGCCCACCTACTCCATCCTCGTCCACCGCCTCTTCGCCCGAAAAAACAAGCCGGCGAGAGAAGCAGTCAGACAGACGGGCTCATAGACCAGCCGTTACTCAACAAGACGGAGGCATTGGATGTACTGGTCCACTACGTGCTCCAGCGTGTAATTGTCCTCGAATGCCTTCCTCGCCCGACGCCCCATATCGGCAACAAGTTGCGGATCGGTTCGTAGCTTCTCCATCGCCCGGACAAGCCCCTCAAGATCACCTGGCTCGACAACCAGGCCGCAACCTGTCTCTTCCACGACCCGGCCCATCTCCCCTTCCCTGCTGCAGACCACCAGCAGCGCTTTGCCGCTGGCCAGCATGCCGTACAGTTTGCAGGGCACTGCCAGGCCGGTGAAGTCCCTGTCCAGAACCGCCACCTGCACATCGCACGCCGTCAGGGATTCGCCGATCTGATCCAGTGGTTGATAGGGATGGAATGTGACGTTGGCCAACTGACTCTCAGCCGCCATCGACTCGAGCTTGGGCCGCTTCTGGCCACCCCCGACGAACAACAGGTGGCTGTCGGTAGGGCGCAGTTGCTCCATCGCCTCGATCAGGATCTCCACATTGTGCAGCCGTCCACTGTTGCCCGAGTAAAGCATCACGAAATCGGCATCCAGACCCAACTGCTGGTAGAACCTGCTTTCCTTCTTGTCCTTCGGGACAACCAGTTCCCCGTCGGACCAGTTGGGAATCACGTCGATGCGGCTTGCCGCATCGGGACGCGGGTCCTTCTCGGCCAAGATCTCCGCCATCTTCCGGCCGAGTACGATCACCCGCTCAGCGTGGCCGTAGACCCAGCGGTTCAGGCGGTTCCAGACCCGCACGACCAGGCTGTCGGGCTTGACCAGCCCGAAGTGAGGAAGCACGTCCGGGTAAACATCATGCACGAGCACGATGTACCTGCTGCCGACGAGCTTATGGGCGATCAGGCCCGCCAGAGGCAGAAACGGAGGCGTTGTCACGATCAGCAATGGCCCCTTCTCCCGTCGACTCACCAGGTGCCACAACAGTCCGCCGATGTACGTGACCATATTCAGCAACCGCCCCGAGATAGAGTCTTTCCGGAAGGATGTACAGGGCGGGCGGACGATCTGGACCCCCTCCAGTTCCATCCGGCTGGGCACGCGCCGGAAATCATAGTATGACGGCTGACCGGCAATGGCCTTGACTTCCACGCCCCGCTGCTGCAAAGCCACGGCCAGCTCGGTCAACAACGTTCCTGTGCTGACCGCCTCCGGGTGGAACAGTTGGCTGAGTAATACACAACGCATCGAACTCATCCTTCGTTTCCGGCGCCGTGGCGGTCGGCCAGGTACTCCGACAAGCCCTGCCGGAACGCGAGCAAACTCTCTGTGTCGATCGTCGAGTACAGCTTGTCCGTGCAGACCAGGGAATCCGTTGTCAATACCCGCAGTTTCCGCGACGAAAGCGGCAGCTCCCGGCCGAGCAACGCTCCCGCCAAATCGCCGCAACAGGCCGCCGGCTTGAGCAGCCAATACGGCAGATCACGGATCTGA
>JBKHDI010000006.1:0-102569 GCA_046541415.1 Phycisphaerae bacterium | reverse complement strand
GCCTACCTCTGGCCCTGGCCTCATGCAAGATTTATCGGTCCGCCCGCTGGGAATACCGGTCGATCCTGCATGACAAAACTGCCCGCAACCGCTATAAACAGGCGACATCGACATCTCCCCCGGCCAAGCAGAAAGGCACGTATCGTGGCAGAGGCAGCTTCGCGCAAACCTAACATTATCTGGATTTTCGGGGACCAGCATCGCGGCTCGGCCCTGAGCTGCATGCAGGACCCGAACGTCAACACCCCGCACATTGACCGGATGGGGCGACTGGGCGTGCACTTTCCCGCTGCGGTGGCGGGCTTCCCGCTCTGTTGCCCCTTCCGCGGATCGCTGCTGTCCGGCAGGTACCCGCACCGGGCAGTAACCGGGCACGAGGTCCAGTTGGACCCCTCCCTGCCCACCGTGGCCGAGCCGTTCAAACAGGCCGGATACCACACGGCGTATATCGGCAAATGGCACCTGGACGGCTTCAAGGAGCGCAACGGCCGGGCCGCTCACCACACCGTGCCCCCCGAGCGGCGCGGCGGGTTCGACACCTGGGTCGGCTTCGAGAACAACAACAACCAGTGGGACTGCTGGGTCCACGGCGGCCAGGGCGACCATGCCTTCCACGAGAAGCTGCCCGGCTACGAGACCGACTGCCTGACCGATATCATGATCGACTACATCCAGCAGTCGGTGACCACCGAGGACGGGCAGGTCGATGAAGACTACCAACCGTTCTTCGCGGTTCTCAGCGTCCAGCCGCCGCACAACCCGTTCCTGGCCGAGGCGGAGTGGATGGCCGATCACAACCCGGCCAAGGTCGAACTGCGCCCGAACGTACCCGTCGCCGAGCCCATCGCACGCAGGGCCCGGGAAGAGTTGGCCGGCTATTACGCCCAGATCGAGAACCTCGACTGGAACGTCGGCCGCGTGCTGGATACCTTGGCCGAACTGGGGGTCGAGGACGACACCTACATCGTCTTCTTCTCCGACCATGGCGAACTGGCCGGCTCGCATGGCCAGTTCCGCAAGATGTCGCCCTACAACGAGGCGATCGGAATCCCGTTTTTCATCAACCGGGGCAATACCAGCTACGGCCATTGGGGGGGCAGGATCCCGAACGTGCCGATCAACCACGTAGATATCGCCCCGACTTCGCTGGGCCTGGCGGGCATCGACGTGCCAGACTGGATGGAAGGGACGGATTACTCGGGCCTGTTCCATGGCAAACGCGGCGACTATCCGGACTCGGCCTATCTTCAGGTCATCGAGCCGACCGGTCACGGGGACAGCGTCGACAAGCCGTGGCGCGGCATCGTGACCACCGACGGCTGGAAGTACGTCTGCTTCGAGAATATGCCCTTCCTGATGTTCGACATGAACAACGACCCCTACGAACAGGCCAATCTGGCCCACAACTCCAAATACTACGACAAGCATCGCCAACTGCTCCAGCGCCTGCGGGAGTGGGTGGAATCCACCGGCGACAGCTTTGCCCTGCCCGAGGATCCGGGCAAATAGCACCTCTACGAAAGGAGCTTAGCCATGAAGACACTTCTTGTCACAGCGATCGCCGTCCTGCTGATCTGCAGCGGGTGCGAGAAAGAGAATCCACCGGCCTCCAGTTCCGGCGACTCCGACAACAGCAATGGCCAGGTCGTCGGCCCCGACACGCGCGGACCGCAGGGCGGAGACTACCTCGCCACGGTCATCCGGTCGCGGAACCACGCCCAGAAGGTTGTGTCCGGCGCGTCGTTGAGGCAGGTGGGCGCGGCAGTGTTGATGTACATGGCTGAGTATCGCAATTATGCGCCCGCTGATCTGCAGATCCTGGTCTCAGACGATTACAATAACCTTGTGGAGAGCAACCTTCTCAGCCCGGCCGACCGGAAGACGCCCATCGTCTACGTCAGGCCCGCTAGAGAGGCTGACCCGCAAACCATCGTCGCCTATGACCCCGCGCTATACCCGGGAGATGAGTTGAACGTCCTGCTGTTGGACGGGTCTGTCCAGCAGATGTCGCAGAAGGACCTGGAAGCCAAGCTCAAGGCCCAGGGCTACAAGCCGGAGTAGGACGGTCGGATTGGCGGGAATGAAAACAGCCGGCCGGGACGCATCCCGGCCGGCTGTTCTGTATTGCTGGGTGGGGCAGAACTATTCTTTCCACCAGCCCATTTTCTTGTTGGGGCAGACAATTTCCATTTTCGCTTCCGGCCGGGCCCAGTGGACGGCGTTGTTGATGACGCGCTGGACATTGGCGTCGCGGAAGATCGGGTATGTCTCGTGGCCGGGGCGGAAGTAGAAGACCTTGCCCGCCCCGCGGCGATAGGTGACGCCCGAGCGGAAGACCTCTCCGCCTTCAAAGCTGGAGATCAGGATCGTCTCATCGGGCTCGGGAATGTCGAAGTGCTCGCCGTACATCTCGGTGTGGGGCAGGACGAAGTGATCCTCGATGCCTGCCAGGATCGGGTGGCCCGGGCGGGTGACCCAGAGCACCTCGGTCTCGGCCACTTCGCGCCACTTGAGCTGGCAGGTCGTGCCCATGAGCTTCTTAAAGATCTTCGAGAAGTGGCCGCTGTGGAGGATGATGATCCCCATGCCCTGCAACACGCGCTTATGGACCTTCTCGACGATTTCGTCGGAGACGTCGCCATGGGCCATGTGGCCCCACCAGGTCATCACGTCGGTCGATTCGAGCACCTCGTCGCTCAGGCCGTGCTCCGGCTCGTCCAGCGTGGCAGTGCGGACCTCCAGACTGGAGTCTTTGCTCAGGAAGTCCGCAATCGCCCCGTGGATGCCTTCCGGATAGACCTCCCTGACCTTCTCGCTCTTTTTTTCGTGCCGGCCTTCATTCCACACCGTTACGCGGATCTTCTTGCTCATCAAGCTCTCCTGCAGGGATCGTTGGAGTCACGTGGCTGTATGTCTCAGACAGGCTACCTCAGCAGAGGCGTGTTGCAAGCCTCTGAATGCAGCTTTTTGCCGAATTTCCGCCGCTGACTTTCCGCCAAGGCCCGCCGGGCTGGTTCCGATAGTCAGGGTATGGACGAGAGAAAGAGCAGGACGGGTCTGCTTGCAGGCGGGTTGTTTGCGGTGCTGCTGACGGCGTCGGCAACCGGTCTGGTGGTCTATTCTCACCTGCTGGGGCCCGGCGACGGCCACGCTCCCGGGGACACGCAGGACCAGACGATCCGCGAGCAGACGTACAGGCAGTTGGACGAGATCCGGACGCAGAAGCACGACCAGCTCCAGGAGTACCTCCGGAGGCTCCGGCAGACCGCGGCGGCTTGCCAGGACGACCCGGTCATCCGCGAGAGCTTCCGCCTGCGCCTCAGGTTCGAGCAACTCCCGCGGGATTTGCGCCGCAAGGGGGAGACGATCGCCGCCTTGGACGCCCTGGGCCAGAGGGTGGGGCAGCACTACCTGGAGCACTACCGAGAGTTTCTGAATCTGCTGATGGTCGACGCAGAGGGCACGATTTTCCATGAAGTCCGGAGCGAAGGCTTTGGTGGGACCAATTTCTTCCAGGTTCGCAGTGGGCAGCAACTGGCTGACCGATTGGCCGAAGGGTCGCGGCAGGCCTATGTGGATTACCGCGTATCGGACGTCACCGGCGAGCCGATCGCCTGCTTCGTCGAGCCAATGGTCATCGACAGCCGCTTCCGGGGCTGGGTCGTGCTGCTCTGTTCGATCCAGCGGATCAACGAGATATTCACGCGAGACCGCCACCTGGGCCGGACCGGCGAGGTGTTCCTGGTCAACCGCGACTGCCAGATGCTCACCGACTCCCGGTTTCGGCGGGATTCGAGCATTCTCGAACAGCACCTCTCGCCGGAGAACATCCTGGCCAAGTTCCGCCAGAAGGAGGGGCGCAAGACGGTGACCGACTATCGCGGCTGTCGGGCCCTGACCAGTTTCGAAGTCTGCGGGCTGATGGACAGCCAATGGCTGCTGATCGCCAAGATCGACCAGGCGGAAGTCCTGACGCGCCATTACGTCGAGAACCGGATGCAGAGTCGCCCCGCCCTGATCGCCGCTGCGGCCGAGGTCGAACCGCCCGCCGGACCGGCCCACCGGCCGCCCGAAGACGCGGTCCTGGTCCAGATGGACGAGTTCCGACGCCTCCGCGAGCAGGAGAGCGACTCGCAGGCGATCCTGACCTACGGCGTGAACACCTGCACGGCCGTGGTCATCTGCCTGCCGGGGAAGTTCGCCTATCTGGGCCATCTGAGCAACCACGATTCGCTCTACGGTCCGGCCGGACAAGACCTGCTTGGACACATGATCCAGCGGATCCGCACATACGAGATCTGCCCCTTCCAGATGCGTCAACTCCAGGTGGTCCTGGTCGCCCCGCACGACAAGAGCCTCGACCGCGCGGTTGACAAACTCGTAGCCGCGGGCTTCTTCCTTTCCCAGATCCGATTCTGCCGGAACCGGCTGGCTGAACGGGCGACGGTGTGGCACGAGAGGGGCGACGGGAATTGCTCCACCCACATCCGGTGGCGGACACATGACGGCAGCGAAATCCACCAGGTCGCAGATCAAACGCCCGACCTGGGGCAGCTCTACAAACCGCTGGTCGATTACTGACAACAGTCCGGGCCGACCCGGCGGCATTCAGCCGACCAACTGCCCCTTGACGTCGATCATCCCGCGAGCCTGGAGGAAACCCACCACGTGCTGCATCTGCCCGGCCAGCTGCCTGCTGGTCCGTTCGGCCTGGACAAGGCGGGGCAGGATCAGGGCCAGCAGTTCCGTCGCCGTCGCCTCAGCCTGATCCGGTTGCGTCCGGGATGCGAAGAGTGTGTCCATCTCCTCCTGATCGGCCTGGAAGACCTCCTGGTTGGACTGCCTGTAATGCTCCATGATGTCTGCTGCATCGGCCTGGGAGAGGAATGGGTATGTCTGGCCGACCTCGCGGATCATCCCGTATTTGTTCCCGACAAGGTGGATCAACTCCTGCTGGTCGGCGACCGGGAAATCAGCCGCGTACTCCAGCAGGCGGATCGCCTGGTTGCTGATGCCCCGGTTCGGCCGGGTCTTCTCCGGCCTGACCAGACCGAGCGTGCCGATTCCTGCTGCCTCGACAAAATCCTGCAGCAGATCTTTCCTGCGGGCCCTGTCGTAGGATCGGGCGATAACTGCGGCATGGTCTCCAAGCGCCTGGCTGATCTGCCGGACGATCTGCAAGTAGTCCAGGGTCAGCCCCTGCTCAGAGCCCTTGCGGAAAGGCGGAAAAAGCGATTTGTATCGGTCGAACGGAACGCGGAAGCAGATCGGCTTGAACAGCTGCTGATAGAGTGACTGCAGCGCATCGTCCTGTCGGCGCATGTAGAGCAGCACGATCAGGCGGTGCGTCCGGGCGAAAGGCTGATAAATCCTGCTGAGCATCTCGATCCGGCGGCGGTTCCGACGGGGCTCGAAGCCGGCAAAGGCCTCGTCGCTGAAGAGGATGTCCTTGTCGAGGTCCCCTGCCAGGTTCCTGCCGTACTGGTCGAGAACCTTCTCCGGGTCCAACCCGTGGAAGATACTGTCCCGGCGGGCGGCACATTGCAGCGCGGGCAGTTCGGGCGGGTAGTTGTACTCGGCGTAGCAGGACAGGGCTGCGTTGAATACATCCTTGCACTCATAGAAGGGCATGGCCAGGCGGATGCCACCGGCCGACAAACGGCTGCGGTTGTTGTGGAGGAATTTCTGGATCGCCGTAGAACCGCACTTGCCCATGCCGATGTGAGCAATGAACCGCTTATCTCTCGGCATGTTCGACCTCCGATCACTTCTGAAGTCAGAGAAAAGGGCTTGCCCCGCAACCGCTGAAGTACCTATCGGATTCGACCGGAAACAGATTTCGAGTTCGTTCTGATTTTGCCACACCTGCTTTTCTTTGCATTTGGCCTGTCGGGGCCGGACCAGTAAGATCTCCAATTCAGCCCCCACAAACTCCCGAGGAGAGACATGGACTTCCAGATTGACCAACACGGGGCCGTCGCCGACGGCAAGACGCTCAACACCGAAGCGATCCAGCAGACAATTGACGCCGCTGCGGTCATGGGGGGGCGCGTCGTGATCGGCCCCGGCAGGTGGCTGACAGGTTCGATCGAACTGAAAAGCGGCGTGACGCTGCACCTGTCCGAGAACGCCGTGCTTCTCGGCTCGCCCGACATCGACGATTACGCGACTCACAGTTGGGGACATCACTCGGACCGGACGCCGTGGCACCTGGTTTACGCACACCAGGCCGAGAACATCGCCATCACCGGCCAGGGGACGATCAACGGCAACGGACGATTCTTCTGGAAGGAGGATCGGCCGCACGAATGGGCCTTCTTCGCCGAGAAGCACGCCCGCCCCACGCCGATGGTCGAGATCAGCAACTGTCGCAACATCCGGATCGAGAACGTCCGCATGACCAACCCGCCCGGCTGGACGCTGCACCTGCACGACTGCGACCGGGCGTGGATTCGCGGCATCCACATCGACAACATCCGCTTTGGGCCCAATTCCGACGGGATCGACCTGACCGGCTGTCACGACGTGATGATCAGCGACTGCTACATCTGCACCGGCGACGATGCGATCGCCCTGAAGACCACCGAAGATTCCCGCAGTTGCGAATACATCACCGTGACCAACTGCGTGCTGGAGACCTCCTGTGCAGCATTGCGTGTGGGGTTCGAATCCGACCAGGACTTCCGCTACCTGACCTTCAGCAACTGCGTGATCCGCAACTGCAGCCGCGCGATCGACATCCTGAGCTTCTGCGGGGCGAGGATCGAGCACGTCAGCTTCGACAACATCGTCGGCGTCTGCGACAGCGGCTGGCCAATGGACCGGCCCATCGAGATCAACCTCACCGAGACGCCGAACATGTACAAGGTCTACCACCCCCAGCACCCGAACTACGGCGTGGACAAGCCGGTGCTCAAGCGGGGCAGCATCCACGGGATCACCATCAGCAACTGCGACTTGACCACCTGCGGGCGGGTGATGATGGGCGCCACCGAAGGCCTGGACATCCACGACATCCTGATCGACAAACTTCGCCTGCGGATGAAAATGATCGACGATCCGACCGAACTGGGGCGAAAGGCCGAGGGCAAGGCGTGGTTCAAAGGGATGCAGGACCTTCGGGCCGCACCGGGGGCGATCGTCGCTGAGAACGTTCGCGACCTTCGCATCCGCAACTTCATCCTCGACTGGCCGGAGTATCCGATCGACCCCGAGGGGGTCAATCTCCTCCAGAGCGACAACCGCCTGGCCAATCGATCCTACTACGTCGACAAGCTTGACGGCGTGCTGGATGGATCGGCCGCTCCGGACTTCCATGCCTTCTGGGGCCGCAACGTCAGCGGCCTGCTGGAAGCCCGCGGACTGTCGGCCAATCGCGACGGCGTCGAGGCGATCCACACCGAGCAGTCCAGCCTGGATATTGTCCGTTAGGCGCCTGCTGGCAGCTACTGGCTGTCAGGTTCCAGGGCCTCTCGCAAGGCGTCCAGGGCTTCGGAACTCTGTTCGGTTTGCTCGGGGACCTTCTCTGCCGGCGCAGCGGTCGCCTCGGCGGCAGCGCGTTTGCGGAGGGCTTCTGCGCGACGGGCCTTGGCTTGGGCGATGCGTTTGTTGACGGCTGCGGCGAGTTTGCCAATCGGTACGATCGCCCCGTTCCGCGCGTGGAAGAGCTGGTCGTCGTCTTCCAGTTCTCCGGTCTTGTGCAGGTGTATGGCCTGCTGGGTGGAGACGGGTTTCTCGATGTAATCCGTCTCGGTCAGAATGTACCAGCCCTTGGCTTCCGGAGTCGGTTGGGGCCTGCGCGCGGGCATCTTATCGGTTTCGTCGATTTCGACCTCGCTGCCGAGGAACGACCAGTCGCACCGACCTTGCGGATCGACGGCCGCGGCGAGCTGGTCCAGCGGGTCGATGCTGTCACTGATCGGTGCGGGCTGCTCTTCGGTGTATTCCGCGATGATTACCACGTCGCAGGCAGAATCTTCCGAGGGATCTTCTACAACTTCGGCCCTGGGAAGATGAACCGGAAAGACCTCCTTGCAGTAGGGGCACCGGATGCGATGGCCCACTGCGTCATCCGGGGCTTGCATGTCTTTCTGACAGCAGGGACAGGTGTAGATCATCAGGAATCTCCTCCGGGAGCAGGCAGGATTTGCACCCGCAGGACAGTTTCGAATCCACCGGAAAGAATGTCAAGATCTGATTCGGCTGTCGAGTTCAGGCCCGCGGATGAAACTTCGAGTGGATCGACCGGAGGCGGTCGGCGTCGACGTGGGTGTAGATCTGCGTGGTGGCGATGTCGGCGTGGCCGAGCATCTCCTGGACGCTTCGCAGGTCGGCCCCGGCTGAGAGAAGCTGCGTGGCGAAGCAGTGGCGCAGCGTGTGGGGGCTGGCATGTCCGCCGATGGCGGCCCGGCGGATGTACTTGCGGACGATCTGGTAGATGTCTTTACGGTCGACCGCCCGGCCGCTGCGGGTCAGAAAGAGATTGCCGCCGGCGTCTTTCTTCGCGTTGCGGCCTGTCGATTGGAGGTAGTCGGCCGCGGCGTCCAGAGCCCGGCGCGCGATGGGGACGATGCGCTCCTTCCGCCCCTTGCCCAGCACGCGGACGATGCCCAGGCGCATGTTGAGATCGCCCACCTTCAGCCCCGCCAGCTCCGAGGCACGCATGCCGGTGGCAAAGAGCGTCAGCAGGATCGCCCGATCCCGCAGGGCGAAACGGTCCTGTCCCGTCTCGGGTGCGGCCAGGAGGGACTCGATCTGCTCGGCGTTGAGCGTATCGGGCAGGTAGTTGAAGGTCTTGGGTGCCTCGACCGACTCGGTGACATCGCGGGCGAGGTGTCCTTCGAGCACCAGGTGGCGGCAGAACATCCGCACCGCAGAGAGGGCACGACCGGTGGAAGGCTCGGCCAGGCCGTCATTGCGGCAGAAGCGGAGGAAGGCTTCGATATCGCCCGGCTGGAGATCGCTCAGCTTGCGGATCTTCCGCTGCTGGAGGTGTTCGGCGAACCGCTGCAGATCGTGCGCGTAGGCCTTGCGGGTGTTGGACGCCAGGCCGCACTCGACGACCAGGTAATCCAGGAACGCCTCGACCTGCGGGGAGATGTCGATCACGAGGCGGCGCGGACCGGCAGGGCCCGCCGGGCCGCTGCCAGGACCTGCTCAGGCTGACGAAGCAGCATCTGGGCGTAGACGGGGCAGTGTTCGTACTTATCGGCACAATGCGCGAACGCGCTGGCGATGTTGCTCATCGTCAGGTGGGCTGCACAAAGCGGGTTGGATTGTTCCAGGAACGGGCACATCGCCAGACTCCTTTGCCTTCCGTGGCGCTGGGATAATAGACCGCGGCGATTCTTCAGGCCATATCGGCCTGCCGGGGCGGCGGGCTTGAGGCTTTCGGGAAAGAAAAGAGGGCCCCGCCATCGGCAGGACCCTCGGGGCATCGCAAGGGCGGAAGATCAGGGGCGGGGTTCCTCGTTGCGGTCGTCCTCGTCGTTGAGGCTGATCGGCCCGGCGTCGGCGTCTCGCGGCTGGTCTTCGACGAATCGCTGCCGGCGATCCTCGGCTGGCTCCTGCGTGTCGTTGGGGGCGTGGTCCGAGCCCGGCGCGCCGAGCTTCTCCGGTTTGGGCCGGGTCAGGAAAAGGGCTGCCAGGCCCACGCCGCAGATCGGCAGGACCCACCAGGTCGGGTCGGTGTTGGTGATCGCCGGCAGGCGGACCTCGCCGTAATCCCCGATCGCCTGCATCTGCGGCACGACGTGGGGATAGACCCAGATGTAAAACGCCGCTCCGCCGAGCATGCCGATCACGGTGATCAACGCGTCGATCCGCCCGGCCGCCGCACAGGCCAGGCCCGTGCCGGGGCAGTATCCGGTCATCCCGAAGCCGATCCCCAGCAGCGCTCCGCCAATGGCGTTGACCAGCAGTTGCGCCGTCTTCGGGCTGTACGGGCTCAGGCCGCCCATGTCCATCGCCCAGACGCCGAGCATGCCGACAATCAGGAATACCGCAATGACACGGAAGGCGTGGAAATCTTTCAGCCGCAGCGTACCGATGATCTTGTCCGGATTGGCCAGGCCTGAAACATACAGGCTGATGCCGAACATCAACCCCACGAACAGGCCCATCACGTCGGCCGGCTGGAATGTGATCTGTCCAAGCATCGCTCAGTCTCCCTTCTCGATGGTGGGGCTCTTGCGGTAAAACAGCCAGGCCGCAGCAATCCCGAAGGCGAACATTGTCACCGTAAAGGGCACGGTCGAAAGCGACAACTGGGCCCATCCGCTGGCGAACTGGCCGCTGGTGCACCCATGGCCCAGCCGGGCCCCCAGTAGGATCAGGAACCCGCCGACAAACCCCAACAGCAGCCGCTTGAACCACCCCTGGTGGTTCACCCGGGCCCAGGCAGGCAGGAAGCCAAGCCGCCAGCGCCCCAGGCAAAGCGCCGCCAGGAAGGCACCGGCGATCAGCCCCGCATCCAGCCACCAGCTGTATCCGGTGGTTGTATACTTGTCCGAATCGATCAACGGATGGCCCTTCACCCATTCCGGACGGACCTCCTGCAGGATCAACGTATCGGCCACGACAAACTGCGTCGAGACGCCCAACGGTTTCTTGATCGCCACCGCCATAACCTGCGTCAGGCCCAGAAGCAGTCCTCCTACCCACCAAGCCAGCGGCGCCTTACGCACGACTGTTCTGTCCATGTCTTTCTCTCCCATGTAGATTCCGATTTGGGGTATCATACCGCCCAGGCAGGGCCGGAGCGATTTCCGCCTGCCCGTTCGGCGCTTGTCAGGCCGGGGCTCGAACGATATAATCCCGCGTTTTCTACATCGGGCATGTGAGCCTGTTTTCAACAGCAGATCGGGAGTTACCATGCGCATTGCCATCCTGCCGGGCGACGGAATCGGCCGGGAAGTGACCGACCAGGCCGTCAAGGCCCTCGAAGCAGCAGGCCGCAAGTTCGGCCACTCGTTCGACCTCCAGGAGTTCCCCGTAGGCTGGGCTGCCATCGATGAACACGGAAAGGCCCTGCCGGATTTCGTCCATCAAGCCTGTCGCCAGCGTGACGCGGTCTTTCTCGGTGCCGTCGGCCTGCCCGACCGCGACCCGACCCTGCCCCAGGCTGAAAGGCCCGAGCGGGCGGCCCTGCTGACACTCCGCGTGGGCAACTGGGCCAACCTCCGCCCGGTCTGGCTGCCGCCCTGCATGACCCCGGCCGGCGGCAAGGTTGTCGACATCCTCATCATCCGCGAGCTGGGCGGCGGGATTTACACCTCCGAACCCCGGGGCCGGGAGGAAAAAGAGGGCGTACCCTCCGCCTTCGACACCCTCCGCTACTCCGTGCCGGAAATCCGCCGGATCGGCAAGCTGGCATACGAGGCCTCCCGCCATCGCCGCAAGATGGTCTGCAGCGTCGACAAGGCCAACGTCCTGTCTTCGATGGCCCTGTGGCGAGAGACCATGGAAGAGCTGTCCAAGGAATTCCCCGACGTCCAGACCCGTCACCAGTATGTCGACTCGGCCGCTCCGCTGATGGTCCAGAAACCCGACAGTCTCGATGTGCTGGTCACCGGCAACATGTTCGGAGACATCCTCTCCGATCTAGGCGGGGCGCTGGTCGGTTCGCTGGGCATGCTCCCCTCGGCCTGCATCGGCGGACCGATGGGCCTCTACGAGCCCGCCCACGGCTCGGCGCCGGACATCATGGGCCAGGACAAGGCCAACCCCATCGCATCGATCCTCTCGATCGGGATGATGCTCCAACACACCTTCAGCCTCCACGAAGAAGCCCGGGCCATTCACGACGCCGTCGAGGCTGTGCTGATCGACGGATTCCGCACCATCGACATCGCATCGGACAACTGCAAGACCATCGGCTGCAGCGAGTTCGGCGACCGCGTGGTGGCCAAACTCGAAGAGGCTTAAGGCCAAGGCCCGATCGTCGCGACAGGACAGAAGAAAAGCCCACCCGCCGGAAGACGAGTGGGCTTTTCCTTCGCGCTGATCCGGGCCGTGCCTGGCAGTGGCTGCTACTGCGATGCGCCCGCCGGGTGGTTCGCGACAATCCAGTCGACGAACGCCTTGGCCAGGCCGTCGGCCTTCTTCTCGACGCCGAGGTTGACGCGGTTGGTCGTCCGCCCGATGCAGGTCGCCTTGCCGAGTACCTGGCCGCTGGATGCGTCCACCATGTCGGTTCGGATGATGACCTCCTCGAGGGGACCGAAGGCCTTGCCGATCATCGAAGACATCTCGAAGTACAGCACCACGCCGGTCAGTTCCAGCGTCTTGCCCGGCCGGCCCAGCGGCAGGTCGCTGTCGGCGAGTCGCTGGGTGAACTTCTGCTTGACCAGGTCGATAAAGCCCGCCGGCAGCTGGTGATACGGGTCGGAGATCTCGCCGATACGGAACTGCGTGTATTCGCCCAGGGGACGTGCCCCTTCGGTGCTGGCCACGGGCTCGATTTCCGCGGCCAGTCCCTTGGGGCCCTGGACCAGGCCGACGCCTTCCTTGATCGCAGTCGAACAGCCGCTGGAAACGGCCAGCATGGTCATCGCTGCGGCGAACATCGCGGTCTGGACGTTTCTTCGGGAAAGATGGATCATCAGGGGTCCTTTCCAGATTCTCGATGAAGGTATCTCTGTGGATATTCGGGTTGCCAAACGTTCCCGCCTGCTACAGAATCTATCGGAACAAGTCACGGGGCCGCTGCAGCCGGTTTACGGCGACCGCTCCACATACGGGAGATTTCTGATGAAGATGCTCCAATCCTTCGTGCTTCTGCTGTCCGTCGTTTCCGTAGCTTATGGCCAGGAACCCGCGCCGAAAGAGACCCCCGATGGGGTCACTGCGCGGGCGATCGTTCTCCAACCCGATCTCGCAGCCCGGGCCCGGGCCCTCCATGCCACTGGCTTCGACAGCTTCCGCAACGCCCTGCGGTCGGGCAGAGACCCGGTTTCAGCCGAGAATTTCAAGCGGATCCGCATCGTCGCTCTGGGAAGTGACCCCGCCAAGACCCTGGCCGTCGAAGTCCTGCATGTCGCCGATCGGGCCAAGGCGCGGGACCTGGCCTTCCGGGCGGCCAAGGCTCTGATTGAGGTCGAGGCCGCGCGGACCCAACAGCACCGCGACCGCCAGATGCATCGGCTGGCCCTGGCCAACAAGGAGCTCTCCAGGCAGATCGACCATAGCAGAAAGGAGGCAGCCGACCTGCGATCGGAGCTTCTCAGCAAGGATCTAAGCGCAACGGTGATCCATGCCTCAAAGGCAGAGCTGGCCCGGCAGCGCGTGCAGCTGGAGGTGGAGAAGGCACGGGTGGCTACGAAGCTGGCCGCGGCCCGGAAGCAGTTCGACGCCGACCAGCAGATCTCCCCGGAACAGGCCGCCGTCATACTCACCTCGCTGAGCCAACTGAACGACCAGGCGGCTGCAGCGCTGGAACGTGTCGAGGCCCTGGAGACTGTCTGGAAGAACAAGGGCGCCGAGCTGCAGAAGATCCAGGCCCAGATCGATAAGGCCGATCAGGAGGTCGCCCAGTTGCTGCGGATGCAGGCGGAGCTGCAGGCCCGCAGGCTGGAGGTGCAATTGTCTGACCAGGATGAAGCCGAACTGCTGGGCGTCGAGACGTTCAAATAGAGATCGGCGGTGGCAGGTCGCCGCAGCGCCGCGATCAGGGCTCCACCTTGGGGATGATCTGGAAGACGCGGTAGTGCTCGCCCCAGGCAACCGGGGCGACCTCGCGTACCTGTGCAGTCTCAGCCGGGCAGCCTTGGACGGGCAGGACGGCGTACCAGTCGCGGGCCCGCTCGAAGCGGGGCTGATCGCTGAGACGGCTGACCCAGGCCGCCAAAGCCGCCGGGTCGGGCTTGCGCTCACCGGGCTGGAGGATCTGTTTCTGCATGGTCACATCTTCGTGCCACTGCTGGACGGCCTGGGGCGAGAGGTGATAGATCAGGTCGATGTCGTCCAGGCTGGCCAGCAGCGAGCGACGGCTGTGCAGACGGAACTCCGCGTTTTCATGCTCGTCGGTGATCAGGAAGACCGACCCGACCCGCGTCTGCCTGGCCCATTGGGCGATCTTCCGCCGCTCCTCGATCCGGGCTGCCCGCAGCCCGACCTCCAACAGCCGCGGAGGCTGGCTCAGCGGCAGCAGGCGCTGGGGGATGTTGCTGTAGATCGCGTGACGGACCACCCGCATGTTGTCCGACGGCAGCAGCCAGAGGATCGCCACGGCCGCCAGGATCCACCGCAGCAGCGTCCGGTGCGACCGGACGATTCGGAACAGGTGCAGCACCGCCTGGGCGAACATCACATGCAGCGCAACCATCACGTACACCGAGGCCTGGATAAAGTTGATCACCAGGGGCACCTGGGCCTCCAAGGCTCCCATCGACTGGCTGATCGCCTGGAGGCCCATCGAAACGAACAGGCCCGAGCCGATCAGGCAGACCCAGAACTTCCGCGACGGGACCGGATAGCGTGCGAAACGCATCAGGACCGCCCCGGCCGGGATGATCAACACGGCCGAGTAGAGCACCCACGATAGCACCGAACCCAGCAGGTCCGGGTAGAGCACGGCGATTTCCGCAGCCCGAAGCGCCTGGATGATCGCCTCACCCGGTTCTCCCGCGCCGCTGCGCAAATTGGCCCTCAGGGCAAAGAAATACGCGGTATATGGCAGGGCACCGGCCAGGGCGGCCAGGCTGCAGGCCAGCCCCGTCGGCCAGCTGGACGGGGCGAAGTTCCGCTGGGCCAGGTAGGTCAGCAGCAACACGATCGCCAGGTTCATCGCCGCGACCAGGTGCACGTTGCCCAGCAGACCGATGAACAGGAAAATCAACACGATCCGCCAGTCGTCCTGGTGTTCCAGGTAGGCCAGGATCACCAGCGGCACGGTTACCGTCACCAGCGCCGCGGGCGTCACCGTCTCCAGCGGGCCGATCCCCCAGAACCAGCGCCCGATCGTGTAGACCACCGCAATGCTGATCGTCGCCGAATAGGCCGCCGTAGACCAACTGCGGGTCTGACGGTAGACCAGTGCATACATCCCGGCCAGGTGGATCATCGCCAGCACGCCCACCATGCAGCGGAAGGGCAGGGAGGGAGACGCAAAGCCGGTCGGCACGAGGACCAGCTCCATCAGGCCGCGGAAGGTCGGACTGGTCAGCCGCCACAGGCCCCGGTCCGAGTAGACCCAGTCGACCGGGTACAACTCGTGGTACTCGCCTCGGACCGCCGCGGTGGCCAGGTCCACCTGCGTGTCGGCGAAACGCTGGTCGATCGCCGCCAGCGAACCGCTGATCGCCGCAACCATCGCCAGCAGCATGATCGCCACGAGATGTCTGGGTCTGGGTCTGGGCTTCATCCTCGGTTTCCTTCCAGGCGGCAGGCTGCTACTATACCCGCTGTGCCCAGCCGGGCAATAGAACGTTCACCAGCCGGTCAGGCCCCCATGCGCGATCCATCCGACATCCAGGACTTCCAGCAGCACGTCGACCGGGCCGTCAGACGCCTGGCCGAGCGGACAGCCAACCCCCGGCCCGGGCTGGTCGCTGCCGTCTCCGGCGGGCCTGACAGTGTGGTCCTGCTCCATGCCCTGGCCGAGGCGGCAGGCAGGGGTCTCTGCTGCCTCCGCGCCCTGCACGTCGACCACGCCATCCGCCCGGTCAGCGCCGACGATGCTGATTTCGTCGACCGGCTCTGCCGGCGGCTGGACGTTCCACTGGATTCGGTCCGCATCGACGTGCCCGCCCGCGCCGCCGCCGACCGGACGGGCCTGGAAGAGACCGCCCGCAACGTCCGGCGCGAGCAGTTCGACCTCTGCCTCCAGCGCCATGAGTTCACCGCCGTCGCCACGGGTCATCACCGCGACGACAATGTCGAGACCATCCTCCACAAGGTGCTGCGGGGCACGGGCCTGCGGGGTATGGCGGGCATGGAAGTCTGCTCGTCCTTGGACGCCGGCGGTCTGCTGTTCAGACCGTTGTTGGAACTGTCGCGCGGGCAGATTCTGGCCTTCGCCGAAGCCACCGGCCTGTCGTGGCGGGCCGACTCGACCAACGCCGACACCCGCCTGACCCGCAACTGCCTCCGCCACGAGGTCCTGCCCCTGCTGCGCGAGCAGATCAATCCGCAGGTCGACCAGGCGATTCTCCGGGCCTCGCTGGCTGCCAGGCAGGCGGCTGACTGGCTGGATCAGTTGGCCCGGCCCGTGCTGGAGCGGGCTGAGCTCCGGCGGAGCGACCGGGCTGTATCCCTAAGGCTGGACGTACTGGCCGAGCAGCCCGACCCCTGCCTGGTCTGGTGTTTTCAGCGGCTGCTGGAGGCTCTGCCAGGCGCGGGAGAAACCTCCGCCGTCCACTACGAGCAACTGGTGGACCTGGTCCGCGGCCAGCAGGGCAACCGGCAGTTTCAGTTGCCCGGACTGCTGGCCCGAAGGCAGGGCGACCGGATCCTGCTCGAGCCGGCCGGGCCGACGCCGCAGGAGGTGCATTACTGTCAGACACTCCGAGAAGGAGACAACGAACTGCCGGACGGCCAGACCGTGCGGCTGGAGACCATCCGCGGCGACTCGGCGACAGTCCAGCAGCACCTGCAGTGCCCCCGGATCGGCGTGGAACTGCTTGATGCCGACCGTATCAGCGGCCCGCTGCAGGCCCGGCCCCGTCTCCAGGGCGATCGTTTCCTGCCCCTCGGTGCACCGGGCAGCCAGTCGGTCAGCGATTTCCTGACCAACGCCCGGCTCGGGCCGGCGGAGAGGCAGGCCGTCCGGTGCGTCCTCGACCAGGAAGGGATTGTGTACCTGGCCCCGCTGCGACTGGCCCACCGCGTCCGGCTGACCGGCAAGACCCGTCGCGTGCTGCGAATTTCCTGGAACTGCCCAACTGACGGGAACCTGGGCTGAGCGGGTGCGTCAAACCAGCAAACCATCCATCGTCCCTGCTGCGCTGAGGCGCCGGCGGGGCGGAGAACGAAAGGATTTTCGATGCGACTGCGGCGACTGAGCCTGACACTCTTATTTGTCCTTGCTTTCCTGGCCGGCCCGGCCTGGGCACAGGATGCCCCTGCCCCCGACGAGAACGAGACCGACGAATCGGCCGCCCCGGCCGAGGACCAGGTGCCGACATACGAACTGGCCCTGCAGATCCAGCCGGGCAAATGGGTCCTCAAGCAGCAGTTCGACAGCGAGTCTTACGCCACCGTAGACGGCGTGGGACAGCCCACGCAGCAACTGGTCATCGCCGCGGTCGTACCGATGGAAATCTCAGCCGCTCAGGACGACCTGATCAACGCCTCCCTGGAAATCCAGTCGCTGGCAGTGACTGTCACGGTCGGCACGGAGCAGCTCAAATACGCCACCGGCGCCGACCAGTCCGAACAGAACCCCATGCTGGCTGATCTGCTGGACCCGCTGGACGGCAGCGGCATGCAGATGACCCTGACCCGCGATGGACAGGTCCGCAGCGTCAAGGGACGCAGCGAAGCGGTGGAGAACATGACGGCCGCCAATTCCGCTGCAGCACCCATGCTCCAGGGGCTCAAGAACTACTTCGGTGACGTCGCTTCCGGCGACTCTGCCACCGGCCAGCTCCTGCCGGACCAGGCCGTCCGCGTCGGCGAAACCTGGAACGCCACGCTGAGCCGCTCGGTCGACCTGCTGGGCAAACTCTCGATGTCATTTACCTGCCAGCTCGACCGGATCGACGTTTCCGGTGACGAAGAGATCGCCACGATCTCATTTACCGGCACGGCCCGGGATGAGCAGGGGGCCGGGACGATGGAACTGGGCGGTTCGCAGGTGCGGATCGACAGCTTCCAGTCCGAGCAGTCCGGCCAGTTCCGCCTGGACCTGAAAACCGGGCAGATCCGCCAGTACCAGGTCCGTCAGACCGTAAAGGCCAAGATCGCCGTCGACCGCGCCAGCGGTACGGAGAAGAAAGTTTCCCTGACCCGTAAGTCGCAGATCCGTTGGAACCTCGAGGCCGCGGAGTAACGCCCGACGCTGCTGGGTGGTACAGCATTGCCGATCTGCCTGCCTGCCAGCCAGCCGGGCCGAAGGGCTGAACTTCACCGATCCCTGGGCGACAGACCAGCGGTAGACGGATCGGCTTGCCTCGTCGGACCTTAATCGAACCGCAGGCCGCAGAGTTGCTCCAGACAGGCCAGAAAGGCCTGTCCGTTGGGAATCTTCGAATAGGTAAAGCGGAACTTGCCCTTGCCGCTGAACCACCTGGCGTCTTTGTGTTATGGCAAGGGCAGGGGAATCCACCGTAAAACCAACGTCAATCGCTCCAACTGGCGGGCGACTACGGCTTGCGACTCTCGAAAAGTTCTTCGGCCTGGTAGCTGGAGCGGACGAAGGGGCCTGCGGCGATGGCGGCGAAGCCCATGTCCCGGCCGATCTGTTCGAGGGCGGCGAACTCGGCCGGCTCGACGAAACGGGCCACCGGCAGGTGCTTGTCGGACGGCGCGAGATATTGGCCGATGGTCAGGATGTCGCAATTCGCCTCGCGCAGGTCGCCCATGGTCCGGACGATCTGGTCGTGGGTTTCTCCGCAGCCGACCATCAGGCCCGACTTGGTGTGGATTGAGACGCCGGCCGAGTCGGCCAAGCTCCGGGCGCAGGAGAGTACGTTGAGGCTTTGCTGGTAGTCGGCCTGGGGGCGGACCTGGTCGTAGAGGTCGGCGGCCGTTTCGAGGTTGTGGTTGAACACCGCGGGCTCAGCCCGGAGGACAGTCTCGATCGCGTCGGTGTCGCCCTGGAAGTCGGGGGTGAGCACTTCGATGATGGCCTTGGGCAGCCTGGCCCGCACGGCCTGGATGGTTTGCGCGAAGTGCCCGGCTCCGCCGTCGGGCAGGTCGTCGCGGGTGACCGACGTGATCACCACGTGGCGGAGCTTCAGGCGGGCGGCCGCTTCGGCGACCGCTTCGGGTTCTTCGGCCCGCAGGGGCGGCACGTCGCCGGTGGGCACGGCACAGAAGCGACAGGAGCGGGTGCAGCGGTCGCCGAGGATCATGAACGTGGCGGTGCGTTTGGAGAAGCACTCAGCCAGGTTCGGGCAGTGGGCGGAGCTGCAGACGGTGGCCAGGTTCAGCTCGCCCAACAGTTTGGAGACCGCGGCGGCTTGTCCCCCGGCCGGCAGACGTTTTTTCAGCCAGGGCGGCAGGCGGCGCTTGGGGGTGTTTGTCTCGGCGTCGGGGGTCATGGGCTACTGTTTTTCGGCTCGGGCAGGGGGGATGTCGCGGGCGGTGTCGAATCCGAAGACCGACTGGAAGCATTCTACCACATCGCGGCGGACCTGGGCCATCTCGATCGGGCGGTCCAGCAGATTGGCCATGCTGGTCACGCCCCGGTCGGCGATTCCGCAGGGGACGATCAGGTCGAAGTGCGACAGGTCCGTATTGACGTTCAGGGCAAAGCCATGATACGTCACCCAGCGCGTCACGGCGATGCCGATGGCAGCGATTTTCGCATCGCCGACCCACACGCCGGTCAGCCCCTCGACCGTCCCGGCGGCGATGTCGTGGCGCCCCAGGGCGGCGATCAGGGCCCGTTCGATGCGTCGGATGTGGTCGTGGACGCTGCGGCCGGTGCAGGTCAGGTCGAAAATCGGGTAGCCTACCAGCTGGCCCGGTCCGTGGTAGGTCACCTCTCCGCCGCGCGAGGTATCGCGAAAATCGATGCCCATCGCAGCCAGCTTTTCCGGGCTGGCCAGGAGGAACTGCTCCCCGCCGCGTCGGCCCCGGGTAACCACCGGCGGGTCGTGCTCGACGAGGATCATCGACCCGTCGGGGCCGCGGCTGCCCTTGGCATGCTCGAGGAGCTTCTGCTGCAGGTTCAGGGCGGTGTCGTAGTCGCAGTGGCCCAGGTCGATGACGTTCAGCACGGGCATGGCGCGGCGGTCTAGACTCCCAGGTCCGGCTGGCGGGCTGCCAGGATCTCATCCAGCCGCGTGACCGGCGTGGTGACGGGACATTTGGTTACCTCGTCGGGGTCGGTCTCGGCCAGTTGGGCGATCTCAATCATTGCGGCGATGAAGCGGTCGCATTCGTCTTTCGACTCGGTCTCTGTCGGCTCGACCATCAGGGCTTGCTCGACGATCAGCGGGAAGTAGACCGTCGGCGGGTGGAAACCGCGGTCGATCAGTGCCTTGGCCACATCCATGCCGTGGACCCCGTGGGCGTTCTGTTTGACCGCCGAGAAGACGCACTCGTGCTTGCACAGTTGCGGGTAGGGCAGGTGGTAGGAGTCGGCGAGCTTGGCCCGGATGTAGTTGGCGTTCAGCACGGCCATCTCGGAGACGTCCAGCATGCCCTGGCGGCCGAGGCGGAGCATGTACGCATACGCGCGCAGGACGATCCCGAAGCTGCCGTACCAGGCTGCGATCTTGCCGATCGATTCCGGGTGGTCCCAGTCCAGCTCGTATCCGCCGTCGGTCTTCACGATCCAGGGCGTGGGCAGGTAAGGTTCGAGCTTCTCGCAGACCCCGACCGGACCGGCGCCCGGCCCGCCGCCGCCGTGGGGCGTGGCGAAGGTCTTGTGCAGGTTCACGTGCACCACGTCGAAGCCCAGGTCGCCCGGTTTGCATCGGCCCAGCAGGGCATTGAGGTTGGCACCGTCGTAGTAGACCAACCCGTCGACGGAATGGATCGCCTCGCAGATCTCCTTGACGTGCGGGTTGAACAGCCCCAGCGTGTTGGGGCAGGTCAGCATCAGCCCGGCCACTTCGGGCCCGATCGCAGCCTTCAGCGCGTCCAGGTCCATCACGCCGGTGTCGTTGGAGGCGATGGTCTTGACGTCGTAGCCGGCCAGGGCGGCCGTGGCGGGGTTTGTCCCGTGGGCCGAGTCGGGGATGAGGATCAACCGCTTCTCGTCGTTGCCCCGCGCCCGATGGTAGGCGGCCATGATCAGCACGCCGGTCAACTCGCCATTGGCCCCGGCCATCGGCTGCATGGTAAAGCGGCTCATTCCGCAGATCTCGCGGAGCATCAAGTCGGTCCCGTGCATCACCGAAAGGGCACCCTGGGTGAGGGTCTGTCCACCTTCCAGGGCAGCCAGGGCAGGGTGCAGCAGCGAGAATCCCTCCAGCCGCGCGACGCGTTCGGCGATCTTGGGGTTGTACTTCATCGTGCACGAGCCCAGCGGGTAAAAGCCGGTATCCACGCCGAAGTTCTGGTTGGAGAGGTTGGTAAAGTGGCGGACGACATCCAGCTCGGAAAGCTCGGGCAGTCCGGCCGGCTCGGCCCGCAGCAGCGATGCGTCTATCGGTTCCCGGGCAGGCACGTCGGACTTGCGCGGCATGACCCCCTGGCGGCCGGGGACGGACTTCTCGTAGATCAGCTTCAAAGCACTTCCTCCAGGGCCGCAGCGTAGGTGTCGATCTCCCCGGCCGTGCGCGATTCGGTTACCGCGACCAGCAGGCAGTCATCCATGTCCTGGTAATAGGTTCCCAGCGGGATTCCCCCGGCGATGCCCTTTTTCAGCAGGGCGGCAGCGACTTCGTCGGCCCGGGCGGGCAGTTGCAGGACGAATTCGTTGAAGATCGTTGCGTTCGGGAACTTCAGGCTCGCTTTGCCGGCTGTGAGTTTCTCTGCCGCGTAGGCGCCCAGGTCGGCGTTGAGCCTGGCCAGTTCCACCAGCCCCTGCTTGCCCAGCAGGGACAGGTACACCACGGCCGTCAACGCGCAGAGCCCCTGGTTGGTGCAGATGTTGGAGGTGGCCTTTTCTCGCCGGATGTGCTGCTCGCGGGCCTGGAGAGTCAGTACAAAGCCTTCCTTGCCGTCGGCGTCGAGGGTGCGTCCTGCCATGCGGCCGGGCATCTTCCGCATGCATTGTTCCGTCGCGGCGATGAACCCCAGGTGCGGGCCCCCGAAGGCCATCGGCAGGCCCATACATTGGCCCTCCCCGACGGCGATGTCGGCGGCCATTTCGCCCGGGGTCTTGATGATTCCCAGGGCGATCGGGTACGTCCCGACGACCAGCAGGGCCTTGGCGGCGTGGGCGATCTCGCCGATGTCCGACAGGTCATCCAGGCAGCCGAAGAACGAGGGGTTCTGGCAGAGCACCGCCGCGGTGTTCTTGTCGACCGCAGCGGCGATGGCGGAGCGGTTGGCCCGGCCATCCTTGTGCTCGACGGTGACGACTTCAGCATCGAGGTTGGCGGTGTAAGTCGCCAGCATGTTCCGCCAGAGGGCGTTGACGGAGGAATCGACGATGATTTTTTTCCGTCGGGTGACGCGCATCGCCGTCAGGGCGGCCTCGAACAGGGCGGTCCCGCCATCGTAGAGCGAGGCGTTGGAGACGTCCAGGCCACTCAGGCGGCAGATGGCGGACTGGTACTCGTAGATCGCCTGCAGCGTCCCCTGCGAGCGTTCGGGCTGATAGGGCGTGTAGGCGGTGTAGAACTCGCTGCGGGAGATGATCGCATCGGCCGCAGCGGGTTGGTAGTGGTCGTAAATCCCCCCACCGATGAAGCAGGGCAGGCACGTGCCATTCTGCATCGAGAGCTGCCGCAGGTGGGCATGGACTTGCTGTTCGCTGAGCCCTTCGGGGATCTGGAAGGAATCGGCTTTCAGCGAATCCGGGATGTCGCCGAAGAGATCTTCGCGCGCCAGGCCGATCTCGGCGAGCATCTGCTGCTTTTCTTCGCTGGTATGGGGGATAAACGGCATCCGGCTCAGTCCTGCTGATCCAGCAGCTTCTGGTAGGCCTCGGCGTCCATCAACTCATCCAGTTGGGACGCGTCGGCGATCTTGACCCGGAAGATCCAGCCGGTGGTAAACGGATTGGTGTTCACCAGGGCCGGTTCGTCCTGCAGATCCTCGTTGATCGCGGTAATCTCGCCGTCAACGGGGCTGTAGACACTGGCGGCAGCCTTGCAGGACTCCAAAGCGGCTGCCTCCTCGCCCTTGGCCACTTCCGTGCCGACGTCAAAGAGCTCGACGAAGGTCATATCGCCCAGTTGGTTCTGGGCGAATTCGGTAATGCCGACAACGCCTTCTTCGCCGTCGACGCGGATCCATTCGTGTTGATCGGTGTATTTCAGGTCGCTGGGAAGGGCCATGGTTCTCTCCGTTCTGTGGTTGAGAGTTCAAGTATAGCGGTGGTGACGCCAGGTCAGCTGCGGAGATTCTTTTTCCGGCAGGTGCCGTTCTTGTACAAGGGTTTGTCGGCGATGGTAACGGGGATCTGGGCCCGCCCTGCATCGACGATCAGCTCAATTCCGGGCTTTGCCAGTTCGACCGGCACGTAGCCCATGCCGATCGAGCATTCCAGGCAGGGCGACCAGGCACCGCTGGTCACCTGGCCGACGGGCTGGCCGTCCTGGAGGATCATAGCGCCGTGCGGGGGCTTGCGGCGGGTCTCGGCGGTGAATGCCGCCAGGATCTTCTCCGGGCCCTTTTCGGCGATCGGCCGGATCGGCCCGGACCCGATAAACTCGTGGTCGAAGTGGATGAACGTCCCGAGGGCGGCCTGGAAGGGGTTGGTCTGGTCGGTCATGTCCTGGCCGTAGAGCGGATAGCACATCTCCAGGCGGAGCAGGTCGCGTGCGCCCAGGCCGGCCGGGGCGACGCGGGGGTCATCCAGGAACGTCTCGAACAGTTCATCGAGGTTCTGTGCGGGTATGAAGATCTCGTAGCCCAGTTCGCCGGTGTAGCCGGTGCGGCTGATGATGCACCGCAGGCCGGTGATCTGCCCGTGTGTCGCGTTAAAATAGCCCAGTTGTGCCAGGTCGATGTCGACCAGTGCATTCAGTATGTTGTAGCTCTCGGGTCCCTGGAGGTCGAGTTTACCCCAGGTCTGGGTCTGGTCGACGATGTGTGTGTCGCTGGAGGCGTGCTTGAGCAGCCACATGAGGTCTTCGATCAGCGGGGCGGCGTTGACGACCAGGAGGAACTCGTACTGGCCCAGTCGCATGAGGATGGTATCGTCGCGGATTCCGCCGTCCTCGTTGAGCAGCAGCCCGTAGCGGGCCCGTCCGACCGGCAGGGCGTGCGGATTTTGCGTCAGGATACCGGCCAGGTCGTCGGCGGCGTGCTCGCCGGAGATGAGGATCTGGCCCATGTGGCCGGTGTCGAAGAGGCAGGCGCTGCGTCGACACTGGGCGTGCTCGGCGAGGATGCCTTTCTCGTACTGGACCGGCAGCTGCCAGCCCATGAAATCGACGATCCGCCCGCCCAGGCGGCTGTGCTGTTCGTAGAGGAAGGTCTTGCGTGGGGGCATGGCGCCGTGTTTCTTTCCCAGCCGGCCCGGAGCGAGACGGCCCCGGGCGGTGGGTCGGACTGGGCCGCCGGGGTCGACAAGTCAGACAGTATGCTGTCCGGGCCTGGGAGGATCAACCATTTTTGTCGCGGGCTTTTCCCTCCACATGGGATGAAAAACCGCTTGACCCCCAGCCCGATCGCGGTTACAAAAAGCGGTCTGTCCCTGCGGGAAGACCCTGCGCAGAGACAGCCGAAACAACCGCCTATGTCAGAGCCCAGCGATACCCAGCAACCCGCCGACCTCGAGTCGCTTCGCAAGCAGATCGACCAGTTGGACAAACAACTCGTCGACCTGCTCAACCAGCGAGCGCGGGTGGTGGTGGATGTCGGCAAGGCCAAGCAATCCGACGGAACGCCCATCTACGCCCCGGACCGCGAACATGCCGTCCTGGCCCGGATCGGGCAGATGAACCAGGGGCCGTTGCCCCAGCGGACGCTCCAGGCGATTTACCGCGAGCTGATGAGCGGCTCGTTCGCCCTGGAAAAACCGCTGCGGATCGGCTTTCTGGGCCCCGAGGGTTCGTTCAGCCACATGGCCTCGATGCGGAAGTTCGGCCAGTCGGTCGAGCATCGACCCCTGGCGGACATCCGGGCGGTCTTCGAGGAAGTCGCCCGCGGTCACTGCGACCTGGGCCTGGTCCCGATCGAGAATTCGGTCCGGGGCGGCGTGATCGATACGATGGATTCGTTCATCGGCACCAGCGTGCACATCTGTGCCGAGGTGCTCGTGGAGATCCACCACAACCTGCTGGCCAACACGGCCCCCGAGCAGATCAAGCTGATCGCCTCGAGGCCTGAGGTCTTCGCACAGTGCAGGAACTGGCTGTCGACCAGCTTCCACCCCGTGGAGCTGCTGCCGGTGGCCTCCTCCAGCCGCGCTGCGGAGATGGCGGCCAGCGAACAGGGCTTGGCGGCGATCGGGTCGACCCTCGCGGCCGACCTGTATGGCCTGAAGACCGTGTTCTCGAACATCGAGGACACGCCGAACAACATGACGCGGTTCTTCGTGATTTCGAAGAACCCGGCCAAGCGGACGGGAAAAGACAAGACGACGCTGATGTTCACCACGGCCCACAAATCCGGGGCCCTGGTGGAGGTTCTCAAAGTGCTCGCGCACTACGACGTGAACCTGACCAACATCGATACCCGTCCCTCGAAAAGGCAGAATTGGGAGTATTACTTCTTCGTCGATGCCGAAGGGCACGCCGAGGATCACAATTTTGCCGAAGCGATCGCCGAGGCCCGGAACCACTGCGGAGAAATGCACGTTCTGGGCAGCTACCCTCGGGCCCTCGACCCGGTCTGAGGCGGCAGACGTCTGCCAGACAATCAACAGATAATCTCAAGAAGGAGCTAAAATGTCCCGCAAGCTGTTTATTGCCGGAAACTGGAAAATGAACCTCGACAAGTCCGGCGCGACCGACCTGGCCCGCCAGTTGTCCATGAAGATCGGCTCGACCGAGCAGATCGACCTGGCCGTCGCCCCGGTCTCGCTGCACATCGCCGACGTGGCGGCCACCCTGGTCGGCACGAAGATCTCCGTGGCCGCCCAGAACATGTGGCACGAAGACAACGGCGCGTACACCGGCGAAATCTCTGCCGCCCAGCTCAAGGACGTCGGCACGGAATATGTAATCCTGGGCCACTCCGAGCGGCGCCACGTGATCGGCGAATCCGACGAACTGATCAACAAGAAGGTCCTCAAGGCCCTTTCTTCCGACCTGAAGGTCATCCTCTGCGTCGGCGAACTGCTGGAAGAACGCAAGAGCGACAAGACCATGGACGTGGTCAACAAGCAGGTCAAGGTCGGGCTGGAGGGCGTCTCAGCGGCCGCAATGGCCAACGTGACCATCGCCTACGAACCCGTCTGGGCAATCGGCACGGGCGAGACCGCCACGCCCGCGCAGGCCCAGGAAGTCCACTCCAAAATCCGCGCCCTGCTGGGCGAGTTGTACGACGGCGACGTCGCCGGTGCGACCCGGATCCAGTACGGCGGCTCGGTCAAGCCCTCCAACGCAGGCGAACTGCTGGGCCAGGAAGACGTCGACGGCGCATTGGTCGGCGGAGCGAGCCTCAAGGCCGATGACTTCGCAGGCATTGTGGAAGCTGCACTGCCCGAGAGCGAATAACCGATAGGATAACCTGCCCGGGCCCAGCGCGGGCCCGGGCCATCTGAACCTGACAGGGAAACGAACCCGCCGGAAACGGCGGCCATCGAGAGCAAAGCCATGGCATACCTTTTCGGACTGTTGATCGTACTGGTGCCCTTCCTGGCGGCCTTGGCCAAGACCGCCAGGACCCGCCCGCAGGCCCAGGCCCCCCGCGCCCGCTACGGTGGGGTGATGACCACCGTGCTGATTATCCTGGCGATCATACTGGGCCTGATCGCCCTGGCCGCCTCGATGCGAATGCGATGGCTCCTGGGCGTTCTGTTCCTGCTGGTCTGCCTGGCCCTGATTGCCGCCGTGCTGCTGCAAAAGGGCCGTGGCGGC
Source organism: Phycisphaerae bacterium (assembly GCA_046541415.1). Classification (GTDB taxonomy): domain Bacteria; phylum Planctomycetota; class Phycisphaerae; order SM23-33; family SM23-33; genus CAZOVB01. The sequence goes on along the minus strand of JBKHDI010000006.1, from coordinate 75,816 downwards.
GGACTCGGTGCCGCTTTCGGCGGGGCGGGCAACAGCGCCTTCGGTACCAAGACCGGCGACGCCTGGACGGTCGTGACGATCGTCCTTACAGCCCTGTTCCTGCTGATCGCTTCGGTGGCGACCTACACCTTCCGTCCGAAGGATACGAAAGTCCCCGCCCCCAGTTTCATCATCGGAAGTGGCGACAATACCCGCGTCCTGACCGAAGGCACTGTGGAAGTGCCCGACGGCTTTGACGTCCGCATCCTCAGCCCCATGCCGCGCACCACCATCCAGTACGCCTGGGACGGACAGGAGCTCAGCGATACGCAGGTGATGCAGGGCAGGAGCCTCAACGACCTGACCTTCCCGGACGGACAGACCACCCGGACACTCCGCATCCAGGCTCACTATCGCGGATTCGAACCCTCGGACGTCCGCAGCATTACCTTCAAACGGGCCGTTCCCACCGCGGCCGAGGCTGCCTTCAGCCCCGTCGGCGGGGAGATTGCCGAGCCGGTAGAACTGACGATCAGCAGCGAGACCGAAAACGCCCGAATCCATTACACGCTCGACGGCTCGACGCCCGACCAGAACGCCCAGATCTACGAAGGGCCGATTACTGTCCAGCCGGGAACGACCGTCAAGGCCATCGTCTACGCCGAGGGCCACAAACCCTCCGCGGTGACCACGGCCGCGTTCCAGGCCAAGCAGCCTGCTGCCGGCAACGGCACGGAGACCGAGGACACCAACGATACCGACCAGCCGGAGGCCGACGACGGCAACGGCCAGGACGACGAGCAGCCCGACCAGCCGGTTGAGGACGACGAGCAGTCGCTCATGCCCGGGTTGCTCCGCCAGGCCGCCTGAGAAGGCAGAAAGGCAAACATGCTGCGCAGCATGACCGGGTTCGGCTCGGCATCGGGTCAGGCCGGAACCATCCAATATTCCGTCGAGGTCCGTTCGGTCAACAACCGGTACCTCAAGACCAACATCAAGCTGCCGGAAAGCTGCCAGGCCGCCGAGCCGCGGATCGAAAAACGCCTCAGCGGACGCGTGCAGCGCGGCACGGTGACGGTAACGGTGCGGATGCGCCTCAGCGAGGACGCCGGTGCCTATCGCGTCAATCACAAGGTCCTGGACAGCTACCTGCAGCAGTTGCGGAACGTCCAGGCCGAAGCCGACCCCGCCGCCCGGATCGACCTGGCCTCGATGCTCGAACTGCCCGGCGTCTGCGAGCCTCCCGCCGTCGAGGAGATCATCCTCGAATCGATCGACGCGCTGCTGGGCCTGGTCGACCAGGCCATCGACGGGCTGATCGACATGCGCGAGAAGGAAGGCGCAGCCCTCCGCGACGTGCTGCTGGGCCAGTGTCAGGCGATCGATTGGCAACTGGAAGGGGTCAAGAAGCGTGCCCCGGGCGTAATCCAGGACTATCACGATCGCCTGAGCACCCGCGTCAATGAGTTGATCAAGCAGGCCCGCCTGTCGATCGACCAGGACACCCTGGCCCGGGAGGTGGCGATTTTCGCCGAACGCAGCGACATCGCCGAAGAGATCGCCCGGCTCGACGGGCACATCGAGCAGTTCCGCCAGGCGCTCGATGGGGGCGACGCCGTCGGACGCAAGTTGGACTTTATCGCACAGGAGATGCTCCGCGAGGCCAATACCATCGCCTCCAAGGCCAACGACGCCGAGATCGGCCGGGCCGTGGTGGAAATCAAGACCGCCATCGACCGGATCAAGGAACAGGTACAGAACGCCGAGTGACCCCTGCGACAGACACCAACGCAGCGGGCCTGGCCGTGGTAGCCACCGGCCCCAGCGGGGTGGGCAAGAGCACCATCCTCTCCGAGGTCCGCAAGCGGATGGAATGCGAATTCAGCATCTCGGCGACCACCCGCCAGCCTCGTGGGGGCGAGACAGACGGGGTCGACTATTACTTCCTGTCCAAACAGGAGTTTATGGAAAAGGTCGAATCCGGCGATATGCTGGAATGGGCCCAGGTGTACGGCGAGTATTACGGAACGCCCGCCGGACCGGTCCGCCAGGCCCGGGCCCGCGGCAAGACGATCGTGATGGACGTCGACGTCCAGGGCGCCGAACAGATACATGAATCACTGCCCGACGCGCTGCTGCTGCTGATCGTCCCGCCGGATGAGGACGAACTCGAGAAGCGCCTGCGGGGTAGAAAAACCGAATCGGAAGACAAACTCCAGCAACGCCTCTCCCGGGCACGCAGCGAACTGGCCCGGGCCCGGGAAAGCGGGATCTTCGATGCCGAGATCGTCAACGACCGGCTTGAACAGGCCGTGCTGGATACCATGGAAATCATTCGTCACAGGAGCCAACAAACAGATGATTGAAGCACTTAAGAGCGAAGAGATCGTTGAGAAGGTCGGTGGACGTTTCAAGCTGACCGCCCTGATCCAGAAACGCCTGGTCGAATTGATGCAGGGCGCCCGTCCGCTGGTCGACCGCAAGAAGGGCATGACGGAGATGGAAGTGGTTATCCAGGAGATCCTGGAAGACAAGATCGCCATCGACTACGAGACCTCCGACGTGGCCAGGCCCGGCGAACTGGGCTGAGCCCCGCCGCTGCCGGAACTGCGATGACGGGCGATCCGGACAAACCCCTCCATCGACGGGAGATCCTGCTGTGTGTTACCGGCGGGATCGCCTGCTACAAGTCCGCCGACCTGGCCAGCAAACTCGTCCAGGCCGGGGCAGGGGTCACCGCCGCGCTGAGCAGCTCGGCCATGGAGTTCATCCAACCGGCCACCTTCCAGGCCCTGACACGCAGACGGGTCTACACGAGCCTGTGGCAGTCCAGCGAGGACTTCACCAGCCAGCACATCAGCCTGACCGAGCGGGCTGAGATCATGGTCATTGCCCCGGCGACCGCGAATATCCTGGCCAAGATGGCCTGCGGGATCGCCGATGACCTGATCTCGACGATGGCCCTGTCGGCCTGCGGGGCCTGCGAGATCCTTGTCGCACCGGCGATGAACACCCGCATGTACCAAGCCCCGGCCACCCAGGCGAACCTGAAGACCCTGGCCGATCGCGGCGTGCACCTGGTCGGGCCCAATGCCGGGCGCCTGGCCTGCGAGACCGTCGGCCCAGGCCGTATGGCGGAACCGGCCGAAATCCTCCAGGCGATCGTCGACATCCTCGACTGATCCGTTTTCGAATTCTGCACTCTCTGGGCTCAGTTCTGCCCGGAGCAGATGGGTTGGATGCGTGCTGCCAACCCTCTTCCGGGGCCGGACGCACTCCGCAGGTCATTGCTAGTGACGGGCCCAGCCTGTAGGTTGGCAGCATGAATCTGCTGATTACCGCGGGTCCGACCCGCGAATATATCGATCCGGTTCGCTACATTTCCAACGGCTCGTCGGGGCGGATGGGCTATGCAGTCGCCGCTGCCGCCGTCGAGGCCGGCCATGCCGTGACGCTGCTGTCCGGCCCGGTCTGTGCCCAACCACCGGAGGGCGTCAAACTGGTCCCCTTCGTCACCGTGGGCGATCTCCAGGCCGCCCTGGACGAACACTTTCACACCTGCGACCTGCTGGTGATGGCAGCGGCGGTGGGGGACTTCACCGTCGCCGGGCCCAGGGACCGCAAGATATCCCGCAAGGCTGGGCATATCACCCTGGAGCTTACGCCCACAGCGGACCTGCTGGGCGGCCTGGCCGGGCGCAAACGCCCCGACCAGCGGATCGTCGCCTTCGCTGTCGAAGACGGCCCCGCCCAAGCCGCCCAAGCCAAGGCTCGGGCCGAAATGCACGCCAAAGGCGCCGACTGGGTGGTCGTCAATCCCCCAGCCGCGATGGAATCGGCAGACTCCGAGGCCTGCATGCTGGGCCCCGAAGGTCCGGTCCTGCCCTGGGCCCGTCGAGACAAGACCGAACTGGCCCGGGCAATCCTCGCTGCCTGCCTGCCTTGAATCGGCAGGCACGCGCTTCCGCGCTGGCCAAGACAGGGCCGAGCCGGTACACTGTGCAGCCCGATTGACGGCCGCAGCCGGCCCCGGAAGGGGCAGATGCACTGGAGCGAATTTCGTGCAACAGCCGATACAACTACAGATACAGCGCCTTGCCGACTGCCAGGACGTCCCCCTGCCGCAGTACATGTCCGAGCATGCAGCCGGGATGGACCTCCGGGCGGCGTGCGTGGATGATGTGACCATCGAGCCGGGGGCCCGGGCCCTGGTGCCCTGCGGGTTCCGCATGGCCCTGCCGCCGGGGTACGAGGCCCAGGTGCGTCCCCGCAGCGGACTGGCGATCAAGCACGGGCTGATCCTGCCGAACTCGCCGGGGACAATCGACGCCGATTACCGCGGCGAGGTCTGCGTGATCCTGGCGAACTTCGGTGACGAATCGTTCGTCGTGACACGCGGCATGCGGGTCGCCCAGATGGTCATCGCCCCGGTCTGCCAGGCACAGGTCCTGGCGGTCGAGCAGCTCGACCAGACGCTCCGGGGCGCTGGAGGGTTCGGCCACACCGGCGTCTGAGCCGACCGGGCCGAGGCAGTACGAACTGGAAAAACCGTCCCGCCAGGATGGCGGGTGAGGGTCGTTACGGATGACGAAGCAGAAACAGATTTCACAGACACAGGCCGACAGCGACAGCCACAACCAGGCGGGCAGCGACCGGTTTGTCCGTTACAGCCTGGTGCTCCTGCTGACCGGGGTGGTGCTGCTGGTCTGGCTGAGCCTGCTGAGCTTCCACCCGACCGATCCGCCCAGCCCGACACTGTACGCGGCCAACAGACCCGTCCAGAACGCCGCCGGGCGCGTGGGGGCCCAGTTGGCCTGGGCTTTGCGATACTGGCTGGGGGCGGGGGTGTACGTTGCAGCCCTGTTCGGCTCGGCCATTGCGGTGATCATGCTCACCGGGCGGGTGGTCAAAGATCTTCCCTGGCGTGTGATCGGCATGGTGATTCTCGTCTCGTCCTTCAGCGCCATGGCCCACATGTCCGACCCGTCCGGGGTGGACCGGCTGGGGATCGACTCCGCCGGCGTTCTGGGCACGGGTATCGGCCACTTCCTGTTGACGCGGTTCGGCACGACCGGCGGATGGCTGGTGGTGTTGATCATGTTCACCATCGGGGCCCTGCTGGGTGCCGACGACCTGCTGGTGCGTTTTGTCCGCATGGCGGGCAAGGGGTGGACCCGTCGCGGCGAGATCCAGGCCGCTGCGGGCAGCGCCATCTCCGCAGCCCGCATCCGGACCTCTCCGGCCAAGGCCCAGCCGGCCCCGGCTGGGCGTTCTCCTGCCGCCTCGGCGGTCCCAGAAGCGCCCGCGGATGAAAAGGCGGCCGAACGGCAACGGCGCAAGGAAGAAAAGCGCTTCCATCGCGAACAGAAGCGGCAGGAGAAGCAGGAGCAGAAACAGGCCAGGCAGCTGGAGAAGGAACAGCAGAAACAGCAGCAAAAGGCCCCGGACCCGACTCCGGACAAGCCCGCCGCCGTGGAGCTTGTCGAGGCAAAGGCGCCCCAGCGGGAAAACAAGCCCATCGTCGCGACCCCCGAGACCGGCCAGCCTCGCGTGGCCCCCGAGGCCGAGGAAGACTATCAGCTGCCCAGCGAGGACCTGCTGGTCGAGCCCAAGGGCGGTTACGTCGAGTCGCAGCAGACCCTGGCCAGCCAGAACAGCCGGGTCCTGCAGAGCACGCTGGACAACTTCAACGTCGACGCCCAGGTCGTCGGCCACATGACCGGCCCGTGCATCACCATGTTCGAGCTGCAGTTGGCCCCCGGCGTGAAGGTCTCGAAGGTCAACAACCTCAGCAACGACATCGCCCGGTCCCTGGCCGTGCCCGGCGTGCGTGTCGTCTCGCCGATCCCGGGCAAGGACACGGTGGGTATCGAAGTACCCAACGCCGACCGCGAGATCGTCCGCATCCGCCAGCTGATGGACATGTCCAACCAACGCGACAAGAAGATGCACCTGCCGCTCTACCTGGGCAAGGATGCCAGCGGGGATCCGATCATCGCGGACCTGGCCGCCATGCCCCACATGCTCCTGGCCGGGACCACCGGCTCGGGCAAGAGCGTCTGCATCAACGCGATCATCATGTCCATGCTGCTCAAACGGACGCCCGAAGAGGTCCGGCTGATTCTGGTCGACCCGAAGATGGTCGAATTGGCCGCCTTCGAGAGCATCCCGCACCTGCTCTGTCCGATTATCAACGACATGCGCAAGGCCGAGGAAATCCTCGAATGGGCCGCCCAGAAAATGGACGAGCGCTACGAACTGCTCAAAGAGGCCGGTGTGCGCAATATCGCCGGCTACAACCGCCTCAGCGAGAAAGAACTCTACGCGCGACTGGAAGCCGAAACGCCGGAAGAACAGGCCCGCATCCCCAGCCGCCTGCCGTACCAGGTGATCATCATCGACGAACTGGCCGACCTGATGATGACAAGCTCGAAGGAAGTCGAGCTGCACATCATCCGCATCGCCCAGAAGGCCCGGGCGGTGGGAATCCACCTGGTCCTGGCCACCCAGAGGCCCAGCGTCGACGTGGTAACCGGCCTGATCAAATCCAACATGCCCTGCCGGATCAGCTTCCGCGTTGCCAGCCGACAGGAAAGCCGCATCATCCTCGACCAGAACGGCGCAGAAGTGCTCATGGGCCAGGGCGACATGCTCTTCCTCCAGCCGGGGACCAGCAACGTCCTGCGCAGCCAGGGCGCGTACGTCGAAGACAACGAGATCCGCGGCGTGGTCAAGCAGCTCAAGAAACACGGCGAACCCAAGTTCGATACCGAACTGATGCGACTGAACTCCAGGCCTGCCGGCGAAGTCGATGCCGAACGCGACGACCTGTTCGACAAGGCCGTGGAAGTCATCCTGACCACCAAACGCGGCAGCGTCTCCCTGTTGCAACGCAAGCTGCAGATCGGCTATACCCGCGCCAGCCGGATCGTCGACCAGATGGCCGAGGCGGGCATCCTCGGCGACTACAAAGGCTCCCAGGCCCGGGAGTGCCTGATCAGCCTGGAAGACTGGGAGTCGATCAAGGCAGGCGAGGCCGCCGACCTGTCCGGCGAGAACACCCTCAACGGCGAGGGCACGAGCGTTTAGCTTCCCCAAAGCCCGGAGCCTTCCATGCCCCATCCGTCGGAGAATCCGACGCCGGACGCCCACGGCAGCCAGCACGCCGGGCCCCTGCGCGTCGGCTGGATCCTCTCGCGCGGCGCTGGCCGACGCCTGGGACGCATCCTGGAACCCCTGGCCGTGGGGTTGATGGACGAACTGATCGAATTGACCCTGATCCTCCCTTCAAAGCAGGATGCCGGCAAGATCCCCTCCCCGCCGGTCGAGCGGATCTTCTACCGACCGAAACGCTTCTGGCATGCCCGATCGGTGATCTGGGCGGAACTGACCGAAGCAGTCTCTGCCGCTTCGCTGGACGTTCTGCACGCGGCTGAGCCTTCGGACATAGAACTGGCCAACTGGCTGGGGGCGGCCTGTGAAGTCCCCTTCGGCGTGGTCTGCCCTTCGGCCGACCGAATCCGTCCGCTGGGACGAGTCAACGAGTTCGGCGAGTTCCTGATGGCGCTGTCCGAACCGATCCACCAGCGGATCTGCCAGGCGGGCATCCTGCCTCGTCAGCACGTGCACCTGATCCGTCCTGGCGTCTTCCCGGCCCGGCAGGCCAGGTGCTGTGCGTCGCCCGACAGGCCATTGTCGATCATGGCCGGCGGACCCTTGGACGATCCGGTTTCGGGCCTGGCCCTTCTGCAGTGCTTCCGGCGGCTTCGGCAGGAGCATCCGAAAGTGCTCTTCTTCCTGACAGGTTCCGGCCCGGCCGAGCGACAGCTCCGCAAGGAGGCCGAGAATCTCGAGCTGACCGATGTGTTGACCTTTCTTTCAGGCATGGCCGACGGGCAACTCAGCGGCCTGTTCCTGGCGGCGGATGTCTACATCACGCCCAAACGCCTGGCGTGGTACGATCTGCACGCGTTGCTGGCGATGGCGTCCGGGCTTCCTGTGATCGCCTCGTCCGACGCGGCGGATGATTTCATCCAGGCCGACCGGACCGCACGGGTGTTTGACCCAGCCCGGTCCGAGCAGCTGCTGGAGGTGCTGGAGGATGTCCTCAGGCACACCGCCCAGACCCGCGCGATGGTCGAGCGGGCGTTGGAGTATCTCCGCTCGACGCATGGGATGTCGACGATGACCCGACAATTGGCCGAGCTGTACCGCCAGGTCGCCGGGATGGGGGTGGACGCGGGAGAGGGCCCGCCGGCCTGGGGCCCAAAAGGTTAGACTTGCTCGGCCCGGGACGGTAGAGTATCCGGACATTCCTGCTCTCCGGCGTCGGCTGCGGGGGCGGGTCAATGCGGACCGCACTGGAAAGATACGGATGCTCAAAACCCTCCATGGATACGTCTCGCGGGACCTGGCAAAGATCCTGCTTCTGACGCTGATCGTGCTGACGCTGGTGATGTCGCTGGCGGGCATTGTCGAGCCGCTGCGCAAGCAGGGGCTTTCCGGCGATCAGGCCGTGCAGATCTTCGGCCTGCTCGTGCCGATCATGGTCTCGCTGACCCTGCCGATTGCCGCGTTGTTTGCTGCGACGATGGTCTACGGCCGCCTCAGCCAGGACAACGAACTGCTGGCCTGCCGGGCCAGCGGGGTCAGCACGCTGGCGATGCTTCGGCCCGGGCTGGTTCTGGGCCTGGTGGTAGCGGTCGTCTCGATGGCCCTGAGCAACTTCGTCTCCCCGGCCCTGGCCAGTTTCCTGGAAAAGAAGATCGAGGGAGACATCAAGGGCATCCTGGCCTATGAGATCCGCACCGAAGGATACTTCGAGACGTCTTCCATGCCCTACATCCTGCACGCCAAGGAGGCTCAGGTTCTGCCTGACGGGCGGCTGCGGCTGGAGGGGATGGTCGGGGTCGACACCTCCAACCCCGATGACGTGGCGATCCTGGCTGCAGAGACGGCCGTGGTCGACTTCCGCCAGGTCAACAACCGGACCTATGCGGGAATCACCATGACCAACTTCAGCGCCCTGGATTCGCTGACCGGACGCATCCAGAACATTGCCCGGGGCCGCAGCGAGGAGCTGCCCCCGCTGCCTTCGCTTGTCCGGGAGAAGCCGGCCTTGTATGACTGGCACAGGCTGCTGGCGATTCTGGAAGACCCTGCCAGGCATGGCGAGGTCCAGCAGAAGCTCCAGCAGTTCCGGCGGGAGATCCGCCATTCGGAGGTCCTGGAAGACATCGCCGCGGTCATCCGGACCCGCCGGAACTACCAGAAGCTGCAGAAGATGGTCGAGCCGGAGAATGAACCACCTTACGTGCTGGAATACCAGCTCAAGGGTGGTGACCCCAAGTGGACCGACAAGGGGACCTTGCGGCTGGAGTCGACTGAACCGACCAACCGCGTCGTGCTCCGCGTTGTCCGCGGCAACGAGATCACTCTGCTCTACACCGCCGACAGCGCGACGCTCTCGGCCGACTGGCGGGCCCTGGAGCAGGAGTCGTACCTGTCGATCCTGCTGGAAGGAAACGTATCGGTCAGCACAGGCGGCGAGGGGATGGCCCTGTCGCGGGAGTCCCATCGCATCGTGGGCATTCCGTTGCCCCAGGGGCGGTTGAACGACGACGAGGCGAGCCCGACCGAGCTGGGCCAGATCCTGGCCGAGCCGGCCCGGTTTACCTCCGACCCGAAGCTGATCGCACAGATCAATGACCTGCGGGAGAACCGTGTTCCGAAGCTTCGGCGCGAGACGCTGGGCGAGATTCACAGCCGCCTGGCGTACGGGGTGGGCTGTTTCCTGATGGTCGCGTTCGGGGCGGCCCTGGGGATCGTATTCCGAGGCGGGCAGGTGATTTCGGCCTTTGCACTGTCGCTGATCCCGGCGGCGACGTTGATCGTGGTGATCACGATGGGCAAGCAGCTGCTCAGCCAGGAGATCAACCCCCTCCAGGGCGTTGGGGCGATCTGGTCGGGTGTCCTGCTGCTGGTCGTGGCCAACGCCGTGGCGTACTGGCACTTGGCGAGGCGATGAACATGAAGATTCTCGATCGATACATCGCCCGCAATTTCCTCTTCTGCTGCATGGTGGTCTTCCTGGTCTTCATGTCGCTGCGAATCATCGGTGATCTATTCGTCAACCTCGACGAGTTCGTCAAGGCCGATCGCAGCGGAAGGCAGGTCATCCTCCAGATCTTCTCGTATTACGGTGCCCAGAGCCTGCTGTACATCGCGGAGATGGGGGGGGTGGTCATTACTTTCTCGGCCGCCTTCACGCTGGCGAGGCTCAACAAGAGCAATGAACTGACGGCCGTGCTGGCTTCGGGAGTCAGTCTCTACCGCGTGCTGCTGCCGATCATCATCTGCGCCATCCTGCTGACAGGGTTGATCATCCTGGATCGGGAACTGGCCATCCCGCGGCACGCCCAGCAGCTGGCGTTGGACCGAGGCGAGCGGATCGAGGAAGAGGACTTCAAGGTCTGCGCCATGCGGGATGGCAACGACATGTTCTGGCATGCCAGGCAGTTCCATGCAGCCGACCAGACGCTGGTCAAGGCAGTGGCGCTTCCGATCGTCGATGGCAAGATGGTCGCCAAGATCGTCCTGCCCGAGGCCCACGCCGGCACGTGGAGTGACGGACGCAGCGGATGGTTCGCTGCCCAAGGCAGGATTCTCGGTGAGTCGGCCCGGTACTTCTGGCCCCAGAGCCCGGGGAAGATCTACACCTCGGCCGGTCCGGACGCCCTGGAGTACCAGAACGGGCGGTCCCAGGTAACCGACCGCGATTACAACATGGTCATCAGCGCCCGCCAGCTGGTCCGCCAGGCCCAGACGGCCGTTCTGCTCGAACCCGTCTTCTCCTTCCATCAGGCCGATGCAGAGGGCAACCTCGGCAGGGCCATCGCCTACATACGGGCTGACAGGGCGGTCTGGCAGCGGCCGGAAGATCCGAAGTACCGCCGGCTGAGCCACTGGAGCACCGACAATGCAGTGATGTTCGTCCCGACCGACCTGACCCCGGAGGACATCGTCCTTAGACAGTCCAACAAGTGGCTGGAGTTTACCTCGACACCCCAGTTGAACGAGTTGCTCCGCAAGGGCAGGGCCCCGGACCGGCGCACGGCCCTTCTGGCCAAGCACCTTCGGGTCACCGAGCCGATCAATCACCTGATCATGCTCCTGCTGCCCCTGCCGTTCATGCTTTCGAGGGAGCGGAACGTCAAATCGTCGATCGGGCTGGCCGTCTCGCTGGTCGGCCTGTTCTACATCTCGGTGTACCTGATCCGCTTCGTGCAGATGGACCCGCTCTGGGCGGCGTGGGCACCGACGATGGTCTTCGGGTGCGTGGCGGTTGTTTCGCTCGATTCAGTGCGGACCTGATCGGCATACCGCACGGGCCGAATCAATGCTCGATGCTGGCCAGGCCCTGCTGGATCGCGTACCGCGTCAGGCCGGCGATTGAATGGATGTCCAGCTTTCGCATGATGTTTCGCCGGTGTGTCTCGACGGTCTTGACACTGACGAACAGATCCGAGGCGATCTTTTTCGTCCCGTAGCCCTCGGCGATCAGCTGGAGCACTTCCCGTTCGCGGTTGGAAAGGCCGCGGAGCTGACCGCCGGACTGGGGCCCGACGAACTCGCTGACCACGGCCGAGGCGACTTCGGGTGAGAGATACGTCTTGCCCTGCATCACCGTCTTGATCGCGGCGAGGACTTCCTCAAAGTCCGACTGCTTCAGCACATACCCACCGGCCCCGGCTTGGAGCATGCCCCGGACCGTGGCCGGGTTCCGCGTCTCGGAAAGGGCCAGTATCCGGACATCCGTGCACTGTTCAGCTATCCGCTGGGTAGTATTGATGCCGTTGAGTTCCGGAAGTGTCGACTCCATGATCATCAGATCCGGTCCACAGTCGATGGCATCCTTGACGGCCTGCCTTCCGGTCGCTGCCTCTGCCACGACCTGGTGGCCGTGGTTCTCCAACAGTTGACGCATTCCCTGTCGAAGCAACGTCTGTGAATCCGCCAACCCAATGCGTAAACTCATGAGGTGCCCTTTCCCGGCTAGAACCCCAACTCGGCCCCGAGCAGAAATCCGACTACCATCCGATTCAGAATGATCCAATGTCTACTATCAACACCTTTATGCTAAGGGCAGAGATTACGGAATATCAATGACAACCCTGTGTCACTGAGACGGAAGAAAATTAAAAAATAACGCAAGACATTGCCAGAGAATGGGATGCGCGTTATCGCAATTTTAGATAAACAATCACAAAAATCGGAAAAGTCATCCCCCGTAAGCTTCGAAGACAAATCAGGCGGTACGCCTGCAGCCCGGTCAGACGTGATATTTTCTCCGATAGTCTGTGGGGGTTGCACCGGTGACCTGCTTGAATATGCGCGAGAGGTGTTCGGGATAGCGAAATCCGCAAGCTGAGGCGATCTGGTAGAGCGGCAGGTCGGTCTGTGCCAAGAGGTTCTTGGCCTTGCTGATCCGGACCTGGCGGATTTCCTTCTGCAGCGTGTGGCCGACAACCTGCGGAAACTTCCGCTGCAGGGACCTGCGAGAGACGGCCGCGGCTGCGGCGATGTCATCGACCTGGATATTCTCGTCCAGATGGTCGCGAATGTACCGCATGGCCGTGGAGATGTCGCTGTCCTCGACGGCAACGACGTCGCTGCTGCGGCGGGTGACTACCCCGATGGGGGGCAGGGCCTGGACCGGCGGGTCCGGCTGTTCTCCTTGCAGCAGGGTGTCGAGCATCTGCCCGGCCAGGTATCCCAGGCGTTCCAGGGGCAACGCTACGCTGGAGGTCGGCGGTGAGGCCAGGCGGCAGAGCATGTCGTCATTGTTCACGCCGACCAGTGCGATCTGCTCGGGCATCCGGATCTGAGAGGTCCTGCAGGCCTGGGAGATCTTCCAGCTCATCGAGTCGTCGGCCGCCATGACCCCCGCCGGGTGGGGCAGCGACCGGATCCACTCGACGATATGCTCCTGTTCGTCCTGGAAGTAAGAGTCCCCGACGGCGTTGGCCAGGGGCTGGTAGTTGTCGCACGGGTAATCATCTTCAGCCAGACGGGCGGCAAAGCCCTTCTGTCGCATCTGGGAGAAACCCATCCCGTACGTTCCGCAGAACCCGAAGTTGCGAAAGCCTCTCTGGAGGAAATGCTCGGCAACCATCCTTCCGATCGCCTCGTCATCCAGGGTGATCCGGGGCAGGTTCTCTGCCGGATTGTGTCCGGTGGTGGTGACGGCCGGCAACTGCCCCGTGCCCACGGCCGTGGGCAGTTGTCCCTGCCGCAACCTGCCGATGATACCGTCCACGCGCCAGTTTCGCAGCCCCTGCAGGGCCTCATCACCCATTGCGGGATGGATGTAGAAGGCCATCGGCGTATGGCCTTCGGAATACCAGGCAACGCCTCGGGCGATCTGCCTGCCGTAGAACGTGCTTGTGTCCAACAGGAGCAGGATGTTGCGGATCTTCTGAGCCATGGGAGGATGTGTCCAGCTGAAGGGTGTAACCCACAGTCTAACCGACCGAAATGGGCTTGGCGCAATTATACAGGAATATGGCATGAAGTGGCCATGGAACATTCCGCTCCAGGCCGTAATATAATGGTGGAAACGCGAGAATGGGAACGCCGCCTTGTTGGCGGCGGGCAGAACGTTAGTCCCGTAGCGTTCTGTGCAACCCATACCGAAGCCGTCGAGCAAGTGCCCCTCTCGACGGCTTCGGTCTTTTTTTGCGCCGATGTCACGACAGCAGACCGCCGCTTCTCTTGGCGCGATTATGCATAGTAAAGGCGCGAAGTTGCCGCGACGCCATCGATGTCATGCAGTACAGTATTTACGGAAACGCGAGAATGGGAACGCCGCCTCGTTGGCGGCGGGCAGAACGTTAGTCCCGTAGCGTTCTGTGCAACCCATACCGAAGCCGTCGAGCAAGTGCCCCTCTCGACGGCTTCGGTTTTTTTTGCGCCCAAGGCGGTGCTACTGGAGGTGGGGCGTCTGCTTGGACTGCGGAGTGTACTGGTGAAGCTCGATCCGGTTGCCGTCCGGGTCGGTCAGCCAGGCCTGGTAACTATGGTCCGAGCCCGTCTTGATCGGCTCGACCTCCACGCCTGCCGCCTTGAACTGCTCAACCGAGGTTTCGATATCGTCGACCTCCAGGCAGATGTGGCGGTAGGAGCCCTTTGCCCCGTCCGACTCAACCTGGCCGGTGAACAACTCGATAAAGCTCCTGCCGCCAACGTGCAGGTAAACACCGAATCGCTCGCCGCGGTCGTTGATGAAGTCAAAAGCCTGCTTGAGCCCGAGCTTGTTGCAGTAGAAGTCGATCGAAGCGTCGAGGTCTTCGGCGGTAAAGCACGCGTGGGCCAATCCGGTAATCATCTTGCAGTTCCTTTGCGTTGCCCCAATGCTTCGGGCAGAATAGCCCTCGGCCGGCTGTGCGGCAAGGATGATCCATAATTCGGTTTAACTATCCCTTCATACCGGCAGGAAAGGGCGATATGATATTGTCTCGGTACAGCCCGCGAGTTGGAAGGCATGCTTAGGAACATCGACATGACGCAGCAACCAGAAGAGAACCAGACCCCGACAGACCAGACCTCTGAATCCAGCGACGATGCCCTGAACCGGGAGATCGAAGAGGCCTTGGGCAACCAGAGCCTCGAAGACCTGATCGAGCAGAGCGACAAGCCGGGCGAGGCTGCCGCAGGCAAGACTGGCCTTCCCAGCGGTGTCCACCAAGGCCGGGTCATCGGTGTCCATGGCGACGACATCTTCGTCTACTTCGGCGGGAAAACCCAGGGTGTCCTGCCGGCCTCGCAGTTCGACGACGAGCCCGTGCCCTCCGAGGGCGATACCGTGGATGTGACGGTCGAAGGGTACGACCAGCAGGACGGCCTGTTCCTGCTGTCGCGCAAGGGCGCGGTGCTCGAAGCGACCTGGGACTCCCTCCAGGCAGGGGCGATCGTCGAGGGCCGCGTGACCGGAATGAACAAGGGCGGGCTGGAACTGGAAATCAACGGCATCCGGGCCTTCATGCCCGTCAGCCAGGTCGAGATGCACCACGTCGAAGATCTCAGCGGCTACCTTAACGAAAAGCTCAAGTGCGAGGTCCAGGAGGTCGACCGGTCGGACAAGAACGTGGTCGTCTCGCGCCGGCGCCTGCTGGAGGCCGAGGCCGCCGAAGCCAAGAAGGAGACCCTCAAGACTCTCGAGGTCGGCCAGGTCGTTACCGGTGTGGTCAAGACCATCATGCCCTACGGCGCATTCGTCGACATCGGGGGCGTCGACGGCCTGCTGCACATCTCCGACATGAGCCACGGCCACGTCGACAAACCCACCGACGTGGTCAAGCAGGGCGACAAGATCGAAGTCAAGGTCCTGAAGTTCAGCGAGGATACCGGCAAGATCAGCCTGGGCCTCAAGCAGACCATGAAGGACCCCTGGCAGGACGCAGCCGAGAAATGGCCCCCCGAATCCACCGTCAGCGGTCGGATCACCCGGTTGGCCGACTTCGGCGCTTTTGTGGAAGTCGAGCCCGGCGTCGAAGGGCTGATTCCCATCAGCGAGATGACCTACGGCCGACGGATCCACCACCCGAAGGAAGTGCTCAGCGAAGGCGATGTTGTCGAGGTCAAGGTCCTTTCGGTCGATCCGAAACGCAACCGCATGAGCCTCTCGCTCAAAGCCATGCAGGACGATCCGTGGATGGGCGCCTCGGCCCGCTGGCCCGAACAGGCCAGGGTCCAGGGCAAGGTCAGACGGACTACCGATTTCGGGGCATTCGTCGAAGTGGCCCCCGGCGTTGAGGGACTGGTCCACATCAGCCAACTCAGCGAACACCACGTCCACAACGTCGAGGAAGTCTGCCGGCAGGGCGATACCGTCGAAGCGGTTGTGCTCAGCGTTGACGAAGAAGCCCGCCGGATGTCGCTGTCGATCAAGGCTCTGACAGCCCCCCAGTCCGTGGAAACCCAGAGCCTCAACCTGCCCGAACCCAAGAGCCGAAAACGCAAGAAGCCCCTTAAAGGCGGGCTGGAAGGCGGCGGGCTGAGCTTCGACGACTTGCTGGAATCCTGAGTGGCTGCCAAACCAGAAAGCCGGCACGGACCTTCTGTGCCGGCTTCTGCATGCGCAAAAAGGTGGGGTCTGGCCGGGTGGAGAGCCAGACCCCTGAATCCAGGGCCGGAACGGGGGAGACCGGCCCTGAAGATCGTTTGTGCTATTATAGGCCTGAACCCGTAAAACCCGGGTAAATTTTGCAATAACCGATCAGAATTCTATAAACTGTTCGTGATGCCGAGAATTGGCATGTCACCTGTTGCCTCCCTGGCTCCGGATGGTATACAACAGAGTGAGTTCTTTCAGGCTTCTCCTGAGAAAGGCAAGGATGTCATGATCAGTAAAGGACCCAAGAAGGGCACGATCCGTTTCTCCCTGACTCCCCAAATCGGTGTGCGTACGGTCCAGGTGGCCGGGGATTTCAACGACTGGAACCCCCAGCCGATGCGCAAGCAGAAGTCGGGGCAGTACGTGGCGATCTGTCCGGTCAACGGAACAGGCAGCGAATACAAGTTCCTGGTCGACGGCGACTGGGCGGTCGATCCGGACAACAACTGCTGGGCCCGCAACCCGTTCGGCACGGTCAATTCCGTCGTGCAATTGGAGGATTGAAACGACCGGAACAGCAGAGGCCGACTGTGGTTCGCCCAGGGCGCCTCTGCCGGCCAGGCGGTTGGTTGTATTTGCCTGGATGATACTCCTGGCTGGTTGTCACGTCGTGCCTGACCAGCAGGGGTTTCATCATCCCGGCTCGCCGATCGATGCGCCGATCGTTCAGCTGCGCTGTGCGAAGATCCCGTATGTCGAGTCGATCGCCGCGCATTGCTGGTTCGTGGGCCTGGGGCCCGATGTTCCCGCACGACGATGGGAGGTCTGGCAGGAGCCTCGCGGCAACCACGGCCACCTGCAGATCGACTGCCGCCCGGCGTTTGCGGGCGTCGGGGCAGGAGAGAGCTGGGTGCTGGCCGAGTTCCATGGCCCCCAGGCCCAGCGCCTGCTGGCCATCCTCGACCGTCCGGAAGAGTACCCGTGGCGGCAGACCTACCGTTATTGGCCCGGGCCGAACTCCAACACCTACGTCGCCTGGGTTCTCGGCAAGGCGAAGATCGATGCGCCGCTGCCTCCGGCCGCGATCGGCGCAGGTTACGTGATCCGGGCGGACTGATGCGTCGCCGCGGATGAAGCTATGGGCAGCGTGGCTTTCAGTCGATCTTCATGCCGCAGTGCGGGCAGGTGTTGTTCGGGCCCGGAGCGGAGAAGCTGCGGGGGCAGTGGGGGCATTTGATGGTGGCGTTGCCCCGGATCGCGCGGGCCTGGCCGCCGGCGGCGACGGGCCTGGCCCGGAGGCTTCGGGTCGAACGCTGGATATACTCCCAGAAGCTCAGACCCGCCAGCAGCAGCGAGAGCAGTACGGCCAGGGCGTCCCAGAGCCTTTCGCGGATCTGATCCAGGCCGAACATGCGAGCCTCGATGTTGATCAGCAGCACGACGGCCGCGATGCCCAGCATGACGATCGACTGGGCCAGGTACGTCCACCGGGCGGCCGAGCGGATCTGGATGATCCCCAGCAGGAGCCCGGCGATACCCGGCAGGACCATCGCCAGGCCGACCGGCATGCTCACCTGTCGGGCCAGGAGGATCACTCCCACCACGGCAAAGAGCAGGGCCCAGAAGAAGTCGCAGAAGGCGACGGCCCCGGCCTTGGCAGCTTCGGGTGCAGTTGCGATGGCGCTTTGCTGACTCATGGCAGACTCCTGTAACAGGTGTAGGAATTGCTCCGGCCCGTCCTATTCTACGCATTTCCCGCCGGATGGGAAGGAACTGGTCCACCTACGTTCTCAGGCGAGCCGCCAACTTCGCCTCCGCCCTGGGCTCAATGGTGCCCTGGTTCACGGAGAGCGAGACCGAAGACCGAGATCGCCGTAACCAGGCCGGCTGCGGACTGCCCGTCGAGCTATGTTACGCCTGCGACGCAAACACAACCACCGCTTGGGTCGCGCGGATCGAGGTGCGCACGCAAAAGGCTGCCCGCACATGCCGGACAGCCTTGGATGCGACTGAAAGGGGAGGGGCTCGAACCCTCAACCTACGGCTTAAAAGGCCGTTGCTCTACCATTGAGCTACCCTTCCATCAGGAGACATTGTAACGGAAAGCTCCGCTCAGGTCTCCTGGATTTCCTTGACCTTGGCTTCCAGGGCCTTGTCGATCTGTCCTTCGTACTTCTTGGTCAGTTCCTGGATCTGGTCTTTGCAGCGCGTGGCGTCGTCTTCGGTGATATCGCCGGCCTTCTGTTCCTTGTCGGCCTGCTTGTTGGCGTCGCGACGGGCGTTGCGGATGGCCACGCGGGAAGCCTCGGCCATCTTCTTGCACTGGTTGGTCATCTGTTCGCGTCGCTCGCCGGACAGGGCCGGAACCGAAAGGCGGATCAGCTTGCCGTCGGACATCGGGGTAATCCCGATATTCGAGGCGAGGATGGCCTTCTCGATGTCCTTGACCGTACCCGGATCGAAGGGCTTGACGACGATCAGGTTGGCCTCGGGCGTGGAAATGGACGCCAGCTGGCGCAGGTCGGTCGGCGAGCCGTAGTAGTCGACCTTCACGTGGTCGACCAGGCCGGCCGAGGCACGACCCGTGCGGATGCCGCGCAGCTCTTCCTTGAAGTAATCCACGGCCGTGGACATGTTGTCTTCGGCTTCCAGGAGAATGTCATCGACGGGCATGGGGAACCTCTTGCTCTCTATTCGGTATCGGTAACCAGCGTGCCGACGGGCTTGCCATTCAGGGCAGCAGCCAGGTTGCCCGGCTTGTCCAGTTGGAAGACCATCACGGGGATGCCGTTTTCCATACACATGGAGATGGCCGTCAGGTCCATCACTCCCAGTCGATCGGCCAGGACCTTCTGGTAGCTCAGGGTATCGTAACGCCTGGCCTGCGGGTTTTTCACCGGGTCGGCATCGAAGACGCCGTCGACCTTGGTGGCCTTGATCAGCACGTCGCAGTCCAGTTCGGCCGCCCGGAGAGCGGCGCACATGTCGGTGGTGAAGAACGGGCTTCCGGTCCCACCGGCCAGGACGACAATCCGCCCGGCCTGCAGGTGCTTGACAGCCCGGGCCCGAACAAATGGCTCGCAGTGGGGCGTCATCTGGATCGCCGAAAGCACCCGCGCATCCAGGCCCCGACTGGCCAGCAGGTCGCCCAGGGCCAGGGCGTTGATCACCGTAGCCAGCATGCCCATCGAATCGGCGGTGGTCCGCTGGACGGCGGGCATGTCCTTCAGGTCGCGGCCGCGGAGTATGTTGCCCGCCCCGACGACCAGGGCGATCTGCGCCCCGGTCTTGTGGGCATCGGCCAGCTCATCGAGCATCGACTCGATCGGGCCGACCTTCAGGCCGTGCTCCCCGGTCCCGGAGAGGGCCTCCCCGGAGATCTTGACCAGCACGCGGCGATAGCGACAGTCCGAGGCCATGGGGCCTGCTCAGCTGTCTTCGCCGACGGCGAAGCGGGCGAACTCGGTGACGTTGGCCTCGCCGATGACCTGCTTGACGGTCTTCTTGTCGTCCTTGACGAAGGCCTGCTCGTGCAGGGCCACGCCGGAGAAGAACTTCCGCATCTTGCCTTCGGTCATCTTTTCGGCGATCTCCTCGGGCTTGCCCGAGGCGAGGACCTCTTCCTTGATGAACTTGCGTTCCTTCTCGACCATCTCGGCCGGGATGTCTTCGGCGACGATACCCAGCGGGTTGGCGAAGGCGATGTGCATGCAAAGGTCCTTGAGCAGTTCGTCGTCGATGGCCTTGTCCAGTGCGACGATCACGCCGACCTTGCCGTTGAAGTGCAGGTAATGGCCGACGCACGGGCCGGAGATCTTCACGCCGCGGGCGAAGCTCATGTTCTCGCCGATCTTGTTGAAGGCGTCCTGCACGGGGCCGGTCATCTTCGCATCGTCGGCAGCAGCGGGGCCGGCCTCGCCGCCAAGCAGGGTCTCGGCCAGTGACTGGACCATCGAGCTGAAGACTTCGTTGCGGGCGCAGAAGTCGGTCTCGCAGCGGACTTCGACCATCGCTGCGGCGCCGTCGCTGTCGGCGATGGCGATCAGGCCCTCGCCGGTGGCGCGGCCTGCTTTTTCAGCGGCCTTCTGGCCACCCTTCTTGCGGAGCATGTCCTTGGCGGCTTCGACGTCGCCGCCGGTTTCCTCGAGGGCCTTCTTGCAGTCCATCATGCCCTGTCCGGTTTCCTCACGCAGGGCCTTTACCATTGCTGCGGTAATTTCCGCCATGGTCTCTCCTGTGGTTTGATCTAGAGTCGAAATCCCGCAGCGGGTCGAATGCACCGGCCGGGGTCTTGCCCGGGGTCCACTCAGTCGACCCGCTGCGGGGGTGGGGGTGTTATTCCTGACCGCCGGAAGCGGGCAGCTGCTGGTTTTCTTCCGAGGCCGCGTCGGGCTCTTCCGAGCCGGATTCGGCGTTATCGGCCTCTTCGTATTTCTGGGTGGTCGTCGGGCGACTCGAGCGGCGGCGGGACTGTTCTTCCTGCTGCATCTGCTGGTCGACCTGTTCCTTCTGCATCATCTCGGCCCGGCCTCGGATGCCTTCTTCGACGGCGTCGGCCATCTGCTTGATGATCAGTTCGATCGCCCGCATCGCGTCGTCGTTGCCCGGGATCGGGATGTCGACCTTGTCGGGGTCCGAATCGGTATCCAGCAGGCAGACGACCGGGATTCCCATCTTGCGGGCTTCCTTGACGGCAATATCTTCGCGTTTCTGGTCGATGATCACCAGGGCCCCGGGCAGTTTGGTCATGTTGCGGATCCCGCCGAGGTTGCGGAGGATCTTGCGCATCTCGCGACGCAGGGCGGCGCCTTCCTTCTTGGAGTAGGCGTCGAGCATGCCTTCGGCCTCGAGCTTCTCGAGCTCTTCCAGGCGGCCGACACGCTTGCGGATCTCGCGGAAGTTGGTCAGCGTCCCGCCCAGCCAGCGGTCGGTGACCGAGTGCATGTTGGTCCGCTGGGCGTGGGATTCGACGGCCTTGCGGGCCTGACGCTTCGTGCCGACAAAGAGCACGTCCTTGCCCTGGCCGACGGTCTGGGTGATGAATCGCTTGGCCAGCAGGATACCCTTGAGGGTCTCCTTGACGTTGACGATGTGGATGAGGTTGCGCTTGCCGAAGATATACGGCTGCATCTTCGGGTTCCAGCGGCTGACGCGGTGTCCGAAGTGGATTCCGGCGTCGATGAGTTCCTTGACAAGTTCAGCAGCGGGCAATGGTTTCGCCTCCACGTAACTGTACAGATTCAAAACATCCGTACTATGGGGGTTACGTTCTCTGAGGTTCCTGCGGGCTTCGCCGTTTCTGTAGGCAGCGGACCTCCCGCTGCCTGCGACGTAGCAGAGCCTCGTAAGGTACTTGCCCAACCCGCGTTCGGTCAAGTGCTTTGTCGGAAAAAAGTCCTGCTTCCTGCTGTTGCGCCCCGCCGTGCGATGGGTCGGACAGGGCGCAGAAACAAGCCCCGCAGAGATGCATCTCTGCGGGGCGGGTACTGGCGATTCTGCCCAGGGGGCCTAGCAGCCCGTTTAGAAAGCTACCTCTGCTGCGATCGCCCCGATTGTCTGCGACCCGGCGTCACAAAAACTCAGCGAATCTCGCGATTCGCCTGCGTTTTCGTTCCTTGGTGCTCGACAATCCGGTCTGATCTCGCTACGAGTTCCATTTCTAAACGGACTGCTAGTACATGTCTTCCATGCCGCCGCCGGGGCCGCCGGCGGGCTTCTTCTCGGGGATTTCCGAGACGATCGCGTCGGTGGTCAGCAGCAGGCCGGCGACCGAGGCTGCGTTCTGCAGGGCGGTCCGCTCGACCTTCGTCGGTACGATCACGCCGTCCTTGACCAGGTCGGTGTACTTGCCGGTCAGGGCGTTGTAGCCGAAGTTGTCGTCATCGGCCTCGGTGACCTTGGCGGCCACAATCGCACCGTCGAGCCCGGAGTTGGCCGCGATCTGGCGGATCGGGGCGTCCAGGGCCCGGCTGACGATGTCCACGCCGGTCTTCTCGTCGTCGCTGTCGCACTTGACCTGGCCCAGGGCCTTGCGGGCACGGAGCACGGCCACGCCGCCGCCGGGGAGAATGCCTTCCTCCACGGCCGCTCTGCAGGCGTGCAGGGCGTCTTCGACGCGGGCCTTCTTTTCCTTCATCTCCACCTCGGTGGCCGCACCGACGTTGATCTGGGCGACGCCGCCGGCGAGCTTGGCCAGGCGCTCTTCGAGCTTCTCCCGGTCATAGTCGCTGGTGGTGGTTTCGATCTGGCGCTTGATCTGCTCGATCCGGCCGGTGATGTCGGCGGTCTTGCCCGCCCCTTCGATGACGGTGGTGGAGTCCTTGTCGATCCGGACGCGCTTGGCCGTGCCCAGGTCGGCCATCTGGATGTTCTCCAGGCTGATGCCCATATCGTCCATGATCGCCTTGCCGCCGGTCAGAACGGCAATGTCGCGGAGCATTTCCTTGCGGCGGTCGCCGAAGCCCGGGGCCTTGACCGCTGCGACCTGCAGCGTGCCGCGGAGCTTGTTGACAACCAGGGTCGCCAAGGCTTCGCCTTCGAGGTCTTCGCAGACGATCAGCAGCGGTCGGCCGGACTGGGCGATCTTCTCCAGCAGGGGCACCAGGTCCTTGATCGCCGAGATCTTCTTCTCGAAGATGAGGATCAGGGGTTTTTCCAGGTCGACTTCCATCGTCGCCTGCTTGTTTACGAAGTGCGGGCTGATGTAGCCGCGGTCGAACTGCATGCCTTCCAGCAGGTCGACGTTGGTCTCCAGGCCCTTGCCTTCTTCGACGGTAATCACGCCGTCCTTGCCGACCTTGTCCATGGCCTCGGCAATCATCTTGCCGATTTCCTGGTCCTGGTTGGCTGCACACGTGCCGACCTGGGCGATTTCCTTCGAGCCCTTGACGGGGTTGGACAGCTTGCCCAGTTCATCGACGATGGCGGTAACCGCCTTGTCGATGCCGCGCTTCAACTGCATCGCCTTGGCGCCGGCAACGATGTTCTTGAGGCCTTCTTCAAAGATGGCCTCGGCGTAAATGGTCGCCGTCGTCGTGCCGTCACCGGCGACGTTGGAGGTCTTGGAGGCGACTTCCTTGACCATCTGGGCACCCATGTTCTCGTTGGGGTCCTTCAGTTCGATTTCCTTGGCCACCGAAACGCCGTCCTTGGTGACGGTGGGCGAGCCGAAGGATTTCTCCAGGACCACGACCCGGCCGGTCGGGCCGAGGGTGACCTTGACCGCCTTGGCCAGGGTCTTGACGCCGCGGCGGATCGCCTCGCGTGCGTCTGTATCAAATATAATCTTCTTCTTTGCCATGCTGGTTCACTCCTGTGGTGTGCAGTTGGAAATCCTGATACGTCTCGCCTGCTCAGTCGAGGATGGCCAGGATGTCCGATTCTTCCATGAGCAGGTACTCTTCGCCGTCGACCTTGATCTCCTGGCCGGCGTAGCTGGAGAAGAGGACCTTGTCGCCGGTTTTGACCTGGAAGTCGGCCCGGCCGCCGTCGGGCAGCAGTTTGCCTTCGCCCAGGGCGATGATCGTGCCCTTCTTGGGCTTTTCCTTGGCGGTGTCCGGCAGGACGATGCCGCCGGCGGTCTTTTCTTCGGCTTCCATGCGCTTCAGCAGGATCTTCTCGCCGATCGGGCGAATCTTCGGCTTGGCTTTTGCCATCTCAGTGGGCTCCTTTTCGTGCTTTCTGCCAGTGTCTGACTCTGGAAGTTCAGCCCGTCTGCCGGTACCTTTCGGCCCTTGCAGGCGGGCGAATCTTCGGTTTCTACTCGTTTACCTACAGTTCCGGACGTTTCTCAGTCCGGCTGGTTCGTGTTCTCGTCGCCCCGGAGCATCTGGTCGAGGCGGAGCATCATCCGCTGGATCTGCTGCAGCAGCGACTCCAGCTGCAGCGGCTTGGTCATCACGCTGAAAGCAGCCAGCCGCAGGGCGTCTTCCAGCCACCGGCGGTCGGTGTGCGTGGTGACGATGGCCACCGGCAGCCGGCGGTCCAGCCGGCGGATCATCCGCAGCAGTTGCAGGACGCTGACGTCCCAGTTGGTCGCGTCGTCCAGTACGGCTGCGTCGGCAACGCCGGATTTGACAGCATCCAGCAGGTCCGTCTTGTCGCGGGCCTGGTAGGCCTGCAGCAGGTTGGGCCCGACGATCTGCTCCAATGCAGGCAGCCAGCTCTCAGCCTCGCCGGTCACGACGAGGCTCAGGGGCTGATCCGATCCGGGTTGCCTTGCCTGAAGGACCATCTTGACTCCACTGCGGTTGCAGGTGCTTTCGGGCCCTTTGCGGGCCTGCGGCCACGGTGTGTCCGAAGAAAGCTGCAAGCAAAGTGCCATACTTCATAAAACATGCATTTGTAGTAGGATAAGCGTTTGGACGGACCTCTGCGGCAAGTCGGGATCCTGTCGATTCTGGCGCTTCCGGGCGGAGGGGCTGCTGGTTTGGCAGCCATGCCGCGCCCTGCGAAGCCTGCGCACGACCGCGGGGATGTCCTCCGGGGCGAGCCTATAATTCCCCGAACCCCTTTGGAAGGTTCTACATCCGGATTGACCTCAGCAGGAGGCCCACATGACATACGCATCCGACCAGCAGACCGCCCACCGCATCCTCTTCGTCGAGGCAGAGCCCTGGGAACGCCAGGCCGTCAAAGAGCTCTGTGGCTGCGACTGCAAGGTCTTCGACAGGCCCGAGAAGTTCCAGGACCTGGATGATGAGTTGATTCCCGAGAACGTCACCGTGCTGAGCACCTTCATCCACAGCCGGGTGGGGGAGGACCAGATCGACCGGCTGGCGAATCTGAAACTGATCGCCACGCGGTCGACCGGCTACGACCACATCGACCTGCGTGCCTGCCGGAAGCGCGGCATTGCCGTGGCCAACGTGCCCACCTACGGCGATAACACGGTGGCAGAGCACGCCTTTGCGCTTCTGCTGGCCCTGACCCGGCGGGTCCACCGAAGTTATGAGCGGACGGTCCGCGGGGATTTCTCCCTCGACGGGCTGCGCGGCATCGACCTGCAGGGCAAGACCTTGGGCGTCCTGGGTACGGGCAACATCGCCCGCAACGTCCTGCGGATCGCCGGGGGGTTCGGCATGGAGAAGCTGGCCTACGACATCAAACCCGACGAGCAGCTGGCCGAGAGGCTGGGGTTCAGCTATGTGAACTTCGAAGAGCTTCTGGCCCGCAGCGACGTGTTCTCGATCCACGTGCCATACAACAAGCACACCCACCACATGATCGACGCCGATGCGATCGGCAAGATGAAGCAGGGGGCCTACCTGATCAACACCGCCCGCGGCGGGATCGTCGACGCCGAGGCCCTGATCGAGGGCCTGGCCGGCGGCCAGCTCGGCGGAGCGGGCCTGGACGTGCTGGAGGCCGAAGGGGCCATCGCCGAAGAGGCCGAGATCCTCTCGCGCGAATATGACCTGAGCAAGCTGCGTTCGATCGTCCAGAACCACGCCCTGCTGCGGATGCCCAACGTGATCATCACCCCGCACGTGGGCTTTAATTCCGAAGAGGCCGTCCGACGCATCATCGCCACGACCGTCGAAAACATCGACCGCTTCCTGGAAGGCAAGCCGCAGAACATCGTCTCAGAGGGGCAGCACGCGGCCGGCTAGCTGCCGCTTCAGGCCGAGGCAACCCCCAGCCGCTGCAGGACCCACTGGAACTCGCGGCAGATGCCGTCGACGATGTCCGTCGGCTGGAGGAAGTCCGGCAGGACGTGCCACGTGTACGTCTCGATCTCCAGGTGCATCTGCTCGCCGGGTCCGGCTGCGGTCAGCAGTTCGGGGGTAATCTGCTCAGCGGTCGAACAGAGCCCTTCGTGGGCGCCGAAGAACAGCGGCACGTGGAAGTGCACGCGCCAGGGCCCCCTGGCCTGTCCGGCCCGGAAGGCCTCGATGGCCTGGGGGATGTCCGGGAACGAGCCGATCGACCCGTCTTCTCGCTGGACCTTGACCTGGTGGAGGTAGGTTGGTTCGTCGAACTCCTCCAGCCGTGCCAGTGTCTGCTGGTCGGGCTCCAGGGCCAAAGCGGCCGAGAGCTGGATCTTCCGCACGTCGGCAGCGGCGACGGCTTGGGCCGGCGGATCGAAGGTCACCGCGGCGTGGGCGGCATCGAGGCAGACGCCGACGTGATCGGCCAGTTGTTCGGCCGCGTAGGCGGGTTTGACCTTTTCGGCCTCGATCCAGCAGGCCTTGCCCAGCGATGCCAGCGGCCCGGTGAGGAACTGCTGTGCCTGTGCGGGGGTTTCGATGAAGCAGTCCGGCTCGGGCTCGATGGTCAGGCAGATGTTCCGCCCGGTCTCCTGCTCGATCCGGGTCAGGGCCCGGGCGGTCTCGGTGATCATGCGGACCATTTCCTGCAGGTCCTTGTTGGTGTTGATCCACGAGCGGTACGAACCGGGCACCGTGGAGATTGTTCCGTCGACCCCCTCGGGCAGCAGGGCGGCAAGGATTTCGGCCAGGCGGATCGTGTAGTCGCGCCGCTCGGGCGTCCGCCAGTCCGGGGCGTAGACATCGGCTTTGACCGGCTGACCGTGGAAGGGACCGTACGGGAAGCCGTTGATCGTGAAGACGTACAGGCCGTTGTCGGCCAGGAAATCGCCGAAGCGGGCCAGCTGGTCTGCCTCGGCCAGCGTTCGCGAGGCGCGGTCGCCCAGTCGCAGACCCAGACCGAACGGATCGGACGGGCAGATGCGCTGTTTGACAGCCAGGGCGAAGGTCTCGATGGCCTGGAAGTTCTCCTCCCAGCTCTCGCCCGGGTGGACGTTGAGGCAGTAGGTCAGGTGGATGTTACCGTCAGGGCCGATCCGCATCGGGGGTTTCCGTATCCTTTCGATGGCGATACTGCAGGTACTCGACTGCATCTTCTACATCGGCAGCATTCAGGTGGTGGACTTCAGTTTTCCCGCCGATCCCGTCGGGCAGGGTGATCGTCAGCGTCCCGCCGAGGTGTTCGCGGAAATCGTCGAGCCCGCCGAGGATCTCCAGTTTGCCTTCCCGCTTCCTGCGACCGAGCAGGTCGTCCCACGTCGGCAGGCCGGCAGCTGCGATGGTCTCCAGAACAGAGAGAAACTCCGCCTCGCCCAGCAATGAAGACCGCATGGCGCAATAGGAGTCGACGCAGATCCCGAGTGCCACCGCCTGGCCGTGGCCGAGCTGGTAGCCCGAGAGCATCTCGAGCTTGTGGGCCGCCCAGTGGCCGAAATCCAGCGGCCGGGCCGAGCCGAACTCGAACGGATCGCCGCCGGTGCGGATGTGCTCGAGGTGCAGCTCGGCGCAGCGCCGAACCACCTGCTGCATCGCCTGGCTGTCACGCATCCGCATTGCCCCGGCCAGTTGCGAGATCATCTCGAAGAAGGCGGCGTCCTTGATCATCGCCACCTTGATCGCCTCGGCCACGCCGGCGATCCAGGTTTCCTGGTCGCAACTGGTCGGCAGGGATGCGTCGTTGATCACCGCAAACGGCGGGGCGAACGTGCCGATGAAGTTTTTCTGTCCGTGCTCGTCCATGCCGTTTTTGACGCCGATGCCCGCGTCGTTCTGGCCCAGCGTGGTCGAGGGGATCCGCACCAGCCGAAGACCGCGATGTACGATCGAGGCGGCAAAGCCCAGCATGTCCAGGCAGCTGCCTCCGCCGACGGCGAGCACGAAGCTCTGGCGATCGAGATGGGCGTTGCCGATCGTCGTCAGCACGTTGCGGACTGCCTGCCAGTCGGTCTTGGCCCGTTTGCCCCCGGGGACCGACTGGGGCGGAACCGCCAGTTCGAGCGTCTTGCGGTGGGCATGGAAGTATTGCTGGATCCGCGCCGGCAGGTCGTCCTGCGCCGCGGCCAGGCCGGCATCGACGAAGACGCAGCAGCGGTGGAGGCGTCCCTCGTCCAGCCGATCGATCGTCCGGGCCAGGCAGTCGTTGGCCGGGTCGAAAACGTTCCGGGTAAAGCACACCGGGTACTCGAAGGCCACATTGAAGATCTGCAGATGGTCCGTCGAGTCGGGTTGGTGTTTCTCCCAGGCTGTCTTTCGTTCGTTCATTTGTCCTCCAGGAACTTCTGGGCTGCCCGGGCCAGGTCGAGAATGTTCTCGATCTCGCCGACGGGCTGAAAGCTGCAAGCCCAGGCGACCCGGCGGTCCGGGCCGATCCGCCCGTGCGAGCCGGAGATCTTGCTCGTATCCTGGCTGATGCGGATCGGCAGGCGGGCGAAGAACAGCTCGCAGGGGTCAAAGCCGGGCTTGTTGTGGATGTCGATGTGGCCGGCGTAGTCCGGGGCCTGGCCCTTGCGGCTCCACCAGGGGTAGGCCAGCCACCGCCCGGGTTCGGCGATGCAGAGCAACTGCCCGCAGTGGGGGTGGTCCAGGTCCATGCCAGCCATCTCTTCGACAGTTATGACGCGTTGGACGCCCTCGAGTTCGCCCAGAACCGACGCTGCGCGGTCCACGTCGGCCGGATCGGGCACGTGGATGATCGCCACCTCGTGATCGACCACCGCCAAGGCCCGGCTGGTGTGGAAGTCCGGATAGAGCATGCCCCGCACATCGCGGACGGCGAAGAGGCCGGCCTCGGCCAGGGCCAGGTTGGGCAGCACGGCCGGGCCGGAAACCCCGCCGATGGCGTAGTCGCCGAAGATCATCACCTCGTGGCCTGTCTTGCCGGCCATCTGGATCAGACCCTCGATCTGGAGTCGCAGGATGTTCAGGGCCACTTGGGCCCGGTCGTCCAGCGGCCCGTAGCGTTGCAGGTCGTAGTCCAGCGTGGGCAGGTAGGTCAGCAGCAGGTCGGGTGCGTCGTCGGCGGCCAGTATGCGGGCGGTGGCCCCTGCGATCCAGTTGCCCGCCTGGAAGCCGGCCTTGGGGCCCCAGTAATCCTGGAGCTTGAATGTCCGCCCGGCCGCATCGACCAGGCGCCGGTAGAGCCCCGGCGGCTGGGTGTAGCAGTCCTGGATCATCCCGCCGTGGTGCTTGTGGATCGGCGCCGGCGAGACGACCATGTCCAGCTCCTCTCCCATCGACTGCTGCCAGAAGAGCATGCCCACTTTCCCCCCCTCTGCCCGGAAATCGGACCAGAACCGCCTGCCGGCGACCAGGTCGGCCGACTGCTCCCAGAAGAGCACCTTGTGCAGCTCGGGGAAGTAGCGCCCGTTGGCGGCCATGCCGTGTGCCGAGACGGGCGAGGCGGTTCGGAAGCCTGCCTGGACGCTGCACGTCACGGCCGGGAATATGGTCTCGGCCGAGCGGATCGGCAGTTCGCCCAGTTGTTCCATTCCGGCCTGTCTCGTCAGTTCATGGCCCAGCGCAGCGGCCTGGATGATCAGCAGTTTGGGTTTCATGGTCGTACCAGCATACCCTTGGTGAGGCGGTTTTGACACGCAGGATTTGCCGACTCCGGCTGCATCCGGCCGTTGCGGCATCCGATAAGCAGGTGGATGCGATTGTACACCGCCACCACCGGGAGAATCTGAAACATGCAGCCCGACCAGGAACGACGCCATTTCTCACGCGTGAAATACGATGTCGATGCCACGCTGGAATTTCAGCAGGAGCTCTTCGAATCCGACCTGATAGACCTGTCCCTGCGCGGGGCGCTGGTCAGCACGGGCGCTTCGCCCCGCAAGGGTCAAGAGGTGGCCCTGCGCTTTAGCCTGGCCCAGTCCGGCGTGCCGGTCAGCGTTCGCTGCCAGGGGACGGTCGTCCGCAACGACCAGCGCGGCGTGGGAATCCGCTTCGACCAGATGGACGTCGACTCGTTCAACGAACTCAAGGCCATCCTCAGCAACAACCTCGGCGACGCCGACCGCGTAGAGCACGAGTTTCAGACCTGGCTGGCCGGCCAGGCCAAGACCTCGGAGGCCTGAGACCAGCGCATGAAAAAACCCCCGCCGCCTGGGCAGGCGACGGGGGCAGGGGTGAAATGATGGGTTCTCAGGCGGGCTGTCCATCGGCTTTCAGCCGGCGGATGACCTGGTCCTTGCGGCGGTTGTCCAGCGATTTGCCCACACCGAAGGCCGCTCCCAGCAGACCCAGGGCGGGAATGACGAACGCCCGGGGATCAAAGGCCCCGGCAATCGCGTCGGTGGCCGCCGCACCAAGGAGGTTCAGGATCTCCCCGCGCACTTCCAGCTGCCGCTGCAGGTCGGCCCGGCCGATCTCGACGCGGGCGACGAACTGCTCGACCTTCGCGTTGTGACGGGCCAGGGCGGCCTGAAGCTGGCCTTCTTCGTCCTGGAGTTGCCGGCGGCCGGCGAGGACCTGAGTCTCGAACTGCTCCGGGTCTGCGGGTCGATCGTCCAGCAGGCCTGCGGTTTGCGGCTGGCAGCCGACCAGGGCCGCTACGGCCGCCGCGGCCAGCAGGATCGAGATGAATGTCCAGCGGTTGTGGTCCAGCCAGTTTGTCAGACGATGCAGAATGTCCATGGATTCTCCTAAATCAAGACGGTGCGGTCGGGGAACGGATCAGCGGAGCAGGGCGCCCAGGGCCACCAGGGCCGCCCCGACAAAGACCTGCCACAGGCGCCTGCGCCACGAGGCCTCGATGCTGTCGGTCTGTTCCAGCAGGCAGGCACGGCGGTCCAGGTCGATCTGCTTGCGCTGCAGGTCGGTCAGCTGGCCCGAGATCTGTCGGACGTGGGTCAGGGCGGCCGAGGTGTCGGCCTGGATGTGGCTGAGACGTTCGGCGATCAGCTCGAACTT
Organism: Phycisphaerae bacterium; assembly: GCA_046541415.1. GTDB lineage: Bacteria > Planctomycetota > Phycisphaerae > SM23-33 > SM23-33 > CAZOVB01. The sequence goes on along the minus strand of JBKHDI010000006.1, from coordinate 45,042 downwards.
CTCGGCGCAGAGGCGTGGCAGATTGTCGTCGCTGCAGGTAGGGGCCATTGGTCAACTCGTTCCGGTGAAGTGTCCGAACTGGTCGAACTCCAGGGTTACTGTCCCGGTCCCGGCTGCGTCGCGGACGGTCACCGACTGAGCAGACGCAAACGGGGCTTTATGTGAGATGACAACGTCGACGGCCTTCTCCGGGTCGTCTCCGACTTGCCAGAAAGCAATCTCCAGCGGTTCGGCCACGTCCAGCGACAGGCTGGAAACCCCCGCCAGTTGCGAGCCGCCGACCGAGAGGTTCATGATGTGCGGCTGGGCGAAGCCGGGACCCTCGGGGCCGATGTAGTACGTCAGCGGCACCCCGGCCGAGGGGACCGACTCAAAGGCCACAGTCGACCAGAAGCCGCCTCCCGGCCGGGCCTGATCTTCGATCCAGACCAGCAGATCCCCGCCGCCGACAGCGTTGTTGACCCCGTCAGGCAGGTTGATCTGCGCCTCGATGCAGCCCGGGGCCGACTGGTTGGCCCAGACCCGCAGCCCGTTCTCGCCGTCCAGCCGCAGCGATTCGATCTGCCCGAACGTCTGCTCGTCCGAGTCGATCAGTTCCAGCAGGATCTCTCGGGATACGTCGATCCAGACATCCATGCCGCCGCGTCGATTGGGCAGCATCCAGTAGGTCACGATCTGGTCGATCTGGCCTGTGGTGCGGAGCCGGTAGTCCCGGGCGGTCTTCTCGACCAGGCCGACCTGTTCGGCGTCGTCGAAACCGTACTGGTCCCAGAGCTGCTGGGTGATGGTGTACAGGGCGGAGGCGTCGTCGACCGAGGTGATCCGGGCCACGCCCATACCCAGCGGCAGGCAGCGACCGTCGGGTCGGGTCTCCGGCCAGGCCCTGCCGGCAGGGGCGGCCTGGGCCAGCAGGTTCTCCTGTCGATGCTGCAGTTGTCGGAGTCTCTCTTCGGTACCCATATCACGCAAGCTCCAGGGAGGTCTGGAAGGTCTCTTCGCGCAGGTCCCAGCGGACCGCGATGATTCGCAGCGGCCGGCCCTGCGGGTCATCCGGGCTGGTCCGGACGATGCGCCCGTCGGTCTGGGCAATGGTCTGGCCCGGCCTGTAAGCGCGCGTCAGGCGGCGCAGGTCGATCCGGCAGCGGCCCAGCAGGCTCTCGCCGCGCTGCCGAAACTGCCGGGCCATCGTCTCGGCCTCGGCCGTCTGATCGACCGCCATCGCCGGTTCGTAGTCCGCATCGGCCAGCCGCGGCCAGAGGCGAGCGAAACGCAATGGCTTGCGCAGGACTCGCTGGGCCGGGAAGGGCCAGGGATGTTCGTCACGACGCGTTGCCGTGCCGCCGACGGCCGTGTCGGCCGCCAGGGTCCCGCTGAATCGCAGGCCGATCTGCAGATCGCCGGATTGGTCCAGGCTGTTGTGCAGCAGGTTGAGGTAGGCGGCCGAGCGGATCTGCTCAGACATCTCGCTGCCGTTGACGGTATATGGCTGGTCGGGCAGGGAGGCAAAAGGCTGCCACTGGCGGACGTTGCCGTCCGGGCCGATCTCGAAGAACGCCTCGACGTCCAGCGTAAAGCCGCACCGGTTGGTCCAGATCTTCGCCGGCACGGAAACCGTCGCTTCCGGACAGCCGACGATGAACAGCTCGATCTGGGCGGGGAGGCTCGAAAGCTCGATCCCCTCCAGGCCATAGGCAAGCCGCGGGCCCATCGGACGAGGCCGCACGACGTGCTGGCCATCGGGTCCGGCAAGCACGTCGGCAACCTGCTCGGCCTGCCCGGTCGGCAGGCCCAGCGAGCCGGTAAGCGCCCCGTCTTCGTTCCAGCAGAACGATCGCAGGGCGTGGCGGTAGGCTGGCCAGAGGGCGCCGTCTTTGTGGTAGCGGGAAACGAACGTCTCCCACTGGCTGGTGCTGAAGTTGCCCGGGAAGATCGTCTCGTAGGTCCACGAACTGTAGTTCGAGAGCTTCGGGTCGTTCAGATCCCACGCCGGGTGCAGGGTCCGCTGGGACGGATCGGGCCAGAACTCCAGCGCTGCCTCGACACGGTGCAGATCCCCAATGACCTCGACATGGTTCCGCACCTGGCTTGCGCTGCGGCTGACATGGATGCGCCGGATCTCCGCGGCCCGCCCGGCCGGCGATGCTGCGTCGACCGGACCGTCGGCCAGAAGGGGCATCACGGGCAGCGACCCGTACTGCCGGGAGCAAGCCACCAGCCGGTGTCTGCCCTGCCCGTCAGAGGCCCAGGGTTCGATGGCGAAGGCGAAGTCGGCCTGCTCGCAGATCGCCGCAATCGCCTCCAGCAGCGTCATCGACTCGAGGTCCAATTCGTCCAGCACGGCTGCGTCCAACGCCGATTCGATCGACAGCCAGTCGGTCTCCGGGCTGATCACCCGGTAGCCGTCGATGATCTCGACACAGCTCCGCAGCGCGCGACCGGCGGTCCACCAGGTGGCCGGCAACTGCGCCGAGGCGGGCCGGTCCGGATACTCGAACACGCAGCAGCCGGGAGTCTCTGCCTCGGCCGCCAGGCGCCAGAGCTGCTCGGACGCGTTGGGCCGACCGCCCTGGTTGAATACCACAGGCAGGTCGCTGCGGAAGATGGCCGATTCGATCCGCCCGGCCTGGGTCATCACGTGATCGATCTCGGCCTGCTCGGCCTGGATCGTCCGGTGCCACTGGCCGCTGATGACCGACTGGTCCAGCAGCCGTTCGGGCCCGTCGAGCTCCACGATAAGCTCCTGGCGGTCCGGGTCGGCCGAGACCTCGACATCGACCCGGCTGGCCACGCCGCGGAACCATTCCTGGCCGTCCTCGTCGCGAAGGACGAAGCGATCGCCGAACGACGGCTCGCAGCGTTCCGGGCGGGATTGGCTCGTCCGTCCCGGGCCGAGGCCGAGGATCCGCCGCAGTCGCATCGAAGAGACCTGCCCGCCGCTGGCCCAGCGAATCTGCTCGACGGCCCAATCGGGTTCGGCTTCCAGCGAGCCGTAACCGGGCCAGTCGGGGCGGTTCTGCACTGCCGCCCGCCAGACCAGGAACATCGGCCGGTCGGTACGCGGCGACTGGTCGCCGGTCACGTCGGTCATCAGGAGAATCATGGCAGGGCCACCTTGTCGATCAGAGGATCATGGACTTGCGTTTGCTCGCTGCCGACCAGCACGCGGACCGGGCGGGAGGGTTCCGATAGCTCGCCGTCGGCGTCCCGGGCCCGCAGGGCGACATGCCACGTGCCCGGCTGGACCTGGATCTCTGCTCTCAGCAGCCCATCGCCCGGCAGGTCGAGCCTTGCCGCCGGGGCGGCGGCCTGGAAATCGGCCGAAGCCTCGACATACGCCAGAATCTGCTCGGTCTGCCTCTGGCGGCGGTCGGTCAGCCGTCCCGCTGCGCAGATCAGCCGGATGCTCCCGGGGCCCGGCGTTGCCGTCAACAGCCGCGGGCGGGGGGCCGACGGCGGCATGAGCTGTCCGTCCTGGTCGAAGGCCAGTTGCAGGCGACAGTCGGCAGAGGGTCGTTCCAGATCGTCGACCACCGGACGGACCACGTAGGTCCAGCTCGACCCGGGCGGGTGGTCCAGGCCGACCAGTTCGACCGCCTGCTGGCCAGACGTGGCCACCGGGGTGGTGAAGTCGACGTTCTGCAGCCCGCCGCGGCCGCGGTAGATTCGGTATCCGGTCAGTGGCATCTCAGCTCCGTGGGCTGTTGGACAGGTAGATCGCACGGCAATCGAGCAGGTCGACGTGCTCGTAGCTGCCGGAGAGGCCCGCGGCAGACTCGCTGCCGGTCCGGATGATCGCCAGGGGCCAGTGGGGCGTGGTCGACGGCGTCGGCCAGCCGCTGGAGGATACGCCCAGGGTCGCCACGCCGGCGTTGACGGTCAGGTAGACGGAATTGACGGCGTCGTCCGAGAGGACTTGCGACTGGGCTCCGGCGTATTCGACCAGGCTGTCGCCGTCGCTGAGCGTCCCGCCCCGGACGCCGAAGGTCATGGCCCCGTCCTTGTAGACGCGCAAGGCGTTGATCGGGGCCAGCAGGCGGTTGATCTGTTCGATCAGCCGATAGAAGCTGGTGTAGTATGGGCTCTCCCCGATGGCCGGGAAGGCCAATGCGGTCTCGGGGTCGACGGTTCCGGACAAGGCGTTGAGTGTTGCATCGGCGGGGGACAGTTCGCTCATTTCAGGATTCCTCCCTGGTCTTCCAGGACAGTTGGAGTGTGTCGGTGGTCGCTTCGTAGCTCTCGACGGCCAGTTCGCCGGTCGGGGCGGGCCAGGTCTGGATCTCGACGAGCGTCCCGGCCTGGGCCAATCGGTTTCCCGCCGGATCGATTACGATCGTCTCGACGGAGACCGACCCGCCTGGCAATGCTCGGCTCGTCCAGGTCAGCAGGCGGGAATCGAAGCCGAACTCCCCCCGGCCGAAGTGGTGGCCCAGCCCCGGCGCAGAGGCCGGGTCGAACCCGAAGGCGTCGCCAAAGGCCCTGCCCAGCCCGCCTGCGCCCAGGCCGCCGGGGTGCAGGATGGCCTGGTAGCGCAGCTGCCCGTCCAGCAGCACCTGCCAACGGGTCTCGGGCCCGAAGCGCATCAGGGCGGGCTGGGCGATGCGGAGGCGGTCCGGCGGGGCCCCGGCCTCGCTTGCCAGCCGGGCCCAGTAGTCGATGCTCGCCTCGGCCCGGTCGACCGCCAGCAGGCCCACGGCGACGCCCTCGGCTGGCGGCAGGATGAAGCTGACGCGGTTGGCCCGGGGCCTCTGCCAGCCCGTCAGCCGCCCGCCGAGGTAGCACTGGACGACGATGTCATCCCGGCGGCAGTCGGCCCGGAGCTGCAGGTCGCCTGCAGCCGGTGCCAGCGTCACATTGTCAAGCACGTCGGTGTGGTACATAGGTCGCGTCCTATTGGGAGAGTTGCCGGATCATCGCCCGGCAGCGGCAACTGGCCAGGACGCTGTCGGCCGAGAGGCGGGAAATCTCGACCGGGTCGGTCATCTCCAACGAGCGGACCATGCACCAGGGATACTCGACGCCGTCTGTGCCGACATAGCTCGCAACGGTCCTGCCGTTGACGGCCTGCTGCTTCTCGCCCAGAGACGCCTTCAACGCCTGGTGGGCCTCGATGGCTGTGGCGCCGGTGACGCTGATGCGCCCTGTCGCCTGGATGTCGCGTCCGCCCGTACCGCAGCGGAGCACGAATTCACCGTCGACACCGGGCATGTGCTGGGTCTGGATTCGTATTTCGGCCGAAGCGGGGCGGTCGCCGGCGGCTTCGTCGAACAGGGGCATGCCGGCAAAGGTGGGTATGCTCATGGGATCAGCCTCACGGGACGTTCAGGATCTCGGGCAGGGACGGTGAGAGGAAGTCGAAGACGTTGGCGGGCAGGTCCTGGTCGGCCACTTCCTGCCGGCAGCCGGAGAGGCTGACGTCATCGATGCGGACGGTGCGATCGGCCGCCCCGGCCACGTCGGAGATCGTCAACTCCAGCCGCCCTCGCAGGTCGGACAGCGAGGCGGCCTCGGCCGAATCGAGCAGGTACATTCTGCCGCGCACGACAGCCCGGCCGTGACGGGCCACGGCGCAGAATTCGTCGTCGTCCCCGGAATCGAGGATCTCGGGCCGTTCGGTCGACCAGATCACGCGGATGAGCGAAAGGATTCCTCTTCCGGCGAAGCTGGCCGAGGCGGGGTTGTTGTAAATCGTGAAGGACATGGCGGGCCTCAGGAAGATGGCGGGTCGATGCGGGAAGCGATCTGCAACGTGGTCCGGCAGGCCAGCCAGGGCTCGCCCGGCGTGGGGTCTTCCTCCGCCTCGGTCCACTGCAGGGCGGGGACATATCGCCCGCCTGCCTGCCACGGCCCGGCCCCCGGCAGATCGGCCGACTCGATGGCACGGATGGCTGCCGAGCGAACCTGCAACAGCCGGCTCATCGCCGCATCGACCCCCAGGTCGGTCGCGTCGCGGCGCACGGCGATCAGCAGCTGGCAGTGCAGCAGTTGACACCGGGTATGCAACGGTCCGGGGCGGGACTCCAGCCGTCCCTGGAGGATCAGCCCCACCGGGCCGGAGCCCTGGAGGACCTGGTCCAGCCGGGGGTCGCTCCGACGGGACAGGAACGCTGCGGCAAACAGCGGCTGCTCGTCGTCCATCGCCTGCCGGATCGCGTCGAGGACCGCGGGTAGAATCGAGTCTGTCACGGTTGGGCCTCTCGGTTACAGGCGGATCGGTCGGGTGACCCGCCCGCCGGCGGTCAGGTCGGCCTGGCCGTCGGCGTCGGGATTGGTGTTGAACGTCAGCTGCCACTGGGCGATTGCCTGCTGCCGCTGGCGCGCGAAATGGTCGCGCAGCTGCGAGTACATCGTCTGCTCCGAACGCTGGTGCTTGCTGCCCAGGGCCAGTTCCAGCGCCCAGCAGGCTGCCGCGGCAGTCAGCTGCTCGGGCACGGCGATGCGGCGGTAATCCGGCGCAGCCCGGCCGGCCCCGGCCAGTCGGCGGTCCTCCCGCGGGCCGAACCCCCCGAGCTGGGCCTGGTAGAGTTGCGAGACCAGCAGCAGCGTCCGGCGCGTGGCGGCGGCACAGTGACGCGCCATGCCCGCCCACGGGCTGTAGAGGTCGGCAGGCAGCTCGGCCAGGTCGGCCCAGTACTCGGCCAGGTGCTCATCGACGCACAGGCTCACCAGCACGGGCGCTGCGGTCTGGGCAGCCAGGTACCGCTCGATGAACAGTTCGCCGTTCAGGCCGCTGCCGTTGGCCGGATTCAGTTGCAGACGCACCGGAGCGGACGATTGCGACGCCGATCCGGCGGCGACAAGCAGATCTCCCGACGGATCTGCGAACAGCCGGACCGAAACGTCGCTGCCGATCGTCTCGGCTGTCATCCACAACCAACCCCGGGCCAGGTTCCCCGACGGGCGGGTGTCCACGCCGGTCAACGACCAGCGGCTGGTGTGGATGCAGTTGCGGTTCTCATAGACGATCGGCGCGTCGAAGCAGCCCTGGTAGACCGGATCGGCAGTCGCCGTCGCGGCCGGCTGACCTGTGAAGGTGAAGTCGGTTGGCATGTCAGCTTACCTCGATTGCCTGGGGGTTGGTGAAATCCACGCCCGTCAGTTGCTTCCAGACGTAGTAGTTCCCGGGATCCAGCAGGAAACTGACCTGCCCGGCCGCGTTTGTATGTCGCGTTCCGGCGACGAGGTTGCCCCCGCCGGGATCGGACGTGATCCAAACGGCAGCGCCGTCCAGCGGATGCGTGCCGTCGGTAACCGTTATGGTCACCGCCAGGCTGCCCGGCCCGAGAAGGGACCCAGGCAGGTCGCCGGTCATGGCCGGGACGCCACGAATCCAGCCGGTGCGGGCCAGGTAGGTGGTTCCTTCCAGGATGCGGATGTAGCCGTCGAAGTCATCCGAGCAGGTGGCGACCAGTTCGTAGTCGCCGCTGCCGGGTTCGACCTCGGTGATCGTCACGGCCGAGACGCTCCCGGCGTTGGCGACGGCCGACCCGGTCAGGGTCTTGTCGCCGTAAGCGGGGCCGAGAATGACGGGCTCGCGGTAGGTGTAGCTCACTGGTCGGCGTCCTGGTCGGCGGGGGCTTGGGCGTCGGCCTGGTCGATCGCGGCAGACCCGGCCTCGGTCAGACTCACGCGGGCGTTCATGGCCTCGGCGATCGCGGTCTTGGTCTGCTTGATCCGGGCCTGCAGGATTTCCGCCTGGATCAGCAGGCGGCCGTATTGTTCATGGAGCTGGGGCAGGTTCATGCTTGGGCCTCGGGGTCTACGGGGTCGGCGGGAAGTTCGGACAGGGCCGGGGCCGTCTGGCCCAGGTAGGTCGCCACGATGCTCCGCAGGTCCGTGTATGCGTTGGCAAATTCGGCGGCGTCGTCGCCCATCTGCGTTTGCAGGGCCGTCTTGCCGTGCTTGCGGGTCAGGGCCTCGGCGCTGTTCAGGTAGGACAGGCAACCTTCGACAGCCTGTTTTGCCGTTTGACGCAGGACCTGTTCGGCCAGCTCCAGCTGGCTGCGGACTTCTCGCTGTTCGGTCAATGCCATATGCAGTTGCTCCTATGCGGCGATGATGCCGGTGGTCTTGAGGTCTTCGATCAGCGTGCCCAGCACGTCGGCCAGCTCGGCGACCGTGGTGTTGTTGGCGTCGAACGTCCGATCGGTGGTGAGGTTGGCCGGGGTGGTGTAGCCGGTCGGCTGGCTGGCAGGGGGGGTAGTTCCCCACAGGCCGATCCCGCCGGTCAGGGCGAGGCTACCGCTGCCATCGGCCAGGACGATGTGGCCAGTCGCATCGGGAAGATAGACTTCCCGGTCGGCTGTATAGCTCTGCATATTCAAGGCGAGCCGGTGGTCCCCGGTGTTCATCCGGAAACCTGCCGTTCCGGCTCCTGCAAGGTTTTTCAATACCACAGTCTGAGATGTATCGCCCATGTACTGAAGCTCGACGGTCAGGAACTGCGGGCTGCTGACACTGAGAGTTTGAGCCGACAGATTGCCCGTCACGGTCATATCCCCCCTGAGCCATAGCTGACTTCCCAAAGTTCCGGTCGACAGGGAGGACGCCAGCCGGAACGTCTCAAGGCCCACCGATGTATCCTGTACGGATAGCAGCGTCTGGTCATACCCGCCGGTCCCGAAAAGACCCTGTGTCAGTTCGACGTGTCCGGCCGGTAAAAGAGCAATGTTGCCGTTTGCTGTTTCGATGTTCAGATCGACGCCGTCGAACACCACGTTGGCGTCGTAGTCGTCGCCGAAAAAGATAGGGGCGTCGGCCGCCATCGTAACGCCATTTTCTACGTGAACCTCGCCGCTGAGCGTTCCGCCTGTCAGGGCCAGGGCTCCGATCTGGGCGGCGGTCACGGCGTGGGGGTTTGTCGTGTCGGCGGTATGGGCGGACAGTTCGGCGGCGGTCGCGAATGGGGCGGCGAGATTGATCCATTTTCCGCTGGCAGCGTCAAACCGGACGATCTGGCCGTCGGCCGGGGCGGTGATGTCCACGTCGCCGAGGAGTTCAGACAGGTTCGATGGCAGGCGGATGGCCATGCATGTTCTCCAGTTTCAGGTAAGGTGCGAGACAGCCCGCCTCGGCCAGTTCGGCGTTGTCGTACTGACGAGAGGCCAGGTGATACAGGAAGTTGCGGGCGGCGCTGCTGTCCGGGTGCCAGCCATCGATCATGGTTTGCAGGTCGGTGTCGAGTCGGTCCAGCCGACCAGGAAGGCTTACTCCTGCAGCGGCGGCAAGGCTGGGGCCCAGCGTCAGGACAGGACAGCCCCGGGCGATGGCCTCATTGGCGGCGTTGGAATTCAGCGTTACACAGAAGCGTGCCCGCCCGACGGCCTGGGCCAGTGACTCCTTCCGGGCCAGCGGGTGTTTGAATTGCCCCGCCGGGTGGGGACGGATGTTGATGTCGATTCCGCACGGAGATGCATCCAGGACGGCCTGGACGAAATGCTGTGCGTGATGAATCGGACAGTCCCGCAGCTGGGCGTCCGAATCAACCTGGCAGAGAATGAGGATCTCGCCGTGATCGCGAGATTGCATGGGGCTGGGCCTGGCGCCCCAGACGCGGAAGAATCTCTCGGCGCCTTTCCCGGGCGGTCTGGTCGTGGCCAGTTGCTCTGCCCAGGAAGCCATGTGGTTGAATCCGGCCGGGTCGATCTGCACGTGCCGGTCGCGGTCAAAGAAGCCCCGTTCCAGGATCAGCACCTGCTTGCCGCTTCGCCGGAGTCGGTCGACATGCGCAGCGGCCGGCGGCTTCATCCCGTTCCAGACCATCGCCACGTCGAGGTCGAACCCGAGCCGGCCATCCCGGGGAGGCTGGATGACATGTACCTGGCAGCCCAGGCGCATCAGCCCGCGGGCGATCGGCTGCCAGGGGGCCGTCGGGTTGACCCAGCGGCGGTTGCCGACCAGCAGGGCGACCTTCAACGGCCCATCACCTCGGACCAGTCGCAACGGGCCAAGGCTTTCAGTCGACTCTCGGGCGACAAGTTCCATATGCTGCCTCCTGCCTGCTCAATGGCCGATCGCGCCTGGGCGAAAGCCCTTTCGATATCCTCTCGGACGGGCTTGTCATACTGGGCCGCACTGCCCGGCGTCTGCTCGTCATACGGCGCCAGGCGCCGCGGATAGCCGCCTGCATAGTCCACCCCCACCAACAGCAGCCGACGGGCCCCCTGCAGCCAGGCCCAGTTGGCCGCGGCCAATACCGCCGAGGGCGCCTGTATCACCGCCGTCTCGCCATTGCTGTCGGCGCGGACCCGATCCTGCCAGCCGTCGGCGAAGCGGACAAACTGGTCGCACCGGGTGATGCGTCTGTCTGCCGGACCGATCTTCCAGGCCGGGTGGGCCTGCCACAGTTGGTGGTACCGCCTGGCCAGGTCCGGCCGGTCCCAGAGCCTCCGCCAGGTGTCGCGGATCAGCAGGGCGTCGAACCGCAGATCCCACGTGGCCGCCAGGGCCAGGACGCGGTTGACGCCGACAACCAGCACGTCGTCGGCTTCGGGTCGACTCCGCTTCCGGCTGGCCAGTTGTTCTACCGACGGGCCGTTGCCGACGATCAGGGCCGTGTGCGGCACGTCAGCTGCGCCGCTTGCGGCAGCGGCCGGCAAGCTTGAGCAGCGCCTCGGTCCCGTGCCGGGAGATGAATTCCGCCTTGCGGGCGGGGTTGCGATCGAGCATCGCCAGCAAAGCCGCCGGGTCCTGGGCCTGGTCCGGCGCCGCGGCGGCTGCCGTCTGTCGACGACTGTCCTGCGATGCCTTCAGCAGCGGGTTGCTTCTCAACTCCCCCAGCAGTGTCTCGGTCGGGTTGGGCTGGATCGTGACTTTGCCCTCCGCGTCGATGCTCGTCTCGAAGCGATGGGCGAAGCTGTGGGCGACCTGCGGGCTGATGCCCACCGATTCGGCCGCCCGATCCAGCTGGGCCCGCAGCTCCAGTTCGCTGCATCGGCGTCGCAGGGCGCTGTTGGCCTGGCGGTCGGATTCGAGCTTCTCGGCCTGCTGGTCCAGCTGGCTCTGTTTGTCCTGCAGGGCCTCGATGCGTTGGCGCAGCTGCTGGTTCTCCTGCTGGATCGATTCGATCGGGTCTCTCTGGGGCCCTGGCGCCTCGGGCGCCTCGGGCGGGGTCTGCTGTAGGTTCTGGCTGGCAGGTTCGCTCATTGGGGTTCCTGTTAAAGGGGCAAAGGGACAGCCGCGGTCGACAGCGGCGACGGACGTTGGAGGCCCGACGGGGGTGCTGTCGACCGGCGGCTGGGGCAAATGGCGTTACGCCATCAGGCGGGCGTTACGCGGTGGCGTTGAAGATGCCCTTGACCACCTTCAGCTGCCTGGGGTCGTTGTAGTCGGCGGCCCAGCTGGCGGTGGTGGCGATCTGGGCGTCGGTCGGGTTCTCCGTCGCGACGTTCCACTTCATCCCGAAGATCTCGTACTCGACGTCGAAGTCTTCGCGGACGTACGTCACCGAGCTCTGGCGGAGGATGTCCCGCTGCATCTCGATGCCCTGGTCGTAGACCACCCGTCCGACGGCGGCCCCGACTCCCAGGCCCAGCACCGAGTACTCGGTGTAGTAGCCGGAGCTCTGGGCGGTGATCAGCGACGGCGCGTCGACGACCAGCACGGTCCGCCCGAAGGCCTGGACCACGTCCTGGTAGAGCGTCACGCCCGCGGCGCGGTCGAAGGCGTAGGCGGTGATGGTGTCGCCGACCAGGTCGGCAAAGACGGCCGAGGGCATGACGAAGGCGACGATCTGCTCGCGGGCATCGCCCATCCGCGCGAGCATCTGGTTGATGTAAGCCATCGTGCAGGTGACCTTCTCTCCGGCGGTGTGGCCCCGGGCAACGTCGAGGACGTGGTCGGCCTCGTTTTCGACCGAAGCGGCCGCCGCGGCGATCAGGTTGTTCCGCACGGCAAGCAGCTTGGCATCGGCGAACTGCTGGCCGAGGTTGACCATGGCGCTGTTCATGTCGAACTTGCGCCCGGCCTTGCGGGCCTGGATGTCGGTAATCGAGACCGGCCCGCAGCCCAGGGTCTGGCGGACCAGTCGCCCGCCGGTCATCTCGAGTTTCTGGATGTCGACTTCCAGGCCGGGCGAGCTGTTGTCCCGACGGGAGATCAGCGAGTCGACGGGTTTCCAGCGGGCGGTTTCGCTGAAGTCGCCTCCCTCGGCCAGCTGTCGGGCCGGGTCGGACTCCAGCACCAGCGCGCCGGCCGATGCGGTGTTGAACAGGTCGAGCTTCTCGACGGTCCTGCGGTACTCTTCGGCCCGCAGGATGTCGGTGTAGACCATATCGGAAGGGGATCCGTACAGTGCGGTCATAGTCATCTCCGTAATGGGTTGGTGTTAGCCGTTTCGCTGCCGTGCCAGCTGCACGTAGGCCTGGGGGCCGTTCTCGGCGATGAACTTCGCCTTGCGGGCCGGGTTGGCATCGAGTTCGGCCAGGCTGGTCGTCTCGCGTGATCCCGGGTTCAGGTGGGCCCCGCTTCCGGTATCGCCGGAGGGGGGCAGAAAGTGGGGGGCCTCCGAGGCCAGCCAGTCGGCCACGAAGGCATCGAGGCTGACTGCTTCGGCGTCCTCACGGTCGGTGGCAATAGAGACATGCGGGCCGCCGTCGTCGACCGTCACGCGGATCTTCGGCTGCAGCAGGTCCACCGCCTGGGCGAGCATCTTCTCGCCGTGGGGCAGGTTTCGGCCCACCCCGCAGGCCACCAAGCTTCGGACCAGGGCGTCGCGTCCGGCCAAGGCCTGGACCGACTCGGTCAACCGGCCGATCCGGCCCTGGGCCGACTCGAACTGCTCTGCCTGGTTGCGCAGCTGCTGGTACTGGCGGATCTGCTCGGCCGAGAGACTGTCCTGCTGGAGCTGCTGGAGCTGCTGCTCGGCCTGCTGGGCGCGGTGGCGGTACTTGCGTGACTGGGCCACCTCCTGCTGGTAGGCCGACTGCCAGTCGCGGTCGGCGTCACCGGCATCATGCTCGGGGCCATCGGGGTGGTTGGTTTCAGGCGGTGCGGTTTCGCTCAAGACTCAGCCTTCCTGTTCTGCTCGGGAACCGGTCGTCAGATCGGCCGATTCGATGGCCCGGCGGATCTGCTCGTACCTCGGGTGGTCGCGATTGGCTACGGCATCCAGGACCCGCTGGAGGAACAGCCGCGACAGCTCGGGGATCTGGGCCCGGGCCGGCACGCTCAGCAAAGACCTGGCCTGGTCAATCAGGTCGCTGACGCCGGAAAGGACGAACTTGCGGTTGTACTCCACGCAGTAGCCGATCTCGTCGTGGTCGACGAGCCGGCCCTCCTTGCGGGAGATCATCAGGCGGACCACGTCGCGCTCGACCTGTTCGAGTTGGCCGGCCGTGGCAGACATCTCGTTGTCCAGGTCGGTCCTTTCGGCCTCGACCTGCAGTCCGCTCGATGCCCGCCCGGTGAGTCTGGCACTGGCGCCCAGCAGCTTGCCCATCCGGAGGATGGCCTCCTGGAGCATGCTTGCCCAGGCGCGTTTCTCGCGGATGTGCTCGACGGCCGGGGTGATGTGTTGGACCGCCGCTCCCTCCGGCAGGCCCAGCCAGCACATCGGCGCCACCTCGCGGGGCAGCTGTTCAGGATCGACGCCGGTGGCGGCCAGGATGCCGATGGCCATGTAGATATCCAGCTGCCCCTGGCTGAGCAGGTTCAACAGGGCCCGGGCGACCGGGCTGATCCGTGTCAGCAGCGACAGGGGGATCGGCCCGTATTCCGGATGGCTGCTGGTGCGGTAGTAGAACGGCACGGCCGGGACAATGCCCAGGCTCATCGGCCCGGACATGCAGGCCGTCGGTTCGCCTTCGGCCTGGGGTTGGACGTGGTACAGCCGCCAGCAGTCGCGGGTGAGCGTCAGGTAGCGTCGCGGGCCGGGCGAGGCGGTTTCATCCACCGCCGGCCCCTGGCCGAGTTGGTAGCGAACCCAGAGATACTTGCCCGCGTGATTGCAGCTCCAGTCGATGCGCGAGAGCGGATCGAAGGCCGTCAGGTACGGCCTGGCCCCCAGCTGTTGTTCGTGGGCCCGGCTGGTCACCTGGGCACCGGGCGGCAGGGGGGTCTTGTCGACGACAATGTCCACTCCGTTGACATAGTGCATTCGCAACACGCGTCGCATGAAGTCATCCATCGACGTCCCGCCGCCGTCGACGTCCGAGAGATAACGGCTGATCGTCGCAGCCCAGGGCGAATCCTGGTACGTGCGGACCGGGAGGGTCCGAAAGAGGTTGCCCACGCGCAGGTCGACCAGTTCGCCGCAGCAGTCGACCGCCAGAGCTGCCCCCCGCCGCCAGGCGTACTGCGAGGGGCTTTCTGCCGCGGCCGTGCCTTCGCCGAAGCGGTCGAGGTATCTGCCCGACCGCAGCACGTGGTTGTGCATCTCGGCGAAGTCGCGGTTCATCTGCCAGCTCTCGGCAAAGACCCGCCAGGCCGGGTGCGTCCGGGACGGGTCGAAGGAAGTGTGTTGCAGTTGGCTCATGCGGGATGTCTTCTCCGGATGGGTCTCAAAGGGCGGTGTATCCGACAACGGCCACCGAGCGGTTGACCTGCCGGTTGACGAAGTAGTATCGAAGGGCGTCCGGCACGTGCTCCCAGAGCTGGGGGTCCTGGGGCTCGTCTGTATACAGGCCGTTGACGCGGCGATTGCGGTAGTTCTGCATCGCCTTGACGAACCCCGCTAGGTTGTTGGGGTTGGCTGCGTAGAACAGCCGGGGCTCGCCTGCCGCCGGGGCCAGGGCAGAGCGGATCAGCTCCAGGCCGTTGCGCACGTTGCGGAGCTTCGGGCTCAGCGTATAGCTGCAGCGAATGCCGAACTGGCGGAAGATCTCGATGTTGCTCAGGCCCGTCTGGTCGCTGCGGTTCCGCCCGGCCGGGTCGCAGAACGTCGCCTCGACGTCCTGGATGGGGTGGTTGCGGATGAAATCGGCATGCGTCTGCAGCGTGGCCTGCTCGGCGCGATAGGTGTCGAGCACATACGCGCTGCCGTCGCGGTCCTCGCCGATCCAGAGACAGACGAACACGCCGTGTCCCCAGTCGATGCTCCGGTAGAACCGCACCAGCGTATCCGGCGGATCTCGACGGTGTTTCCCCGCATCGAACTCGGGGAAGACGAGGCCTTCGATCGTCGGCCGGCTGCAAAGGTACTCCGCCTGCCAGGCCGAGCTGGAGACCTTCTGGTAGACCTTGATCACGTCGGCGATGTCGATCAGCCCCGCCGCCTCAGCGGCTATGCCCACCGTCCGGTCGGGTTGGTCGTGATACTGCCGCGCCTTGGCCAGGCAGGGCTCTGCCAGGCAGCAGACGGCGCAACCGGCACCGTTTTCGTGGCGATCCGGCGGGCAGGTGCCCACCGCTTCCCAGATGTTCCACCGGTGCAGCCGCAGGTCGGTATGCTCGGACCGCTCGATCAACTGGCCCATCGGCCCGTCCGTCCTGTGCCACGTCGAGGTGTACACCGTTCTGCCCGGAATCCCGTCGCGACTGACGACCATGCCCGCCGCGGCGGCGTCGACTTCCGGTTCGATCTCGTCCAGCTCGTCGGCGAACAGGCGGTTGACCTTCGGCCCGCGGACGGCTTGCTGGCTGGCTGAAAGAATCTCCATTTGCCCGCCGTTGATCCGCGTTATCGTGCTGGCGACCTTCTCGTCCAGGAAGTTCCGCAGCGGCGTGTTGCACCAGTCCGCCCAGTAGCGGTAGAGGTTCTTGGCCTGCTGCTGCGAGCCGCTGAGCACCCGCCCCTGCAGGCCCTTGCAGTGTGCGAACTCCAGGGCCGCCAGGATCGATGCACAAAGCGTCTTGCCTCCCGATCGACATGACCAGGCGGCGATGTCGCTTCCGGGGTTGGCCAGGGCGTCGGAGATGAAGTCCAGCGGCGTCGAATGACCCGGGCTGAAGCTGCGGTGGGCCAGTGTCACGCTGAAGTAGGTCCGGATGACCGCCCAGAGCAACCCGCGATTCCTCAGGTATCTGGGCAACTCCGTCGCGTTCATCAGTCCCCTCCCTGTGTTTGTCTGTCCTGTCCTCTGCTCCGTAATGGATGCTCTTGGCGGGCCAATGCATCTTGCGCCGGAAAAGATCGAAAACCCGGACTTTCTCTTCGCCCGGTCCGGTGAATAGGATGAATGGAAGGAAAGGACCTCCGATGTGCGGAAGATACACCATGGCTGCGCCGACCGACGCGATGCGGCGTCTGTTCGAGCTGGGCGAGCTGCCCGATCTGGAACCCCGCTACAATATCGCTCCCTCGCAGTTGATCCCCGCGGTGATCCAACCCCAGCCGCAGCAGCGCGACTTTCGCTGCTTCACGTGGGGGCTCGTGCCGTTCTGGGCCAAGGACCCGTCGATCGGCAACCGCCTGATCAACGCACGCGGCGAGACCGCCGCTGAGAAACCCGCCTTCCGGGCGGCCATGCGGTACAGGCGCTGCCTCCTGCCGGCTGACGGGTTCTACGAGTGGAGGAGAACGCCCAATGGCAAACAGCCTGTCTACGTGCAGGTCGACGGCGGGGCCCTGTTTGCCTTTGCCGGCCTGTGGGAGAGCTGGGAGTCGGCCGACGGGGAAGTCATCGAATCGGCTGTGGTGCTGACCTGTCGACCCAACGAGAAGCTCAAGCCCGTTCACGACCGCATGCCGGTTATCCTGCCGAAGGATCGATATGCCCAGTGGCTGGATCCGAACTGCCGGGACGGGCAGCAGGCTGGCCAGCTGCTCCAGCCCTTCGACAGCCAGCGAATGCAGCTGACGGACGTTTCCAGGTACGTCAACAGCCCTGCCAATGAGGGCCCGGACTGCATCGAGCCGATGACCGGCGAGTTGTTCTGACAGGACAGGTCGACTACTTCCGGGGCTGGTACGACAGGCAGATCAGGCGGACTTCTCCTGCATTGGTCACGGTGTGCTCTTCGTCCTGTGCCGCCACGGCCATCTGGGCCGGTGGAACCTCGTGGTCCAGGCCGTCGCTTCTGATCCGGGCCGAGCCGGTGACCACGTAATAACTCGCGCCGGACTGGAAGTGCAGTTTCTGCCCGGGCTCGAAGCACAGCAAGTCGATCCCGGGCGCCAGTTGCACGCGTTGGGCCTTGGAAGAACTGAACCGAACCTTGCCGATCGCGTTGAAAACGTCCATGGGGGCCTCCGGAACGGGGCGTGACATTACCTTACCCGGGTAATTCTAGGCGCCCCGTTCGGCATCGGCCCACTTTGGATGTCGATCGGCGGCGGGACTACTTGACCTGGCCCAGGGGCAGCTCGATGACGATCGGCGCCCGCGTGGACTTGCGGATCATCAGCGCCTTGGTCTGCTTCTGCGACGAGCCTTCGCCCAGAACCTGCCAGACGAACTCGTATGTTCGCGGCAGGTCGGAGTGCTCCTCGACGATCAGGTACTGGACCTTCTCGCCCGGCTCGGCCAGGCCGACCGGCAAGGCCTGCATCTCCCCGAGCTTCTGGACGGAGACGTCCAGGGGGGCATCGGAGGTGTTCTCCAGGATGACCGTCACGCGCTTCTGGCAGGCGCCCAGGGCGACCAGGGGCAGTATCGCCGCCAGGAGGTACCCGGTTCTGCGAACCATCATGTCGTCCCTGCCTTCTCTGGGGTAGTCTGATGGGTCCGGAAGGTCACTCGACCACCATTTCCGGCTCGCCGACCGGGACGCGATCCATGTTCTCCACCCGGGTCTTCTTGTAGTCGATATCCTGCGGTTCATCCGACCAGTAGGCCCGTCCGCTGTCCAGCAGGACGGTATAGGCGTCCTTGCTGTTCTCATCGACGATGAATTGTCCCGACGAGCTCTTGCCGTCCTGTCCTTCAGCCTTCCAGGACCAGGTCGTCGGCAGGGCGTCCTTTTCCATCTTCAATTCGCGACGGATGTACCCGCCCACGGGGGCCGTGCCCAGCGGCTCGTATCCGAAATCCACCCCCGCATCGACCAGGCCGACATCCATCGGCGTCTGCGAATCATTGACGAATGTCAAAGTGACCTTCTTGCTGCAGCCGGCCAAAGCGGCGACCGAAATCAGCACACCGAGGAATACTTGCTTGGTCATGTTCTTTCTCTCCCTAGTAGTAAAAGGAATCCTCAAGCTCACATTATTCAGCCTTCTCTGCCGTGTGGCAATGTTTATTATAGAGAACGCAAATTGCCGATGGATCTGGCAGAGGCTGCTCTGTTTTTCCATCGGCAGACTTCAGCAGACAAGGGATAGTCCATGCGCATCGCGCTTTGTCAATACAATCCGATCGTCGGCGACATCGAGACCAACTCCCGCCGGATGTGCCGCATGCTCGACCAGGCCCGATCAGCCGGGGCAGAACTGGCGGTCTTCCACGAACTCTCGCTGGTCGGCTACCCGCCCCGGGACCTGCTGGCCAAGGACGGTTTCGTCAGCCAGAACCGCCAGGCTGTCGAGCAACTGGCCGGACACTGCAAGGACATCGCCGCTCTGGTCGGCTTTGTCGGCGAAAACCCCGAGCAGGTGGGCCGACCGCTGATCAACGCCGCAGCCTTGCTGGCCCAGGGCCGGGTCGCCCACGTCCACGCCAAGACCCTCCTTCCGACCTACGACGTCTTCGACGAGACCCGGTACTTCCAGCCCGGCAGTCAGCCGGGTGTGATCGAATTCAAAGGCTGGAAGCTCGGCATCAGCGTCTGCGAAGACCTCTGGGACGCCGAATCGCTCGGCCGCGCACTGTACCAGGACGACCCGATCGGCCGACTCATCGACGCCGGGGCCGACGTGGTGATCAACATGGCCGCCAGCCCCTTCCACATGGGCAAGGCCGCCACCCGAGAAAAGCTCTTCGCCCGTCAGGCGCGACGCGCCCGGGCCGGGATCGTCTACGTCAACCAGGTGGGGGGCAATGACGAACTGGTCTTCGACGGCGCCTCCTGCGTCTTCGGCCACGATGGTCAGGTCCAGGCCCGGGCAAAAAGCTTCGCCGAGGATATGCTCGTCTACGACATCGAGTCCGACCAGCCGGGGCGGATCGAGCCGCTGGAACCCGAGATCGCCCGCCTCTCGGCCGCTCTGAAGCTGGGCCTGGGCGACTACGTGACCAAGTGCGGCTTTTCCAGCGTGGTCCTGGGCCTCTCCGGCGGGATCGATTCGGCCGTGGTCGCCACGCTGGCCGCCGACGCGGTGGGCCCGGAGAACGTGCTGGGCATCGCCATGCCCAGCCGCTACAGCTCCGAGCACAGCATCAAGGACGCCAAAGACCTGGCCGAGAACCTGGGCATCGGCTGGCAGGTCTTCCAGATCGAACCCATCCACGCCGCCTACGAGCAGGCCCTGGCCGGAGCACTCGACGGGCCCGGCGCGGAGGTCGCCGAGGAGAACATCCAGGCCCGAATCCGCGGCAACCTGGTCATGGCGATGTCCAACGCACAGGGCTACCTGCCCCTGGCGACGGGCAACAAGTCCGAACTGTCGGTGGGCTACTGCACGCTCTACGGCGACATGTCCGGCGGGTTCGCCCCCATCGGCGACGTGCTGAAGACCGTCACCTACCGCCTGGCAGGCCAACTCAACGACGAAGTCGGCAGCAGCCGGATCCCCGAGTCGACCATCACCAAGCCCCCCTCGGCCGAGCTGAAGCCCGACCAGGTCGACCAGGACAAGCTGCCTCCCTACGAGATCCTCGACGAGATCCTCCGAGGCTATGTCGAGCAGGACCTCACGGCCGATACGCTCATCAAGCAGGGCTTCGACGCGGCGACGGTGCTGCGGATCGTCCGCATGGTCGACCTGGCCGAGTACAAGCGCAAGCAGGCAGCCCCGGTGCTGAAAGTCACCCCGCGTGCCTTCGGGTCAGGCCGTCGCATGCCGATCGCCCAGCGGTTCGGCCGACAGGAGCCCAACCTTTGAAGATCCTCTGTGGACAGTGCGGCCGGATGATGGACTACGACCCCGCCGACGGGGCATCCAGCGTGCGCTGCAGCCATTGCGACCACCAGATTCCTCTTACCGGCCAGCAGGAGCAGGACGGGGCCCCGGTCCTGCCGGCAGAGTCCCAGGACGTCGGATTCGCCGAGGCAGCCCGCGAGGCGATGAAACAGTCCCTCCGCCTGCGGGTCGAGTGCGGCAAGTGCGGCAAACCGTTGAAAGTCGGCGTCCGCCGGGCGGGCAAGACCGTCCGCTGTCCCGCCTGCCACGGGCAGATCCGCATCCCGTACCCCGATGAGGAGGATGACTTCGAGATCGAAGCCCTGGCCGCGGCGAACTTCGGATCCGACGAAACGCTCGAACTGGCCCCGGAGGAGGGCAGCGAAGAGCTGGCCCGCCAATCCCTGGCCCACGCTGAAAGCCTCACCATGGCCGTTGCGCCCCGGGCCCGGACCCGACGATCCCGCCAGGACGTCCGCCGTCGCGCGATCCGTCGCCATGGACGCAAAGCGACGCTCTGGCTGTGGCTGGTCTCGGCGGCGTCTCTGGCCTCTCTGCTGGCGGGGGTATTCTATGTCCTGGCCGGCAACAACGACAAACCCGATGCAGCAGATACCGCGGGCAGCAGACCGGCCGCCCCGGCCGAGGCCAACCCGGTAACTCCCGCAGTGCCCCAGGATCGCCCCGTCGCTGGCAAGTCCGATCCGCACAGGCCGCCTGAACAGGCCGATCCAGAAGCCAAGGCTGAACTGTCGATTCTCTCGGCCCAGCTGTCGGTGTTCCGCGACGGGAACCGCTTTGCCGCCCCGCCGGATGCCGCCTGGCTGCGGGTGACAGTCGGCCTGCGAGCCGGGACCGACCCGATCGAACTGGACGTGGCGGAACGAATCGCCCTGATCGGCCCCGGCCAGGCCCTGGGCTGCATCGGCTGGGCGACCGGCCTGGACGGACGGCTGTCCAGCGAGGCGATCCGCATCGGTCCGCAACGCTATCTCGCAGCAGACCTGCTCTTCCAGGTCCCGACACAGTGGACGGCGGCAACGCTGCGGATCGAGGATCTCGGGCAGGTCGAACTGGCCATGGAACCCTCGAAGCTCGCGGCCGGACCCGGCGATCCCGGGCCCCAGGGCAGCTATCGTGAGATCCCGCCGCGCAACCTCAAACCCATGCTGCGGGACAAGACAATGGCCGCCATCCAACAGGCCCGCCAGGTCGAGATCCAGTTCCAGCCGGGCACCCAGGACGGACAGTTGCAGGTGCAGATCCCGGCGGCCGGGCTGACCGGCTCGGCCAGGCCGACCGGGCCGGGGGCATACGAACTGGCCGTCTCCGGCCGGGCGGGGGACCTGGTCTGCAGGCTCCGCTACCTGCCCAACAACACGTTCATCCTCTATCTGCGGGACGAACCGTTCCACCAGATGACCTTCGCGTCGGTCAAGATCGAATCGCCCCAGCAGCCCGAACCGGTCGAGGCGATCCAGCCGCAACCGCTGCAACCCGAGCCGGAAAAGCCGGGCCAAGGCGATGGCTTCGAGTTCTTCGGTCAGGGAGGCGATTGATGAAACCGACAACGCTGACAACCTTTCGCCACGGGCCGGTCTGCTTCGCCCGGATCGAGCTGGCCGACGGGACCGCAGGCTTCGGTCAGCTCTCGACGTACGATACCGACCTGTCCGAGGAGGTCCTGCACCGCAAGATCGCCCCGCTGGTGCTCGGGCGCGAGTTCGACGACATCCCCGCCGTGGTCGACGCGGCCATGGAGGGTACGTACAAGTTCCCCGGGACGTACGTCCTTCGCGGCCTGTCCGGGCTCGAGACGGCCCTGTGGGACCGGGCAGGGCTGGTCGAAGACAAGCCCGTGGTCGACCTGCTGGGCCGCCGGGCCGATGCCGTCGCCGTCTACGGCTCGTCTATGCGCCGGGATGTCCAGCCCGAGGAGGAAGCACGCCGGATGACCGGGCTGCGGGACCAGGGCTACCGGGCATTCAAGACGCGGGTCGGCAGCGTCTGCGGGCGCGACGAGGACCAATGGCCCGGCCGGAGCGAGAAACTGATCGAGACTGTCCGCCAGGCCCTCGGCGACCAGGTCGACCTGATGGTCGACGGCAACAGCTGCTACAGCCCGGAAAAGGCGATCCAACTCGGCGGTCTGCTGGAGTCGCTGGACTACTACTGGTTTGAAGAGCCCTGCCCGTACTGGAAGTACGACTGGACCCGCCAGGTCAGCCAGGCCCTGGACATCCGCGTCAGCGGCGGCGAGCAGGATAACTACATGCCCGCCTGGGAAGCGATGATCGACACCGGCGTGGTCGACATCGTCCAGCCGGACATCTGCTATCTCGGGGGGATCTGCCGGACGCTGGAAGTCGCCCGCCGCGCCGCGGCCAGGGGCCTGCCTTGCGTGCCGCACTCAGCCAACCGGACGATGGTCACCGTCTATGCCCTGCACCTGATGGCTTCGATCGAGAAGCCCCAGAAGTACCTCGAGTACTCCATCGAGACCACGCCGTGGTCGGACAACGTGCTGACTCCCGAGTTGGAAGTCATCGACGGGCAACTGCGAATCCCCGACAGGCCCGGCTGGGGGTATCAGCCGCACCCGGATTTCCTGGCCCGGGCCGAGACCCGCACCAGCCGGGCCGAGTGATCCGGAACATCCCGGCCGCCGGGCCGTCCAACAGAGGGTGAACACCTTGCACCCCAAATTGCAGTCGATTCTGAGAAAAGCCCATCGCAAGAGCATCGGCCGGCATACCATCGAGATGACCTGCCTGGGCGGAACCGCAGCCCTGCTGGGCCTGCTGCCGGTTCTGCTGGCGGATATGGCATTCGGGCCGTCGTGGCTGGCTGCGCTGCCGGCCTCTGTTCCGGGCCTGCTGGTCGCGGTGCTTCTGGTCAAGTGGGCCAGGTTGCCCCGGATTCTGCATCTGAGCAAAGACCAAGGCCTGGTCTCGGCATGGGCAATGGTCTTGTCGTTGGTGGTAGCGATTTACATTCTCGCCCCTTTTCGCCAGGAGACGACCGCTCTGATCGTGGTTGTCCTGCCGGCAGGGACCTTCGGACTGTGGGTCTCAGCCATCGCGGCGTGGCACTTCCGACCGTCCTTGTCGGCGGTGGCGTGCCGGCTGGACCGACGGCTGGGACTGGAACACCGACTTGCCACCGTGGTGATGAAACCGGAACCCGTCGATCCAGAGGCCCTGTCCGCCGTGGAGAAGCAGGTCGTCTCTGCGCTGGAACATCGGCCCGTAGAGAGCGGCGATCTGCCATCGATCAATCCGGTTCCACTCGGCCTGCTGGCGATGACAATCCTGGCCTCGGCGATCCTGGTTACCTTTGACCACCGTAACATTCAGGCGACTCCGTTCTCACGTGTAGTAGCCCGCCAGGTCGAACGACTCTCCGCCGACCAGCGGAACCGCTTTGCCGACTCGCTCTACGACGCAGCCGGGCGAACCGACAGCTCCGAACAGGCCCGCCTGCTGGCTGATGCTGCCCGGGCCGCTCGCAAGGCCGACAGGCAGGAGCTGACCGAAGCCCTGGCCCGTCTGGAGGCGATGGGGATCGAGCCGACACGGTACCTGCCTCCCGACGTACAGGCCGCCGCGGGGATATCGACCGACCAGGAGCCCGGACTCATCGAAGCACCGCAACAACAGGACCAGCAGGGCCCGACGAAGCTTCCGCCTCCCCCGGCCGGTCCGGTGCTGGTCTGGCAGCCGGATGTCCAGCCGCAGGGAGACTCCGAACTTCAGGACCCCGGCATTGCATCGCAATGGCTGCCTATCTCCGACGCCTGGGCCCTTGCCCGGGCCCGGGCGGCAGACGCCATCGCTGCCGGGCAGGTCCGTCCCGAGCACCGCGCAATTGTCCTGGAGTACTTCCGCCGGCAGGATGCCTTTGAATCCGACCTGCCTTGAAGGTATAACTGCAGCCGGTTCCATCGGGAGATATCATGCGCATCGGACGTGTCATCAAGTGGTCGCTGCTGGCGATCGTGCTGTTGCTGGTCATCACGGCCGGCGTGGTCTACTACATGCTCAGCCGGGTTCCCGAGGCCTACCATCCTGCCGAGCTGACCTTTCAGCAGCGGCGCGACGTGGCCGAGCAGACCTTCTGGGACGATGTCTCCCGCTTGAACAATCTCATTCACGACGGCTATCGCGACGCATTCCGGCTGACTGAAAGCCGTTTGAACGAGTACCTGGCTTCGATCGATGAAATCGCGGTCTTCCAACAGGGAACCAAGCCGGGGGAAGTCCACGAGAAGATGACCAGCATGGGCCTGGCAGGCCCGGCCGTCAGTCTCAGCGAAGAGACCCTGACTCTGATGATCCGCTCGACCGAGTACAACAAGGTCGTCTCCTTCGACCTTCGCCCGCAGGTGGAAAACGGGACGTTTTCCGTGGAACTGCTGGATGTGCGCGTCGGGACCCTCTCGCTGCCGGACAGCATGGTCCAGGAGCAGTTGGCCCAGTTGATCGACTCCCTGCCTGCCCCTGCAGAAGACCAGCAGCAGAAGCCATCGGAAAAACTCGCCGTCCTCCTGCGGACCATCCTCTGGTCGGCCTCGCGGTCGGCCGGGGTACCGGCCAATTTCAAGTGGGATCGTCGCGAAGTCCATCTTCGCCGGGTCGACATCAAGGACGGGGCGCTGATCCTCTGGCTCGAGCCGACGGCCTCCTAGCAGCCCGTCCAGTGCGCCTGCCAGTCCCGTCCCAACCGCTGGATCTGCCAAACATCTTCCCCAACCGGTTCCAATTGCCACCGACCGGCCAGGCCGGGCCCGTCCATGACCAGTTCGAGGGGACCGTCCAGCCCGCCCGGCTGCCATTGACACGCGCCACGGTCGATGATCTCCACCTGACCGCGGTGGCCGCTGACAGGGCCCTGGTATTCCAGGTAGGCCAGCCTGTGCGGCTGGATCAGCCGGGCGCCCAGGGCTTGGCCGAGAGGGCAGTGGCGGGGATCTTCCATCAGCTGCCAAGTCGTGAGCTGCTGGCCGTTACGGATCATCAGGTCATAATGTAACTGGCCGTATCCGCTGTGCTTGTGTAACACGTACAGAGTCTCCATGGCAGCGCATTCTACCGGTTGGGACACGGTGGGGGGGTAGGCAAAATCCGACATTCGTGGTAGAATGCAGTTCAATGGAGGATGCTGCGAGGGGAACTTCAGCCTCAGGAGGCAAGAAATGTCGGACACACCCCGTACAGGACTCTGGCAAATAATGGCCGTGCCGGTCACGTCCACGCCGCTGCGCGCCCTGCTTTGGGGCACGTCGCTTTGCGTGAGCATTGTCGTGACCTCGCTTCAATTGTTCCCGGCGATGATGGGGCGGGTGATTCTCGGCCTGATCGCCCTGGGTTTCGGGCTCTTCAGCATCGCCCGGGCCTCGCTGCGAACTGAGCGGAGGGAATCGGGCTTCGTCGCGACGGACCTGGCCCGACCCATGCGACTGGTCTACTGGATAGGCTATGCCCTGATGTTCACCGGGGTGGGCTTGAGCGTCCTGATCTTCGCCGCCCGTTGAGGAAATCTGCCGGCAAAATCCCTCAATTCTCATCGAACTGCTGTTGGCAGCCTGTGGAAAAGCTGTTGGCAGCTGTTGGAAAGCCGGTGTTTTCCGTGGCCATTTGTCCCAAGGCGGGGGAGCAGTGGGGGCTTCCAGCCGCTCGGATGAGCCACAAGAGGGGGCAGGGCACTGGATTTCTCCCAGGCTCGGAAATCTCAGGATCGTCCCTTAAACCCTTGGATTTGCTGCTTTCTGCGTCTATAACGCCGATGAGGGCAGCAGCGCTGGTCGTTCCCGGTCGTAACAGTTTTGTCAATTCTCGATCTTCGCTGCAACGTCTGGCCCTCTCGTGCGTCTGTCATAGGGAAGCAGACGTATCGCAGGCAGATAAAACCAATGGGAACCGGGGAAGATGATGGAATCCAAGGACAGAAACTCGCTCTGCAGCCAAGCAAACTGTGAGAACCCGCGGGTTCTCCAGCCGGCCCAGAAGGAGTCATTCAGCCTCTCGCCGTGCCTGGTTCGCTGCGTGCGGGGCATGGAAGAGAATGTCATCCTGCCCAGCCGACGGTGGTTGGAATCCAGCCTGGCCGAGACACAAACGGCCTGAGCTGAGCAAGGATTTAAGCGCAAAAAAAGAATCCCAGACGTCGCGGTCTAGGGATTCAGGATTGTGCATGCCGGCCTGGGCCGGACTTTCTCTCGGATGCAGTTTCAGTCCAGGGGGGAGAACTGATCCTTCTCTGCACCGCATTCGGGGCAGACGTAATCATCGGGGAGATCTTCGAAAGCCGTCCCGGGCTCGATCCCGTTGTCGGGGTCACCCTTGGCCGGATCGTAAATCCATCCGCAAACATCGCACACGTACTTCATCTCGATTTCCTTTCTGTGCTGAGACCTGTGACGAGCGTCAAAGAGGTTAGATTATGCCGATCCCGCTGCTTCTAAGCAAGGATTCGACGGCAACACGTGGTGTTTTATGGATTTTCGGGTTTTGGTTCATCTGGCCTGGCTGCACAGGTAGAGCACGGCCATGCGGATCGCCAGACCGTTGGTCACCTGCTGCAGGATGCAGCTGTTGGGCCCGTCGGCCACATCGGAAGTCACCTCCACGCCACGGTTGATCGGCCCGGGGTGCATGATCAGCACGTCATCCTTGCAGCGACGGAGTCTTTCCCCGTCCAGCCCGTAGAGCTTGTGATACTCCCGCAGCGAGGGGAAAAGGCTGCCACTGAAGCGTTCGAACTGGATCCGGAGCATGTTGATCACGTCGACCTCTTCCAGCACGTCGTCCAAACGGTGGCAGACCTCGCAGCCCATGGCGGTAATCGCCCCGGGCACCAGCGTCGGCGGGCCGACGACGACCACCTCGGCCCCGAGTTTGCGCAGGCCCAGGATGTTGCTGCGTGCTACGCGGCTGTGGGCGATGTCGCCGACGATGGCGACCTTCTTGCCCGCCACGCTGCGGAGTTTCTGGCGGATGGTGTAGATATCCAGCAGGGCCTGGGTGGGGTGCTCGTGCTGGCCGTCGCCGGCATTGATGATGCTCGAGGGGACCTGGCGGGCGATCAGGTGGGCCGAGCCCGACTGGCCGTGACGAATGACGAAGATGTCCACGCCCATCGCCTCGATGTTCCGCACGGTGTCCAGCGTGGTCTCTCCCTTGGAGACGCTGGAGCCCTTGGCAGTGAAGACCAGCGTGTCGGCCGAGAGGCGGCTGGCCGCCAGCTCGAAGCTCATCCGCGTGCGGGTGGAGTCTTCGAAGAACATCAGCGCCACGACCTTGCCCCGCAGGGCGGGGACCTTCTTGATTGAGCGGGTGGAGACTTCCTCGAAGCTCTCGGCCGTGTCCAGCAGGTGGGTGATCTCCCGGGCAGAGAGCTCATCCAGACCCAGCAGGTCCTTGCGTTTCCAGACGAACTGGCCATCGCCGGTCTGGACTGCATCGGCTGTGGCGGATTCCGGCTCAGACGAGGTAGACGCCTTCGGCATCATCATTCTCCTTCAGTCGGACCTGCACGCGGCGGCCCGGCTCGACAATGGCACGTTGGCCGACGAAATCGGCGGCGATGGGCAACTCGCGTCCGCCCCGGTCGATCAGCACGGCCAGGCGGATCAGCCTGGGCCTGCCGAAATCGTGCAGCGCGTCCAGGGCGGCCCGGACGCTGCGCCCGGTGTTCAGCACGTCGTCGACCAGAAGCAGCCAGGTATCGTCGATGTCAAAATCGATCTCCGTGGCCCGCACCAGCGGCACGCCGCGCCGCCGGGACAGGTCGTCGCGGTAGAAGGTGATGTCCAGCACGCCAAGCTGCACGTCGAGCCCCTCGGCCCGGAACCGCTCGACCAGCCGGGCAGCCAGGCTCTCGCCGCGCGTGCGCACGCCGATCACGGCGACCTTCTCATCCCGGTCCGGCGCGTTGAGAATCGCCTGAGACAGGCGGTCGATGGCTTCGGCAACTTGTTCGGCGTCGAGTATCTCTTCCATGGCAGGTCCTTCTGAAGAGGATCGTATCTGTATCGACGCCCAATGGCAAGCCCCGCAAGTCGGATTGTCGCATCCCAGTTCTCAGTCCGGGCCTGCTATTACGCATCAGGATAGGAGCACTCCATGGCCCGATTCCCCAGATCTCCGGCCGCGATCCGACCTCCCGGGGTCTCGGGCTGGATACCCCGTCGCCCCGCAATGTCGAATACTACCGCCGGTTCGGCTATCAGGTCATCGCCGAGGACCAGCTCGGCCCTGTGCCCATGTGGTTCATGTTCCGCCCCGATCCAGCATGACCGGTTGACTGCATTTGCCCGCCGCTGCTTCCGATAGGAAACAGGATGCTGCTCGATTTGCGCGCAGCCGGACCCGTTGGAGCCCCGCCATGAACCACAGAAACGTCCCGATCCTGCTGGCCTGTCTCCTGTCCCTGTTGACGGCCGATGCGTCACGCGCCGGCGATCCGTCGGCCTTGGTTTACTACCAGCTCACCGCATCCGATGGGCAGGTGCGGGACCAATTCCAGCCGCCGCAGACCAATGAGAAGATCGTATCCGTTGTTCGTATCAGTCGTTATGACTCGCCTGCCCAGCAGGGCACGATGATCTCCACCGAAACGGGCGTGACACGCTACAACGCCCCGCGCCTGGTCAAGCAGGATATGCAATGGGACGGGGCCGCCTGGGTCGTCCCCGGTGATCCCGCGGGCCCGGGAGATGGGGACAACGACGATTCGATGGCCCGGGCCCTGCTGGCCGAAGCCCGACGCATCACCGCAGAACTGGCCCGGATGCGTCGTTTGCGAGGCCAGGCCCGCAGCGAACTGGCCGACGCCGAGGCGATCCACCAGCAGCTGGCCGGCAAGGACGCCCAGCAGGCGGCAGCGCGGCAGCTCCAACGGGCCCGACAGCGCGCAGAAGAACTCGATGCCCGCATGCAGAAGCTCCAGGGCGCACTGGAGGTCCTGCTGGCCGAGAAGGGCCCGCTGTCGAGCCCAACCGGGAGCGTGGAACCCAAGGGCCTGGAGAACAAGGACTTCGTCGGGGCGGTCCGCCAGACCGACCGGCGCCGCGTCCTGCCGCATCGCCTGCAGGTCTGGCCAATGGACAAGGCCAAGGGCCCCCGGACAATCCGGGTGAGCATGGCCCATCCCGAGGCCGGGCCCGGCGGGGCATTCTGCTACGTCGCCTACGCCGACACCGACGCCGACGGCAAGCCTGACGCGATGATCGGACGGTCCGACCTGGTCGAAGTGAAATATCCCGGCCAATGGAGCCGGTGGGACTTCCAGACCGACCAGGAGGCGGTCTTCGTGGGCAACGCCTGGGCAGGGCCCCACAGGCCCACCTACTGTCGCAAGCTCACCGCCGCCGACATCGGGACCGCCTGGACGGGCCTGGGCCAGGAAGTCTGGGTCTCGGGCTACCTCGGGGCCGACCCGGACGAGAAGTTCTGGCCGTACCTGAGCAACATCCGCGTCCGCCTGCTCGATGCGCCGATCCGCCGGGCCGACCATCGCCTGCGGGATCGCTGAGGCTCACTCGGCCGGCTGGGCCTCGGGGGCGCGGCCGCGGTCCAGAAGCAGTGTCGGCAGGGACTTGACCACCCCGACGGGGTTGTAGAGCGATTCGACCTCGCCGCGACAGTTGTACCAGCAGTCGGTGCAGGGGTTGTTCTTGCCGGCCGCCCGGAGCTTGCGGTGGATCTGCTGGGGGCTGTCGACGAAGAGATTGGCAATCGGGCGGTCCTTGCGTTCGACGCAGATGGCGATGTCCCCGGCCGAGTCGATGTTGAAAAACGCATGCCCGGCGCGGCAACCGGGCACGCCGCCGGCGAGGAACTGGTCGAACCTGCCCAGGTAGTGCGGGTTGGACAGGAAGTTGGCGAACCGCGAACGCAGATCCAGCAGCCTCGGCGAGACGGGGCCGTCATCGTGTCCGTGGGCCCGCGAGCCGGTCTTGAGGTGTCCGTAGGGCTGGATCATGAAGTAGGCCCCGCGGGCGGCGGCCATCTTCAGCAGAGCGTCCAGCTGGTCGATGTTGTCGTTGAGCAGCACGGACATGACGTTGACGCGCTGGTACTTGTGGACCCGCGCTTCGCTGAGCAGTTCGACCGCCCGCCAGGCAGCCTGCCAGGCCCCGTCGACGCCGCGATTGGCATCGTGGAGGGCGGGGTCGGCGTAATCGATGCTCACCGAGACGCCCCAGACGCCCGAGGCCATCAGCTCCCGGGCGGACTGTTCGGTGACGAACCAGCCGTTGGTCGTCACAAAGGGGAAGTGGTAGCGGCCGATCGCCCGGACGATCTCGGGCAGGTCCTGGCGGATCATCGGCTCGCCGCCGGCCAGGGAGACCAGCATCGTTCCGGTATTGGCCAGCTTCCTGGCCCCCAGGTGGTACTCCTCGACAGAAGGCTCGCCCTTGCGGCCCAACGGGTCGTGCCAGTACCCGCAGAAGCGGCAGCGGAAGTTACACCGGTAGGTCACCTGCCAGGCGCACCAGATCGGGTGCCGCGTGATCCACGTCCGGAAGAGTCTCCACTTTTTCTGTATGGGGCGAAGCTGCACAAGTCCTGCCTTCGGTCCGGGGAAACCTCCAATGTATGCACTTGGCCGCGGTTGGGCAAGGGCCTCTCCCAGCTGCTTTCAGCGTCGTCGGCGGTTGATGCGGGCAAAGGCCTTTCGGGCTCGGGCACGCGGGCCCTTCTGGACCAGTCCGGGCAGCTTCCGGGCGATCTCGATGATCTTGTCTGCCCCCAGGGAAGGCATGTCCAGAACCGGCTGATTCGGGTTACGCCCGCGCACGGATCGGGCGGTAATCCAGCCCTGCTCGCCACAGAGCTCCTCGGCGCGGGTGGCAGGGAAGGGATGGAAGATCTTGACGTTGACCTTCTCCAGGCGGATCGACCAGAGCAGCTCGAGCGTGTCCTCGATGCTGATTTCCGTCTCGTATGGACAGCCGACGAAAACATCGGCGGACACGGCGATGTCCGCCTCGGCCAGGGTCGCGCAGACGCTGCGGATCCGCTCGTCGCTGAGGTCCATCCCGAAGATCTCGTTGCGGATGAAGCTGGAGCCCGAGGCGATCTGCGTATGCACACGGCCGCAGGAAAGGCCCTCCAGCAGTTCGATGTCGGTGGGAGCGAATTCCTCGAGGCGCACATGACAGGTGGTGGGGGAGGAGATCCGGCGACTCCACTCGCCCGCCAGCTGGCCCGCCCAATCGCGGTCGGACAGCAGGGCGTGGTCCAGGAATCGGATCGTACGGATCTGAGGCCAGGTCGAAAGGGCGGTGGCGACTTCGTCGATCACGTCTTCGCAGCTGCGGTACCGCAGGAAGTGGTCGGGCTCTTTGTAGAGGTCGTGGAACCAGTCGTTGACGCAGTAGCCGCACCACCGGCTGCAGCCCCGGGCGGCCTTGATCGGAAACTCCCCGGTCTGTTCGATGCAGTTGCGGGTGGGGAAGATCGTCCGGTCCGGGTGGGGCAGTTCGTCCAGATCCCGGACCAGGCCCCCCAGGGCCGTCCGCTCGATCCGCCCCTGGCGTTGCGTCCAGAGCCCGGCGATTCCCTCCGGCTCGGCCCCGTCGCGCACAGCGGCCAGGTAGGCTGCGGCGGGTCGTTCGTATTCTCCCACGATCATCGCCTGTATGCCCGGGAAGGCGAAGACCTCGGCAGGACGGGCCGATGCATACGGGCCGATGGCCAGGACGGGCAGGGGGTAGTTCTCGGCCAACCAGGCCAGGTTGCGCCGCATGGCCGAGTGGCTGGCTGGGCGGACGATCGCGATCACGAACTGCGGCCTGGCCTGGACCACCGCCCGATACAGGGCCCGGGGGTCATGACCCCGGGTGGTCAGCATCTCCAGGGTAAAGCCGTCGTACTTCAGCAGCGAGGAGAGGATCCCCAGGCAGTGATCGAACCGGGCCCACGGCTGATTCCGGTCACTGACGGTCTGGAGAAGGAGGATTCGCATGTCTCAGCCCGGGAGGGATTCTGGCTCCTGTCTCTGGACAGGAACCGCGAATCGGATACGGAAGCACGTCCCTTCGCCCGGCGTAGACTCCACCGAGATCGTCCCGCCCATTTCCAGCACCTTGCCGTGTACGATCGACAGGCCCAGGCCCGGATTGCCCTGCTGTCCCCCGGCCAGGAGGCCCTTGGTGGTGAAAAACGGTTCGAACACCTGCTCGATGTTCTCCTGGTCGATCCCTTCGCCGGTGTCGGCAAAGGCGATCTCCACCTCGCCGCCATCCTGCCGAAGCGACAGGCGGATCTGTCCGCCGGAGGGCATGGCCTCTTCGGCGTTGCTCAGCAGGTGGCCGAGGACCTGGTGCATGCAGTTGGCCTCGACGGCGATGATCGGCACGGGCTTGATCTCCAGCTTCAGCTCGATGCCCCGCTCGTGCAGCGGTCTCTCGACCAGGTGCGAAAAGGTCAGCAGCACCTCTGTCAGGTCGGCCAGGTCCGGCTGGAGCGACTCGTGCTTGGCGAACGACAGCAGCGACTGGGTGATCTTCGAGGCCCGGGCGGCGGCCTCGGCGGTCATCTGCAGGGCGCGCTTGGCGGCCGTGTCATCCCCGCTGGTCAGGGCGTAATCCACGAAGGTGGCGACCCCGCCGAGAATGTTGTTGAAGTGATGGGCCACGCCGCCGGCCAGGGTTCCCAGCGAGGCCATCTTCTCGGCCTGGGCCAGCTGTTCGCTCATCCGGCGGTTCTCGGTGTTGTCCAGAATCCAGATTGCCGCGCCCCAGACCTCGTCGGTCTCGTCGGTTACCGGATTCATCGCCAGCAGGAGCTGCTGGACCCGGTGGTCGGGATGTTCGAGGCGGAAGTTGACGTAATCGGTGGACTTGCCCTCCAGGGCCCGTCGGCAGAGCGGCTGGATGACCTTCCCCTCATCGGCGCCCAGAACTTCCAGGACAGACCGGCCCGAGAGGTCGTCGTCCTGCCCGTCGCTGAGAAGCCGCCTGGCAGCAGGGTTGGCGTACTGGACCTGAAGGTCGGCGTCTACGACCAGCACAGCCACTGCTGAGGCCTGGATGATCTTCTGGTGGAACTGGTTGGGCAGCGAATCTGGTTGCATAAATGGCTCGAACAAAACTCCGGTCGGTGAGGCTATGAACCCATTCTAGTACGAATCCGCGGTGCCGAAAAGGCCTCTGGCACGATAACCAGCACGGTTTCGAACGGTATACCCTTCCTGTAATGTACCAGGAGGCAATGGCCCATGCTGGTTTTTCTGCGCGATTCGCGTCCCGGTCCGATCACCACGTACGACTCGGAAGGGACCGAAAGCTGGAAGAGCAGGTCGCGAAACTCGATGAACTGCGGGCCCCGGATAACGCTGACCGCCCCGTTGCGATTGATGTAGCGGGGGCGGTCGATCACCGTCCGCAGGTGGGGCATGGCGGTAAAGAGCAACTGGCTGGTATCTTCCGGGTTCAGCCCGCAGGAGACCGAAAGCAGAAATTCCCCATCCGGATAGACCTGCCCCGTAAGCGTCCGGTCCGGGCGGTAGAAAAACAGCGGCTGGACCGGCACGTCCCGCTTCATCGAGATGCTGGTCGTGTTGCCCGGCAGCAGGTGGGTCGCCCCGTCTCTGATCTTCCGGCCGGTGAGCTTCTGGAGGATGCCCGCCAACTCGGGCCAGTCCTGCCCCCGGCCGAGACCGACCCGCATGCCGTTGAGCCCCAGCGCCACGTGCGTCCGGGCGCCGACGGCTTCTTCGTCGAGGTAGCTCCAGATCTCCTCGGTCGCACTGGCCAGGCCGATGGGCACTTCGATGGTGTAGAGGCGCAGGCGGATGGCGCGGATGAATTCCTGCTTCTGGGTCTCGGTTTCGGTTCGTCCTGGCAGGATCGTGCCCTGGCCGGCGGGGACGGCCCTGCCGCCGGAGCCCTGCACCCGCCGGGGTGGCCCGGCAGACTGGCTGCAGCCGGTCGGGACCGCAAGGAGAATCGCCGCGATGGCCAGAGCGGCCAGGCGGGCCGGCGAATCGTCAAATTGACAGGCTGATCTCACGACGTTGCCATGCTATCCAGCCGGGCGGGGCCAGTCAAACCTTTGCCCCGCCCGAGCCGGCCGCCTCGGCCGTGCCGAGCCGTCGGTAGCCCTGCATGAAGCTGATCTGCGCCACGACCAGCGCAACCAGGGCCAGGGCGGGATAGGCAACCAGTCTTGCGGTGGTGATGTACAGTTCGGTTTTGCTGGCCAGGCCGCCCCAGGCAGGGCGGATATCCGCCGTGGCCGTCAGCAGTTCGATGTAGTCGGTCAGGGCGCCCCAGGCATATGGCAGTTCGAGCAGTGTCTGCCAGGGCGTGACCATCGCCGCGGCCAGGAGGGTCCAGAACATCGCGCGGACGAACCCGGCCACGCCGCCGAGACGGTCGACCAGAGAGATCCTGGCGGTAAAGCTGATGGTCAACGTAAGAAGGATGCCCGAAACGAACCCCACAAACTGCGTCCAGGGCAGCAGGAGCATGAAGACGGTCTCGTACCCCGAGGCCGCTGCCTGGGCCTCCTGCGAGGGCGGCTCGATCGAATGGATGGCGTCGACCACGCCGACGTGGACGACAAGTACGTAGGCCGTCAACTGGGCCAGCAGGCAGAGAACCAGAACCAGCAGGAAGAGGTTCTTGAAGCGGCGGGTGGTTCGGAAGGCGGCCAGGTACTCCGATCCGTTGAATTTCGCCGGTTTGGCCATGCTGACAGTGTCCCCTTACAGGTGGGAGGCCGCGGCTGTGAAGGCTACCCGTGCCGCCTTGCCGGTGGCCTTGATGTCTTCGGCGTCGTGTGCGCTGGAGACGAAGAGCGTCTCGAACGGGCTGGGAGGCAGGTAAATGCCCTCATCCAGCATCGCGGCGAACCAGGCGGCGAAGGCGGCCTTGTTGGCTTGTTCGGACTGGGCGAAGTTGGTCACCGGCCCGGGATGGAAGAAGACCGTCAGCATCGAACCGACGCGATTGATGGTCACCTGTTCGTCGATTTCCGCCGCCTCGGCCGCCTTGTGCAGGGCGTGCTTGAGCGAGGAAGCCGCGTTCTCCAGGTCGTCGTAGAAGTCTTCGGTCTGCAAAGACTGCAGCGTGGCCAGGCCGGCCGCCATTGCCAGCGGGTTGCCCGAGAGCGTCCCGGCCTGGTAGACCGAACCGAGCGGCGCCAACTGGTCCATCAGCTCGGCCCGGCCGCCGAGGGCGCCGACGGGCAGGCCTCCACCGATGATCTTGCCCAGCACGGTCAGGTCCGGCTGGACTTCGTAGACCCCTTGGGCCCCGCCGTAGGACAGGCGGAAGCCGGTTATCACCTCATCGAAGATCAGCAGGGCCTCGGCCTTGTTACAAAGCTCCCGCAACTCGGCGAGGTACCCGTCGGCCGGGGCGATCGTGCCCATGTTCCCGGCGACCGGTTCGACGATCATCGCGGCGATCTGTCCGGCGTTCTGGGCCATGGCGTCCTCGACGGCCGAGGCATCGTTGTAAGGTACGAGAATCGTCTGGCCGGCGGCGGCTTCGGGTACCCCGGGCGAGGAGGGCTGGCCGATCGTGGCCGCACCGCTGCCGGCGGCGACCAGCATCGAATCGCTGTGGCCGTGGTAGCAGCCGATGCACTTGATGATCTTGTCTCGCCCGGTGGCCCCGCGTGCCAGGCGGACGGCCGTCATCACCCCTTCGGTACCCGAGGAGACGAAGCGGACCTTTTCGATCGATTCGACGGCCTGTACGACGGCCTCGGCGACCATCGTTTCCGTCTCGGTCGGTGCGCCGAAGCTCGTGCCGTGGCGGACCGCCTTGCTGATGGCCGTGGAGATCATCTCGGGGGCGTGGCCGAGGATGCCCGGCCCGTAGGACGCCACGTAGTCGATATACTCGTTGCCGTCGATGTCGGTCACGCGCGACCCGCCTGCCTTGGAGATCACCACGGGGCTGCGGTCGATCCCCGAAAACGCCCGGACCGGCGAATTGACTCCGCCGACCAGGACGTTGCAGGCCCGGTTGAAGGCTGCTTCTGACTTCTCGTAGCGTTTGCTCATGCTAGCAAGCATACTTGCACCTCTGTCTGGGGGCCAGTGAAAACACCGGCCACTGTACGGCTCAACTCTCGCCCCGACCGATCGCCTGCATCCGCTCTGCCAGCTGCTCGGTAACGCGCCGGGCTGTGTAACCCGGTTGCCCGATCCGTTTGGCGATGTCCCGGATCGCCTCGGCCAGATCCAGGTTCAACTGCATGGTCTGCGGGATGTCGCCGCGTCCTCCAGCAGTGTATCCCAACCACTGACCGGCTACCAGTTTCCAGCCCTGGTCGGTCTTCTTGACTT
The DNA here is from genome assembly GCA_046541415.1 of Phycisphaerae bacterium. GTDB lineage: Bacteria > Planctomycetota > Phycisphaerae > SM23-33 > SM23-33 > CAZOVB01. Next base: position 8,858 of record JBKHDI010000006.1, on the reverse strand, counting down.
CGAACATCCGGTTACGCGGCGAATCGGGCCAGGTCAGCAGGGCGTAGCCGTCCTTGATGCGGATCTCGATCAGGTGAGGATACTCCGCCGACTCGGGGGGCAGGCCCAGCGATGCCCCGGCCGTATCCTGGTGATCCTGCCAAGCCTCCCGGCCGTACTCGGCAATGTATCGGTCCCGGAACCCCATCGCCGCGGTGTGCAACTCCAGTCGCGCCGCCTCCAGCCGGAGCATTTCGTCGGTACCGGTGTAGCAGTCCAGGTACGTCTGCCTGTCTCCGGCCAGCATGGCCCCATGCCAGCGGACCAGCACGTCGCGGACGGCTGCGACGGCCCGGGGGTCCTGCTCCCGACAGCCCGGCAGAACTGCGCAGGCCGGTATCGTCGCGGCCATCAGGCAGAACCGAACAAGATGTCTCACTTTGCCGATGGCGTCACCCTTTGACGACGAAGTTGACCAGTCGGCCGGGCACGACGATTTCCTTGACAATCTTCTTACCCTCGAGGTTGGCGGCGATCTGCTGGTCCGACCGGGCGGCGGAGAGCACGTCGTCCTTTTCCGCATCGGCGGGAACTTCGACCCGTCCGCGGACCTTGCCGTTGATCTGTACGACCATCTCGACCGATTCCTCGGCGAGCATCTGCTCGTCGTAGCTCGGCCAGGCCTGCCAGGCGAGGCTCTTGTCGTGGCCCAGCTTCTGCCAGAGCTCCTCGCTGATGTGCGGGGCGAACGGCGCGAGGACCTGAACGAACCGCTCGGCCTGGTCGCGGCCGATCTGCCCGGCCTTGAAGACCTGATTGACGAACTCCATCATCGCGGCGATGGCGGTGTTGAATTTCATCGATTCGATGTCTTCGCCGACCTTCTTGATCAGCTTGTGCAGGGCACGTTCGAGTTGCTGATCGGCGGGGGTATCGACCAGCAGGGCCTGCTGCTCGTCCGTGCCGGCGACCACCCGCCAGACGCGCTGGAGGAACCGGTGAACGCCGGGTACGTCGCGCGTGTTCCAGGGCTTGGAGGCCTCCAGCGGGCCCATGAACATCTCGTAGAGACGGAACGTGTCGGCCCCGTATTCGGCGATCACCTCGTCGGGGTTCACGACGTTCTTGAGGCTCTTGGACATCTTCTCGACGCTCTCGGACAGCTCTTCGCCGGTCTCGGTGTGCTTCGGGGTATCGCCCGAGGTATCGACCTGGTCGTAGCCGATGTAGACCCCGCGCTGGTCGCGGTAGGCGAAACTGCGGATCATGCCCTGGTTGAACAGGCGGTAGAACGGCTCGGGCGTCGATACCAGCCCGAGGTCGTAGAGCACCTTGTGCCAGAACCGCGCGTACAGCAGGTGCAGCACGGCATGCTCGGCCCCGCCGACGTAGAGGTCGATGCCCTGGGACTTTCCGTCCGGCCCGGCCATCCAGTACTTCTCGATGGCCGGGTCGACGAACCGCTCGGAGTTGTTCGGGTCGAGGTATCGCAGGTAATACCAGCAGGACCCGGCCCACTGGGGCATGGTGTTCAGTTCGCGCCGCGCCGGCTCGTTGCAACTGGGGCAGTGGACCGAGACCCACTTTTCCATCTTGCCCAGCGGCGGGGCCGGCGGGGCGTCGCGGTCTTCCGAGGCGGCCGGGGAGAAATCGTCCATCTCCGGCAGCAGCACGGGCAGGTCGCTTTCGGGCAGGCTGATCGTCCCGCACGACGGGCAGTGGACGATCGGGAACGGCTCGCCCCAGTACCGCTGGCGGCTGAAGAGCCAGTCGCGGAGCTTGTAATTCGTCGCCGCCTTGCCCAGGCCCGCCTCGGCGAGATCTTCGGTGATCTTCCGCTTCATCTCGGCCGTGGCCATGCCATTGTACTGCTCGGAGTTTACCGCCACGCCCGGGCCCACGTAGCCCTGCCAGTCCTGCCCTTCCGGAGGCTGGACCACCTGCATGACGGGCAGGTCGAAGGTGCGGGCGAACTCCAGGTCGCGCGTGTCGTGGGCGGGCACGGCCATGATCGCTCCGGTCCCGTAGCCCATCATTACATAATCGGCCACCCAGATGGGGATCGGCTCTTTGGTGACAGGGTTGATCGCGTTGGCCCCGGTAAATACGCCGGTCTTGGTCTTGCTCTCGGCGGTGCGTTCCAGCTCGGACTTGTTGACCGCGCCGCTGACGTAGTCTTCGACGGCCTGTCTCTGCTGGTCGCTGGTAATGTGCGGTACGAGCGGGTGCTCGGGGGCCAGGACCATGTACGTCGCCCCGAACAGCGTGTCCGGACGGGTGGTGTAGACGCGGATGACTTCGTCATCGACGGCTGCGGGAAAGCCGCTGCTGCTGCGGTCCTCGAACCATTCATCATCGGCCAGGGACTCCAGCGGGAAGTCGACTTCAGCCCCCGTGGACCTGCCGATCCAGTTGCGCTGCATGATCTTGATCGGCTCGGGCCAGTCGACCTTCTCGATGTCTTCCAGCAGCCGGTCGGCGTAGGCGGTGATCCGGAGCATCCACTGCTTCAGGGCCCGCTTGTAGACCGGATAGTCGCCGCGCTCGGAGCGACCTTCGTTGGTGACCTCTTCGTTGGCCAGCACGGTCCCCAACTGCGGACACCAGTTGACCGGCACCTCGGCCATGTAGGCCAGACGCTCGGAGTCGATGGTCTCCCGCCGCTGGGCCGGTTCCAGTTCGGCGAACTTGAGTATGCCGCTGGGCACGCCCAGGATCTGCTCGGCCGTGTCGCCGATGGGCGGCAGGATTACCCGGCCGCCGAGATCGACGACCAACTGGCCGGACTCGAGCTTGTCGATCAACTCGCGGATCGGCCGGGCCGCCTGGACCTCCGGATCGTACCAGCTGTTGTACAACTGCAGGAAGATCCACTGGGTCCAGCGGTAGTAGTCGGTGTCGGTGGTCGCCACGCGACGTGTCCAGTCGTAACTGAAGCCGAACATCTTGATCTGGCGTTCGATGTTGGCGATGTTCTGTTCGGTCGTCACGCGGGGGTGGACGCCGTGCTCGACGGCGTACTGTTCCGCAGGCAGGCCGAAGGCGTCGTAGCCCATCGGGTGCAGCACGTTAAAGCCGGCCTTGCGTTTGTATCGGGCGATGATGTCCGTGGCGGTGTAGCCTTCCGGGTGTCCCACGTGCAGGCCCGCCCCGGAGGGGTAGGGGAACATGTCCAGCACGTAGAACTTGGGCTTGGCGACGAAGTCGTCGTCGCCGGGATTGGGCTGCTGGAACGTCCCGTGGTGCGACCAGTAGGTCTGCCACTTCTGCTCGATGGCGGTAAAGTCATAGCCGGCCATGGTGTCTCCTTATTGTCTGCTTGTCTCTGGCCAGAGTCTCGTATTGTGCAACGCAGGGGCGAGCGGGGCCAAACAAAAAAGCCCCGCAACGCGTCGGCTGCGGGGCTTGGGGGTCCTGGTGAATCGATTGTCGGATCAGTCGATCAGCCCGCGCAGCATTCTTCCAGGCCCGGTAGCAGGCCGAAGAGGCTGGCGAGGTTGTCGACTGAAGTCTTCATGTTCTGATGTATTCTTATCGTACCCGGCGGCGCGAAGTCAATGCCCGGCGGCAGAAAAGTTGCGGCCAGGGGCAGGGGCGCTGGCAGGAGACCATCGGGGGCGGTATGCTGTCTGGCCAGATCAGAAAGGACTTTGCCATGCTCCAGGCCGGCTTCGACCAGATCGACATTACCTGTGGTCCCGACAACAGCCTGATCGGCTACGAGTTCCGCCAGCAGAAGCTCCCGCCGGGCAATGCGGGGGTGCACGATCCGCTGTCGGCCCGTTGCCTTGTCCTGGACGACGGGGAAACCCGCTGCGTGCTGATCAGCCTGGATCTGTGCATCCTGTCGAGCGACTACGCCCGACAGCTCCGCCATGCCGCGGCCGAGGCCGCAGAGACCGACGCCGGCCGGGTCATCGTCGCCTGCACGCACACGCACTCCGGTCCCTTGCCGGCCACGCAGGAAGATGTCGAAAAACGCGGCGGCTTCCTGACCCGCTTCACCGGGCCCGACGGTCGAAACCCCGACCAGCAGTACGCCGAGACGCTCCTGGAGAAGGTCTCCGCCTCGGCCGCCGCTGCTGCCGGGCTGCTCTGTCCGGTCCGGGCCTCGTTCCAGCAGGCCCCGGTGGGCCTGGCGTACAATCGGCGGGTGGTTCGCCAGGGGCAGGTCGAGCACTGCTGGAACCCGCAGGAGTCGCCGGAACTGTCGCCCGGGCCCGCGGTAGACCCCACCTGTGGCGTGCTGCTGCTGGAACAGGTGGTAGGCCGGCGATCGGTCCTGGTCTTCTCGCTGGGGGCCCACCCGGTCGTGCTGGGCAAGACCAGCCGCGTCGTCAGTGCCGACTGGCCCGGCCAGGCCTGCCGGCTGCTGGGCCAGTACCGACCCGACGTTCGGGCGATGTTCCTCCAGGGCCCCAGTGGGGATGCCCATCCGTGGGTGGCCACGCAGGAAGACCCGGCCCGGATCGAGCCGGTCGCGCGGGCCGCGGCAGGGATGGTCGGCCTGCTGGCAGAGGCGGTCAGGCCCCTGGGCGAGGACATCGAGCTGTCCACGGCCGTCGAGAGCTGGTCGTGCGGGCAGCACGAACTGGACCTGGCTGTCTGGCGGATCGGGCCGGTCTATCTGGTCGCTGCCCCGGTCGAGCTGTTCGGGGCCCTGGCGATCGATCTGCGGGGGCGCCTGGACGGGCCGGTGCTGCTGGCGACGATCGCCAACGGCTGGACCGGATACTGGCCCACCGTCGAGGCGATCGGGCAGGGCGGCTACGAGGTAGACGCCGCCAAGGCGATGGGGCGGGACACGGCCGATACGCAGGAGTTGATCGACCGCCTGGCCGCCCTGGCCGGGCGGGTCGGATAAGAGGCCCCAGGGCTACCTGTCCGGGCCGAAGCCTTCATCCAGCGCATTGAGGAACTGGGCCTGGGCGATGGCGTGGTCCTGCCAGGCCTCTTCCAGGCGTTTGGCGAAGGTCTCGTCGTGGGGAATCGCCAGGGCCCGTTGCAGTGCATCGGTGAACGTGCTGCCGTCTTTCATGTGCTCCAGCAGGCTCTTCTGTTGACGGCGGTTCAGCCGCGTGTAGACGAACTCCATCAGGCTGTAGGCCTCGGCATAGAAGACCGCGGGGTTTTCCAGGTCGTGCCAGTGGCTGGTCAGCAGTTGGGCCAGGGAGATCTTCATTCGGCCGGCCAGGGCGGTCCCGGCCAGGCGGATGCGCTCGTTGTCGATCTCGTACTCGGCGAGCATGGCCAGGCCCTCGTTGACGACCAGTGGGCACTGGCCGCCCTGGAAGACCTCACGGATGACCAGGTGGGCCAGTTCGTGCGGCAGGATCCGGTCGAGCATTTTCAGGCTGAGGTTGCCCTCGTCGTCGCGCTGGGTCAGGTCGATCCGCCGGCTGATGCCGTCCTCCTTGCGCTTGAGCGAGTAACTCCCGCCGGACCACTCCGGGGCGTCGGAGGCGTTTTTCAGGTATTCCTTGCGATCGGTCCAGACGTACACGTCGACGTTGTGCTCGAACTGCATGCCGTTGAGCAGATCATTGCAGATGCGTTCCAGGCTGCGTTCGGCCTCCTTGAGGACCACCTTGGCCAGTCGGGCATTGCGGGCCCGGACGACGAATTTCGTGGAGGTCTCGACGTGGACACGATCTTCCACGGCGGCCAACTGCTTGCGATCGGCCTGGCTCAGGGCCGCCGAGGGCGCCTCGGCCGTTTTCTGCCGGTTGGCGATCGCCTGGCGGCAGAGTTGGATCTGCGACCTGGCGAACTCGGCCATCTGCCCGGTCTTTTCCTGCCGCAGGACCATCTGGTAGGCTGCGATCGCCTCGGCGTGCTGGCCCATTCTCTGGCGGGCCGAGGCGGCGATCATCCAGCCGCGGCGGCTGTTGCTGGAATCCTGGGTGCTCTGCAGGGCCAGTTGCTCGGCCCGGGCGTACTCGCTGGCCTGGAGCAGGTTCAGGGCCTGGTGCACCGCGTCGGGTCCGGCGGCAGTCGCAGCGTCCGTGCTGTTCTGCGCCCATACTGTGGTTGCGGTGGCCGTCAGGCAGGCCACCAGAACCGACAGGACGGGATATGTATCAGCTGTCGAGTTCATCCTGGAGGATCTTTCGTTTCTGACGAATCGTTCTCAAGTCCGACCGCGCCCACTGGATTTCCAGCACCAGGTCCTGCCGGTAGGGCTGGGCCAGTTGGAGGATTTCATCCATGCCTTCCTCCACGCTGGCCAGGTGGTGAATCATACGCTCGAGTTTCTGCTGGAAACCGCCCTGGCTGAGTTCCCGGGCTCCCAGTTGCCGTTCGAGGTCGTCGTATCGTCGAGCGGCGGTCTCGATGTCCTGCCGGATCGCCGAGATCTTCCGTCGGGCGATCTCGACGCGGTAGCTGCGGCTGAGCCCGTCGACCAGGCTGTCGGCCTGGTCGAACGTCAACTCGGCGCGGTAATACTTGGCCTTGGCTCGTTCCGGGTCGGAGCTTTCCATGCTTACGGCCTGTTCGATCAACTCCCGCCCGATTCGGATGTGCTCGCCGCCGGCGTCTCGGATGGCCGCATCGAGTCCCAGCGGATGGGTCAGCGAAATCGGCCCTGGGCGGAGATACTCGCGCCCGCCGATCAGGACCGCATCGGCCGGGTAGGCCTCCTGCAGCAGGTACACCCCGTCGGGATGCTGTTTCAGGATCAAGGCGATGTTCTCGTAGCGGTTTGCCATCCGCGTCAGGCTGCGTCGTTGAGCCATCGCGGCCGCCCGCTGAAAGGTGTTGCGCGCCTGGGCGAAGCTGCCGGCGATCAACTGGGCCCGGCCCAGCAGGGCCATCGCCTCGATACGCTGCGCGTCGGACTCGGCCGTGCGGACCAGTTCCGGGGCGAGTGAATCGACTACCGCCTGGGCCGAGTTCTCCGACAGCATCCGGCCAGCCAAATCGACCGCAGCATCTCGCCGGAGCCACTGGTCGTCGAAACGGACAAACCCCAGCACCTGGCGGGCCTGCTGGTGGTCGGGACGGATCTGGAGGATCTGCTGGCAGATCTGGCGGCCCTGCTTTTCGAGGCGGTTCTGGCGGGCCCAGCCGGCCAGTTCCATCAGTCCCGAGACGTCGTTGGGCTCGACCTGGCGGAGGCTCTGCTGGAGTTGCTGCTGGAGCTGTTTGTCGGTGGTGACCGCCTGGACCTGCTCGATGGGGATCTGCCGACTCTGGCCGTCTTCCTGCTTAAGCGTGACGTGGCTGCTGGTCTGGCTGGCCTGTCCGAAGAGACTGCTGCCGTCCTTCAGATCGACCCGATCGGCCTGTACGGCCGTTGCGAGCGATAGGAGGGCGATACACAGCCAGGCTCTTTGCATGGACAATTCCCTGTCGTGAACCAGTTTGGATGCCCGGCTGGTCGGTCTTGGCCCCGGCCGGAGCTGCCTGAGTAGACAAAGTATACAGGCAAACGTCAGAATGTTTCAGCAAAAACCTCTGCCTGAGGCGGGTTTTTCCGCGGCCTGTTGGCCTGCGCCGGGCTCAGGCCATCGGGCAGGCGCCGCCGCAGGGTCCGCCGGGCATGGCAGAGGGACATTGGCCGGCCGAGGGGCAAGCCGGGGCCGATGACTTCTGGTGGGCCGCAAAGGTCGAGAACTTCCGCTGGAGCTTCTTGCTGTCGCAGGAGGGACAGCTGGGCTTGGCGCGGTGGTTGGCTACCAGCAACTCGAACTCGTTGTTGCAGTCGCTGCAGGTATATTCGTAGATCGGCATGGCGGGCCTTTCGGGCTGCGGGACTCGGTCTGGGCCTGAATTTCGTAACCCGATTCTACCTCATATGCTCGGCAGCAGGCAAGGCGAACGGGCCGGGATCAGAAATTCTGGCCGTGGCCCTGTTGATAATAAGACATGATCATGGAGATACTTCTGGGCAGGCAGGGAGGTCAGAATATCGCAAAATGCGCAATACAAGGGGGTTCTGTCCAGGGTCGACCGGCCGGCCCGATCGTGTATCTCGTTTCGGGCGTGGATTTTCTCTCATCTGCTGCCTTGCTTGGATCCGATACAATCCGCTATACTATGGATGTAACGATCGTGCCGTCTGTAGTGGTTATGCCGCGCGGTAGACGGCGAGGACCCGAATGCAGTTCTGGGGGACTCTTCGCTGGCAAGGCGCCCGAGCCTTCGCATCTTTCAGTGCGGCCTGTGCGGCCCAGGCCTGGTTGGCAAATCGGCCTGTGCGGCGACAGCACCGGACAGCAGCGGTCAATGTTCCTCTCGCCCTCCAGAAAAAGGCGCAGACAGATGAAACTGACCATCCGAATCTTGAGAAACGAGGAAGGCGGCTTCACGGCCGTCTGCCCGACCCTGCCCGGGTGCATCACCAAGGGTGGCACGCGGCAAGAGGCTGCCGATCGACTCGACGAAGCCATGCGCGGCTATATCGCCGCAGTCAGCAATTTCGTCCCCGAGAAGCTTGAACGCGAGGAGATGGAAGTCTGACGGGATTTCAGGGGGATCGGCATCTGCGGCGTGTGCGGATGGCAATTCGAAGACGCGGTATGTTGAGCAACCGGGCAGGAAGAAACCCGTTTGTTCCGGTATGGGCGTCCAGGTCAGTCTGTGATTCTCAATAGGCCGGCCCCGGCTGGATTTGTTACCAGCAGTCCGCTTCCACTCCAGGTCAAATTGCCGACATAGGCGTCTTCCGGAACCGTCAGCAACCGGGTCCGGTAGCTTTCCAGGTCGATCCATGCCATCTCTGCCCCGTCCGACACGCAGACCAGGACTCCCTTCGGCCCTGCCAGGGGCAATCCATAGGTAGACAGGTTGGCCCACTCCGCCAGCTGGGCTCCGGAGTCGGCATTCAGGACCCGCGGCTTGCGGCCGGACAGCATCAGCCTTCGCCCGGGCAGGGC